>JBGPRB010000116.1:0-9556 GCA_041489355.1 Dehalococcoidia bacterium
ACCCGAGAAGTTCCAGGGTGAGTGTTGTGATATTGAGATTGACAGATTAATTAAGCTAGCGGGCAAGACAAATTGCGAGGTAGTTATCGGCATGGGTGGCGGCAAGGTAATGGACACCGCTAAGGCGGTGGCTGATAAGCTGCAAAAATACTTGATAATTGTTCCTACTATAGCTGCCAGCGATGCACCCTGCAGTGCGGTTTCCGTAATCTATACCCCGGAGGGGGTATATGATAGACCTATGCAGCATAAAAGGAATCCGGACGTGGTGCTGATAGATACAAAAATAATCGCCGAAGCCCCGGTAAGGTTTCTGGTTGCCGGCATGGGAGATGCTTTATCAACACGGTTTGAGGCTGAGTCCTGCCAGAAGAAATGCGCCGCTAATATGACTTCTACGGGGGATACCGGTTCGATGACGGCATATTCTTTGGCTCACCTCTGTTATCAGACGCTTCTTGAGTACGGACTGGCCGCGAAAAGGGCTTGCGAGGTGCATTCAGTTATACCGGCCCTGGAACATATTATCGAAGCGAATACCTTGTTAAGCGGACTGGGGTTTGAAAGCTGCGGTCTGGCAGGGGCACACGGTATCCAGATAGGGTTTACAGCTCTCAAAGAAACCGAGAACTACCTGCATGGAGAAATCGTTGCTTTCGGGACGCAGGCTTCGCTGTTTCTTACAGATAAAAAAAAGGAAATTATAGATGAGGTTTATACTTTTTGTGAATCACTTGGCCTGCCGACTACATTAGCCGAGATAGGCCTTCCCAACACTTCGGATTCGGCTTTAGCCAAGGTTGCTGAAGTTATCATGGACAAAGAGAATCCCATACATAATGAGGCAATGCCCGTTACCAAGGAGATGATTATAGCGGCGATAAAGGCGGCTGACCACACGGGCAACTTAAGAAAGCAGGGATATAAACAGGCTTAGACGGCATCTTAAACAATGCCGCGATATTCTCTGAAAGTACGCTATCTGGACCTGGCGCCTGGTGGAGAGAATGGTCCGTCCATGCCATTCAAGCTGATAGAATAACCGCCATCTACAGGTAACTCCACACCGGTAACGAAATCAGAGGCAGAGCTAGCCAGGAAGATGGCGGCACCACCCAGTTCGTTGGTTTTACCCCAACGTCCCATGGGCGTAAACGAAGCAATGCGTCTTTCATGGGTCGAGTCGGTTTTTCTCGCCTCTCCTCCCAGGCCAGTCTTGTACCATCCGGGCAGGATAGCGTTGACCTGAATGTTATCCGGAGCCCACGCCACTGCCAGGCTTTTCGTCAATTGTACTATGCCACCTTTACTCGCGCTATAGGCGGGTAAAAATGCCGAGCCGAAAATTGAGGCCATGGAGCCGATATTGATGATTTTGCCTCCTCCCTTGTCTTTCATATGCGGATATACTGCTTTTGCGCATAGAAAAGTACCCCGGAGGTTGGTATTCAGTACCATGTCCCACTCATTGATGGATACATCTTGAGGTTTCTTGCCCTCGGCAATACCGGCATTATTAACCAGTATATCGATTCTACCAAAGACTTCCATTACCTTTTTCACCATAAGGTCAATCTGTTCCTCATGCAGTAAATCTACTTCTATGCCATGGGCACTAACCCCGTAATTCTCTTTAATTTCCTTGACTGCCCTGGCTGTTTTGGTCCGGTTACGTGCGGCAACCGCGATACCGGCACCTTTCGAGGCAAGGGCACAGGCAATGGCCTTACCGATGCCTCCATTCCCTCCGGTAACAATAGCGACCCTACCCTCCAGACTAAATAAATCATTCATGTTTACATCCAATAATTAAAAATTATAATAAAACTTATTCTCCGGTCTTCTTGAGACGTCAGACCAATCTACTTTTGATTGACCTTAAAGTGCTCCGTTGACTATATCAAGTATAATAATAAATACACTATTTCGCCAGTTTTATTCCCATTTATTTAGACGTACGCACCTGTACTCCTGTTGTTTTTTCCAGATTAATTATCACTGAATCGACACTTTTGTCAGCCAGACCTGCCGTCATAGCACCCTCGAGGTCTTTTGCCACCGCTTTTCCCACCGGAAGAGGTACTCCATATTCATCACCCAGAGCTAAGGCTAAACCAATATCTTTGTAAGCAAGACTCACCTTGAATCCGGGCTCGAAGTTACCTTTGAAAACCGTGTTGGGGTACTGTTGTAAGTTCCAGTTGTTTCCGGTGCTGACGTTGATTATTTCGTATAGCACATTGGGATCAATACCAGCTTTTACGCCAAGCACGAAACCTTCTGCCGTGATTGAGCCGCAGGCTAATCCAATCATGTTATTTACTAACTTAGCGACATTGCCACAACCTGCATCGCCCACATGAAAGATTTTTTTACCCATCGATTCCAGGACTTCCCTTACTTTTTCTAAAGCGGTTTTATCTCCTCCGACCATAATGGTCAGCGTGCCCATCTCGGCACCTTTTGTGCCTCCGCTTACCGGAGCGTCCATTACGGTCACTCCCATAGCAATGGCATCTCCTGCTATGCGCCTGATGGTCGAAGGAGAATTAGTGCTCATATCTATATAGACATCCCCCTTCTTCCAGCCAAACTTAAGGCCATTTTTCCCGTAAACCACCTGTTCTACAATTTGGGGGCCCGGCAAACAAGAGATAACTATCCGGCAAGATTCTGCTACGGCCTGAGGAGTGCCAGCCCATTCCGCCCCTTTCTCCAGCAGGTGTACGGCCGACTCTTTGTGTAAATCATTAACCATAAGGCTGTATCCAGCCGCCTGTATATTTCTTGACATATGTTTCCCCATTTGGCCAATTCCAATAAAACCTATTTTCATTCTTTCACCTCAATACTCACTACGACTACAAACCTTTGATATGACCCTTTATCGCAAAGTATGTAATAATTTGTGATTGTCTGTCAATATTTTATTATGGGCTGCATCATCAGGTTTTAAATAACATCCACGGTTAATGCCTGATTTAACCCTTCGTTAGAAGGTTCAAATCACTGATTCCCGGATTAGCTACACGACGGCGCTTTTCTCCATACTGGAACCAGAAGAATAAAGGATATAGCGGCGCCCGCCGCAGCCAGGACGAATGACCAGGCAAGTGTGCCTGTGGTGTCAGCTATCCAGCCAGCGATTATGGGAGAAATAGTTGAGCCAACGCCTAAATACAGGGTCCATAAGCCAACAATACTACCGGCAGACTCCTTGGAGAAATAGTCTGAGGCTGATGCAGCATACATCGACCAGACAGCCCCGTAGCCAAGCCCGAAAATGGTGGTGAATATGGTCAATACAACACCCCGCCCGTACGCCATTCCTAAACTCCCTCCAGCTATCAGCAGAGCACACACCATCATGATGTTAATCCTTCGTATTTTATCAGATAGAGAACCCAAAACGATCTTACCAATTACAGCGCTTATGCCTACCACGGTTATCAGCCCCGCTGCCATTTCGTAAGGGAGGGCAAGCTCCTGGGAGGCATAGGTGGTCAGGAAAGTGAATGGTACAATTATGGCAAAACCGGTAAGCAGATAAGCCAGACCAATGAGCCAGAATCTTACGTCACGTAAAAGTTTCAGGTATAAGACGCTGACGGGCTCAAGGCTATGTCGTTCGAGCCTTGTCCCGTTGAGTACGGATGGCTCTCCCGGGTGGCTTCTTATCATAAGTAAGTTCATTACTGCCACCGCGAAGCCTAAGGCGCCAAGAATCATCCAGCCTGTCCTCCAGCTATGAGCGCCGACTATCAGCGGCAGAGCGGCACTGCTACCAACGATACCCAGGGCACTACCAATATCAACAAAAGCCAGTGTCTTGCCTCTATGTTTATCGCTGGTCCATCTTTGTGCCAGTGCCATGACAGGAGCCCAGCAGGCGGCGGAGCCGATGCCAGCGAGTGTAAAGAACAAGCTCGCTTGAATAAGCGATGAAGCGTAACCCATGAGGAATGTTCCCGCTCCAAGTATAGCGGCAAAAAGGGTAAGAAGCAGGCGTACATCATATCTGTCTCCTATCAGGCCAAGCAGAGGAGAGAAGACCGTGTAAGCTATGAAGAATGAAGCATAAATCACTCCTGCCTCAGTCTTGGAGATAGCCAGGGAGGGAAGCATCTCGGGAAGAAGTACACCGTAGCCATATCTGATAGAATATGATATGAATACGGTAAAGAAACAAGCCACTAATACAGCTAGACGTTTATTCATATATAAAGAATTTTGTGGGCTGCTTATGAAATTAGCTCAATGCAAGTACGCATTCTCCAGTAAGTTATTCTACCACAACTTTGCTTCTCATCGGTTGTCTTCGGCATGTCCATCTAAAGTACAACAATTGGCAACGATTGAGAAAATGATTATAATGGAGAGCCATTCCAAAAAAAATAGTTCAGAAACGGGTTCGCCCAAGATGATGGGATTCCTCTGCAAAGTATATAAAGCTTAATACGACAGAATATCCCTGATGTTGTAAAATGAAAGAATAAAATAAATATATATATGTTAGGATGCTTGCGATTGAAAAACCGATTATCTCTTATCATCCAAAATCGGAAGTAACGCGCTGAAATATGTCATATCGTGTCATTAAATCTACCTGCCGGGGATGCCATGGCGTATGTGGTGTCCTGCTACATATGAAAGACGAGAAGCTTGTAAAAGTGACCGGCGATCCTGATAGCCCTACTTCACAAGGATATCTTTGCGTCAAAGGTAAATCAGCTCCAGAGCTATTATATCATCCTGACCGGCTGAAATATCCCATGAAGAAGGCAGGTTCCCGCGGGGAAAATAAGTGGCAGAGGATTACGTGGGACGAGGCACTGGATACGGTCAGTGAGGAATTACTTAAAGCAAAGCAAAATTTTGGGGCTGAATCAATTGTCGGAGCAAGGGGAACAGGCAGGCCTTACTATGTAATGTTTCACCGGTTTCTCAATTGCCTGGGTACCCCTAATCGTCTCGGTTTCGCCCACCTCTGTTATGGTCCCAGATTAATGGCCTCAGCGATGACGTGCGGTGCCCTGCCTGTATGTGATTATTACGGTTTTGGTGGAATTAAACCAAAATGCGTACTTGTCTGGGGTTGTAACCTGACCGAAGTGGGGGCTGCTGATGGCATGTGCAGCTATCAACTAACCCAGGTATTGAATAAAGGTGCAAAATCAATAGTTATCGATCCCAGAAGAACTAAATTAGCCGCTAAAGCTGACCACTGGCTGCAAATTCGTCCCGGGACGGATGCCGCCCTGGCCCTGGGTATGCTCCATACGATAATCAAAGAAAAGTTATATGACAAAGATTTTGTTAACAGGTGGGCTCTTGGTTTTACCGAGCTGATGGAGAGAGTCGAAGACTATTCCCCGGAAAAAGTGGCTCAAATTACCTGGATTCCCGCCGACGTTATAAAAGCAGCGGCGAGATTATATGCTACGACGAAACCAGCCTGTCTACAATGGGGCGTCGGCATAGACCAGGGAGTAAACAATTTTCAGACTATTCGGGCCTTACTGCTACTATCCGGTATTACGGGCAATATAGATGTTCCGGGTGGTGATGTTTTCTGGGTACCTCCTTCCAACGTGGTTATACAGGCACCGCGTCTCAATCCAGATATAGAGTTGCCAGATAAGCTACCCCTTGAATCAAAGCAAAAAATGATTGGAGCCAGTAAATATAAGTTGAGTACGACAATACAACCGAGAGAGTTCATTAATACGGTACTCACGGAGAAACCTTATCCCATAAAGGCCCTGTTTATTATGGGAAGCAATTTGTTAATCGGTCACAGCGATTGTTTAAGGATGGTCCAGGCATTGCGGAAAATCGATTTCATAGTTGCTGCTGATCTGTTTATGACACCCACGACTCAATTTGCCGACATCGTCCTGCCGGCTGCCAGCTGGCCGGAAACTGACGATGTACCTGACCTTCATATGGTCTGGTGTGTTACTGCCCGGTCAAAGGTGGATACTATAGGTGAATGCCGGGATGATAAGCAAATTATTTTCGATCTTGCCCATCGTATGGGAATGGCAGATTCTTTTCCATGGCATAATACCACAGAATATTGCGATTGGTTGTTGAAGGATACAGGGATGACCTTTAAGGAATTTAAGGAAATTGCCATTCTCAAAGGTAATATGCAATACAAAAAATACGAACAGGTCGGATTTAAAACGCCTTCCGGTAAATTCGAAATTTACTGTTCAGCTTTGAAAGATATGGGCTATGATCCATTGCCCTATTACGTTGAACCTCCAGAAAGTCCCTATTCTACACCAGACATTTTTAAGGAGTATCCGTTAATAATCACGACCGGAGCCAGGGTCCAGGCTTTTTTTCATACTGAGGGTAGACAGATCAAATCGCTACGCCGGCTAAACCCGGAACCAAAGGTTGAAATTCACCCCAGTACAGCTACCAAGTTAGGTATCAATAATGATGATTGGGTATGGATCGAAAGTCCAAGAGGCAGCAGGATCAAACAGAGAGCCAGCCTGACAGAAAGTATTCACCCTGGTGTTGTTAGCGCCCAGCATGGCTGGTGGTTTCCAGAAAAAGAACCGTGGGAATACGGGTTTACAGAGTCAAACGTTAATATGCTAACACACGGGATGTCCTGTGATCCTCAAACAGGCTCAGAACCATGGCGTTCCTTTCTCTGCAAGATATACAAGGTATAAAGATAGACCCAGATCGTGAAAAATTTTAGAGTGGAAGAAGGGACAAACCAATGCGTGAAACAGGATTTCGCTATAACATAGGAGAGTTCGAATGTATAGTTATTAGCGATGGGACGCTTGTGAACCAGGGCTCGGAGAACGAAGAGGTATCCAGCTTAGGCTGTCTATTTATCGACTCAGGGGACCATAAAATACTCATAGATACCGGATGTGGAGACGGATTTCAGTCTACTGCCGGGAGGTTAGCTGAAAACTTAGAGGCAGAAGGAATAAGATGTTCGGATATTGATAGAATCATTTTCACCCATGGTCACATAGATCATGCCGGTGGTAGCTTTAATTCACAGGGAAGGCCTATATTCCCCAGCGCTCGTTATATAACGTCCGAAAGGGAGTGGAAATATTGGTTAACCCAACCAGGGAGTAACGAGCTTCAGAATATGTTTTTCAGTGCCGCCAGAAAGAACCTTTTACCCATCCAAGACCAATTTGACCTGGTGAAGGATGATGTTGAAATACTGCCTGGTATTAAACTCATAGCAGCTCCCGGACATACGCCAGGAAACAGCATGGTAGAAATATCGTCGGATGAAAAACGACTTCTTTGTATCGGAGATATAATCCATTCACAAGTAGAATTCATTCATCCTGAATATTTATCATCATTCGATGTTACGCCTGAACAAGCATTACATACAAGGGCTCAGATACTATCTGATGTTGCGAAATCCGGGATTCTTGTTTTTGCCTGTCATTTTCCGTTCCCGGGTCTTGGCTATATAACGCACAATAAAGGCGTCTTCACCTGGCAGCCTATCTAAGTGTGTCTTCTTCTCAGTTATTAAGTCATTCCTGAGTGAAAAAGAATATTCGAGCCGAAATCGAACAATTCTTCTTATTATGAAGCAAAAAGCTCCAAATCGAGCCTAAAACAGCTAACAAAAAGCTAACGGATAAAACGAAACGGCCTATGGTTGATTAATATATCACGCTCAAAACCAGATTTCCTCGGCTGGTACATTAGTTCTAATTTGAGTGTAACACCTCGATATGATAAACTTTCATACAGGTCCGTAAACCGCTTGTCGAGGGTTCGATTCCCCCCGCTGGCTCCATTTTTTAAAGCTAAATCCTTTCCTGTAAAAAATAATGAATTCAAAAAGGGAAATATCGGTGCAAAAAGATAAAAGAGAAATAGCAAAGCGCGATTCTCTGGTGAGTGACGGCCCGGTCGAGGTAAACAAAACTCTTGACGCCCCAGACTTTACAACGACAGTTAAGCCCCCCATGTTCAAGTGCCCCGTAGAAGGCGATGAGTTTTTTACTTTTGCAGATTTGCAGTCTCACTATACGACCAGGCATGCAAGGGGAGTAAAGACAATATCGGCGGAGAAGCTTGTTTGTCCTTACGATGGCCTGAAGTTCGATACCCTTGACGCTTTAAAAACTCATGTCATGGAGGAACATCCACAGGCAGCAGGAGTGGTTGAGCCTGCCTTTGAACCAGAGGTAACTTTCATCAAGGATATCGGCCTTAATCACTGCATCGAGCCTTCAGCGGTTGACGTCAAGAACGGGAGAATAGTCAGAATCAGACCATTACACCTCAATGAGACCGGGTATACCAGAGAGGAGCTGGCACCCAGCATGTGGAAGTTTGAGGTTGGCGGCAAGACTTTTGAAACTCCGATGAAGACAATGCCCCCTTATCTGACTCACGGCTATAAAAAACGTGTCTATTCTCCTAACAGAGTCGAGTATCCGCTAAAGAGGGTCGACTGGGACCCTGACGGCGAGAGAAACCCGCAGAACCGCGGCAGGAGCAAGTTCAAGAGGATATCGTGGGACGAAGCTACAACCATAATAGCCAATGAACTAAAGAGAGTGAAAGAGAAATACGGCCCGTATGCCGTACTCTGCAGCGGCGAGGAGGGGCATCACGAGTCGAAAACCGTGCATGCCGCCAGCGGGTGTCATAAAAAGCTTCTAAGCGAGTTCGGAGGTTACACCCGCGAAGTCAGGAACCCGGATAGCTGGGAGGGCTGGTACTGGGGGGCAAAGCACGTCTGGGGAGACATGGCCAGGGGCATACCGACTCCGGCGCCGACCTTCTCTGATATTATGGAGAATACCGATATGATTGTGTGGAGCGGCGACTGGGAAACCACAACCGGCGGCGCGCACGGCCGTTTTTGCAGTCAAACGATGTGGTGGTTCACCGAGGTGGGAATAAAGCAAATATTCGTCACGCCTGACCTGAACTACTCGGCAGGGGTCCACGCTGATAAATGGATACCCATACTGCCCAATACAGACGCCGCCATGCAACTAGCCGTGATTTATACCTGGATTACCGAAGGAAAGTATGACAAGGATTATGTAGCCACTCACGTCGTCGGCTTTGAGAAATTCAGGGATTACGTGCTGGGAAAGGAAGACGGCGTGCCCAAGACACCGGCTTGGGCTTCTCGTAAATGCGGTGTTCCGGTATGGACGATTAAAGCGCTAGCCAGAGCCTGGGCATCTAAAGCAACGTCCATTGCGATGGAAGGCGGCAATTTCATGAGAGGGCCATACGGACATGAAACAGCCAGGTTGGCAGCGATACAGCTGGGAATGCAGGGGCTGGGAAAACCGGGAGTCGGTAAAATCGGTTTGCAGTTTCCCAGACCCTCGGTAATGATAAATATTACGGCGGCACAGAGAGCTATCAATTTTGACCCCACCCCGCAGCAAATTCCCAGAACCCAGGTACAACATGCGATTCTGGATGGCTCCTGCTCTTCCTGGGGCAGCACTTCATTCGTGATGCCGGTTCAAGACCAATTCGTTAAATACTCATACCCTATCGCTAAAGAAAA
>JBGPRB010000117.1:0-9536 GCA_041489355.1 Dehalococcoidia bacterium
CGTATATCCTGATTACCGATAAGAAAATCTCGGCGGTTTCCGACCTGCTGCCGGCCCTGGAAAAAATATTGCAGGTCTCCAAGAACCTGCTCATCGTCGCCGAGGATGTCGATGGTGAAGCGCTGGCCACATTAGTGGTCAATAAGCTCCGCGGCACTATCAACGTTCTGGGTGTTAAAGCCCCCGGCTTCGGCGACCGCCGCAAGGCCATGCTGGAAGATATGGCCATCCTTACCGGCGGCAAGGTTATTTCCGAAGAGGTCGGGCGGAAACTGGACTCGGTTACCGTGGAAGACCTGGGCCGGGCCCGCCGCGTGACTTCCGATAAAGACAATACCACGATTGTCGAAGGTAAAGGCTCCGAGGAGGAAATCAAGGGCAGAATCAAGCAAATTAAAGCCCAGATTGAGGAGACTACCTCCGACTTCGATAAAGAGAAGCTTCAGGAGAGGCAGGCCAAGCTGGTAGGCGGCGTTGCCGTCATCAAAGTAGGTGCCTCCACCGAGGTTGAGCTTAAGGAGAAGAAGCACCGCGTCGAGGATGCACTCTCGGCGGTGAGGGCTGCCGTGGAGGAAGGCATCCTTCCCGGAGGCGGGGTCGGCTTATTGAACTCGCTTCATGTACTGGACAAACTCGGCCTTACAGGCGATGAAGCTACCGGCGTCGATGTTGTCCGCAAGGCCGTCACTGAGCCGCTCCGCTGGATTGCCACCAATGCCGGCAAGGACGGTTCGGTCATCATCGATTCCGTGAGAAAGAGCAAGAAGGGCATCGGCTATGATGCCGAGGGCGACGAGTTCGGTGACATGGTAGCGAAGGGTATCATCGACCCGACCAAGGTGGTCAGGACCAGCCTGGAGAATGCTACCAGCATCGCCATAATGGTCCTGGTTACCGAATCGCTGGTGGCCGATATCCCCGAGAAGGAAAAGGGAGCGGCTATGCCCGGTGGTGGCGGCATGGGCGGTATGGGCGATTACGGAATGTAAGCCGGTAAAACGGCTTTTACAAGTAAGATAAAAAATATAGTAGCCGCTGTCCGTTAAGGGTGGCGGCTACTTGTTTTAAAAGGATAGTATAACATATGCAACCACTTCATAGCGCCAGACTCAAGATTAAGAGGGCGAATATACACATCAATGCTCTCAAACGGAGTATTGGGTGTTCGTTCGACCCACAATATACCATCGGGGAAAAGCCCATATTTCACGGCACTGCAAAGTTGGTTAATGTGGATATGGAGCCTTCCCTCAGAGCCGAGAGTTGGGGTCTTATTATCGGAGATATTGTCACTAACCTCAGAGATTCGCTCGACCATATTGCTTGGGAACTTGCTATGCTGCACATTCGGGAGACGGGAGGCAAGAAACTCACAATTAAACAAGCTAGGTCGGTTCAGTTCCCCTTGTATGACGACCCGCTTGCTATGACCGATGAAAGGCGAGGCGGAAACGCCCTTAAGTTCGTCCTGCCTAGAGCACACAGTGAAATCAAACGATTTCAGCCATACAACAGAAGGAATTGGCCCGAACTTAACTTGCTCAGAAACTTGGAACTTCTGGTAAACACGGACAAACATCGGGTCGTTACGCCATGCAATGTCCGTGCGAAGATTACTCTGACTCCCAATGACCCAGGTATCGTCGCAATTCTCGATAAGCATAGCAATTCCGAATTTATTGCCGATATGAACGCACGCCTCGAACCAAATGTCGCCTATACGATAGCTGTCTACCCAACTGGGGTCTTCCACCCTATGAGTATTGATGAACTTCCCCTCATACACGATTTCATCCGAGACGAAGTAATCCCATCTTTTACGCGCTTCTTCCAGTAATTGATACGTATTTTTAGGATATAGATTTTTGATGCTGCTCCCCCTTATATCATCAAGGTGTACTCACCTTTGGTAAGGGGGATTTTGAACTGATATTTCCCCCATCTCCAACGGGGCGTTTAAGAGGGGGGCGAAGTCCCCCTCTTTCTTTTTCTTCCCCCTCTCCTTCATCCTGCCTCGTAAGGAGAGGGGGTCAGGGGGTGAGGTAGAATAAACCATTAAAATTGACCGCTACTACAAAATCACACTATACTTGAATTAAAGACGATATCCAAGGAGTCAATATGGAATCAAAGGATAACTGCGGGGTATGCGGTAAGCCCCTTATCTACGGAACGGAAGAGGTCAAGAGAAAATGCGCCTTCTGCGGTAAAGAGTCCGGCACCCTGATATACTGTCCGGAAGGCCACTATGTCTGCGATTCCTGCCATCGACGCGCCGCCATCGATGTCCTGCGGGATGTGCTCAGTACGACCACCCTCACCGACCCTGCCGCGATACTGGAAAAGGTAATGTCCCATCCATCGGTGCCGATGCACGGGCCGGAGCATCACGCCATGGTGCCGGCTATTATCGTCACGGCGGTAAAGAATTCAGGTTACCCTGTCCCCGAAGGAGCCGTGGAGAAAGCGCTGGAGAGGGGTTCCAAAGTACCGGGCGGCTGGTGCGGTTTCTATGGAGCCTGCGGCGCCGCGATAGGTGTCGGTATCGCCGTGAGCGTCCTCACCGGGGCCACTCCTATCACGGGGAAAACACGGTCACTGGCTAACGAGGCTACGGCTTTTGCTTTGGGGAAAATGGCGGATGGCGGGCCACGCTGCTGCAAAAGGGCCAGTCGCAAGGCACTGGAAGCGGCCATCGAATTCCTGAAAACAAGGATGGACATCAAATTGAGCGAATCGCCGCAGGTCAAATGCCAGTACGTGGGACGCAACCGGGAATGCATCCGGGAGGCATGCGCTTATTACGATAACAGTTCTGCCTAAAGCCTCAGCAAATCTTCCCAGGGCCCGTCCGGGTCAATGGGGCCGACCGCCGCCAGGCGGAGCCTTTCACCTGTGAGCAATTCCCCGGCCAGCTGCTGTAGTTCCCCGGCGGTAATAGCATCGACGATGGCGATGACTTCATCGACGGTAAGGATTTCCCCGGTGAGAATCTCCTGCCCGCCCATCCAGCCGGCCACGCTGCGGCTGTCCTCCATACGCAGCCAGATGCGGCCTTTGAACAATTCCTTGGCCTTGTTTAGCTCCGTTTCAGGTATAATTTCTTTCAGGCGGGCAAGCTCTTCGATGATAGCTTTGACAGCCACTGCCAGATTTTTATTATCCACTCCGGCGGCTATCGTCATGGCACCGGTATCGAGGAAATGCTCGGCATAGCTCTGGATACTGTAAGCCAGACCGAGCTTATCACGAATCTCGATAAAAAGTCGGCTGCTCATGCCCTCGCCGAGGATGACATTGAGCAAGTCCAGCTTGAAGCGGTCCGGGTGAACAATCGATATACCCGGCAGGGACAAACACAGCTGCGTCTGCTCGGTATCGCGTTTCTCAATCAGCACGCGGCGCCCGGCATTGACCTGGTAAGGCGTAAAACCGGCGCGGGGTCGGCTCTTTGACCATCCGGCCACTGCCTGACCGACGGCGTCAGCTACTTCCTCGTGTCGAATATCACCGGCAATAGCCAGCACGGTATTATCGGGTTGATACTGTCCGGCCAGGTAGTCGAGCATCATATCACGGTTGATAGCCGCCACCGATTCCTTGCTGCCGGCGATATCGCGTCCCAGGGGATGCCCGGGCCACATAAGCTCGTCAAGAAGCATGGACACACGCTGCGCCGGGGAGTCCAGAGACATATTAATCTCCTCGATGATGACCTGCCTTTCTTTTTCGATTTCCACGGGGTCGAACTTTGAATTGAGGAGGATATCCGCCATGACATCGAGGGCGCTGCCGAAGTGCGGCTGCGCCACCTTGCACCAGTAGATGGTCAACTCTTTATCGGTCCCGGCATTGAGCATACCCCCCACGCCTTCGATAGGTGTGCAGACTTCTGTAGACGTGGGACGCTTGGCAGTACCCTTGAAACAGAGATGCTCAATAAAATGCGATATGCCGGCCCTTTCGTCAGTCTCATACCGGGAGCCGGCGCCGATAAAAAAGCTGATGGACACCGAGCGGGTATGGGGCATGGCGGCGGTAACCAGACGCAATCCGTTGTCCAGGGTAATTTTTTGATACAATAACTTATCCCTCCCTAAAAGACCGTGAATAGAATATTCTAAGGGCGTTCATGCTGCCGTGTCAATCAAGTATAGACTAATCCAGCTTGCGTATCCTTGAGACCGTAGCCAGCACCACTATAGTAACGATAACCAGGACTATCGCCATTGAGCCGACAGACCATTGAACACCGACACCTTCAGCGAGCATACCCGCGAAGAATGCGCCCAGGCTGCTAAAACCGAAGCCCAGCATGAAAAAGCTCATGACCCGTCCGCGGTAGGTGGCGTCTGAATAGTATTGTATAAGGGAGTTGCCCAGAGCCATCTGACCGCTGCTCCCCAACCCGATAAAAATAATCAAAAATAGCGAAAGGTACCACCGGCTGGAGAAGGAAAAGCCTACCAGCGCGACACTCATTATTAGTCCGGCGAAGAGCATAATCAGCCCCCGCTTGCGATTCGATAGAGAGGCAAGGATAAGCGAACCTATCATGGCGCCGATACCGGAGACCATTATCAGCACTCCCATGTCGGTGGCACTCACTTTAAGGATATCTTCAGTGAACATGGGCAGAAGCTGGGCATAGGGCGCACTAAGGATAGTGGCGGCGACGGTAAAGAGCAGGACATATAATATTGTTTTTTCGCCACGGAGATATCGCCATCCTTCCAGGACATCGGTCAGAGAGCTGCCTCCCTCGACGGTTTTAACGCTGGTTGGAGGTACTAACATGATACAAATCATAGACATAACAATCATAGCCGTCATAATAGCATAGACCGCCCAGAAATCAATAACGTCAATCAGAAAGCCCGCCAGCGCCGGGGATAATATCCGGAACACATTCATCCCCAGGTTGTTCAGCGATATAGCATTCATCAGGTGTTCCGGGCCGACTATCTCTGAAATGATGGCTGAGCGGGACGGCATGATGATGCCCATAACCGCCCCCTGCAATACACCACTAACCATCAGTACCCACCACGAGTCGGGATGTTCGGGACTCAAGTAACCAAAGACAAGGGCGAGTGTCGTACCCAGAGAAACGATAACCGAAGCCATTTGGCCGAACTGTATCACAGTCTTCTTTTGTATCCGGTCGGCAATGACGCCGCCGGGCAATGTCACTAAAATCATGGGGATGGCATTGGCCAGCGCCAGTATACCGAGAATCGCACCAGAATTGGAAATGCGGTAAACAAGCAGGTTGCGCGCCAGCATCTGCATATTCATGGAGGACCAGTGGCCTACCATAGAAAGGTAGTAAAGGCGGTACACAGGGTTCTTGAAAGAGGCAAAGGTTTTCTGCGGCCATGCCGACAAGCCACCCGGGCTACGGCCGGGCTTTCCTGTATCCGGACCTTCGCTACGGAATTGGTCTAACTTATCATTCATCGGAAAATCTGAAAAAGACGACTCCAGCCTTGATTAACCAGCACACTCTTCATTTTACACTGATGACTCCCAATGGACAAGGAAATGCATTGACTTCAATGTTGGTCGCTGATAATATAAAAGTGAGAGGTGAAGTGAAGATGGCTATTAAAATTAATGTAGCGAGAATGGTCCTGTTTCCGCAGACCGCTGAAATCAATAAGAAAGACCACCTGGTAATCGGTGGGTGCGATAGCGTAGCGCTCGCCGAGGAGTTCGGCACGCCTCTATATATTTACGATGAAAATGACCTGCGCAGCCGCTGCCAGGAGTTCAAGACGGAGTTCACCAGGCGCTATCCTGATACTATCGTCTGCTACTCCCCTAAAGCCTATATCAGCAAGGCTATGCTGCAGCTCGTAAAAGAAGAAGGACTCGACCTGGATATAGTCTCGGGCGGGGAGTTGGGAATCGCTCGCTCGGTGGAATTCCCCATGAAGAGGGTGCAGTTCCCCGGCAATAACAAGTCGGCTGAAGAGCTGGAAATGGCCATTCAATACGGGATACGCCACATCGTGGTGGACAACCTGCCTGAGCTCAACATGCTGCGTGGAATCGCCGGCAAAAGGAAGGTCGATATCCTGCTGCGCCTGAATCCCGGCATCGACCCGCATACCCATAAATACAACGCCACCGGCATCGTGGACTCCAAGTTCGGTTTGACGCGTTCTACCTGGGACGAGGCGGTCACTACAGCCCTGGCATCCCCCAATCTGAATGTCGACGGCCTGCACTTTCATATCGGCTCCGGCATCTTCGAGACGGAGCCCTATTTAAAATCGATTGAAGTGGTGCTTGAGTACGCGGCAGTGATAAAGCAAAAACATAACTTTGAAACCAAGGTGCTGAGCGTCGGCGGGGGGTTCGGCGTCCAGTATGTATTGGAGGCAGTACCACCCCCCATTGCCACCTATGCCGAGGCGATAACCAACGAAATTAAAAATCAGTGCCGCAAGCTGAAGCTATCATTACCGAAATTAATCATCGAGCCGGGCAGGGCGATAGTCGCCCGCGCCGGTGTGGCGCTGTACCGGGTGGGGGTAATCAAGGACATACCGGGCATCCGGCGATATGTCTGCATGGACGGGGGCATGGGCGATAATATCCGCCAGCCTATGTACGGCGCCCGGCAGGAAGCGCTGGTGGCGAACAGGGTCTCCGCAAAAGAAACCGGCAAGGTCACCATTACCGGTAAATATTGCGAGCCCGGCGATGTCCTTATCAACGATATCAGCATGCCTGAGATTAAAGCGGGTGATATCCTGGCGGTAGCCGGCAGCGGCGCTTACTGCATACCGATGTCGAGCAACTATAACGCCTCATTACGCCCGGCTATCGTCTTCGTCAGGGACGGCAAAGCCCGACTTATCCGGCAACGGGAAACGCTGGAAGACCTGACCCGGCATGACGTCGTTTAACGAGGAGACTCTTAATGTGGCAGGTTATCGGACAAACGCGGGCGGTCTCCTTATTACAGTATAGCCTGAAGGCAGGCGCTCTGGCCCATGCGTACCTCTTCGTCGGTCCACAGCATATCGGCAAGATGACCCTGGCTTTGAACCTGGCCCAGGCGCTC
Source organism: Dehalococcoidia bacterium (assembly GCA_041489355.1). GTDB lineage: Bacteria > Chloroflexota > Dehalococcoidia > Dehalococcoidales > RBG-16-60-22 > JBGPRB01. The sequence continues at coordinate 7,076 of JBGPRB010000117.1, forward strand.
AACTGCGAAGCTACCGAGCGACCCTGCCTGCAATGCACTTCCTGCATAAAGATAGTCAAAGGCAGTCATGCCGATGTCCAGATTATCGGCCTTACCCAGAACGATGATGCCGCGGAAGCCAAGCTGATTGGCATCGACCAGATTAAAGAGCTACAGCACTCGGCCAACCTGCCCCCGTTCGAAGGAAAACACAAGGTATTTATCATCGATGGCGCCGAGCTCCTGTCAATAGAGGCAGCCAACTGCCTGCTGAAAACGCTGGAGGAACCCGCCGATAAGGTGACCTTTATATTGTTAACGGTCAATGACAGATTGCTGCCGGCCACGGTGGTCTCGCGCTGCCAGCGTCTGGACCTGCTGCCGCTATCGACGGCTGAGGAAGCGACGGCGCTGAGAGAAAAATGGAGTATCGAGCCGGAACGTGCCAGACTCCTCGCCGGACTTTCCCACGGCTGCCCGGGATGGGCGCTTTCGGCAAATAGAGATGATGGTCTTATCCAGCAGCGTAACGAAGAGTTGAACCGGCTGAATGGTATTATCAAGGCCGATTACGAAGAGCGTTTCGCTTACGTCGCCCAGCTTGCCGCCCGCTTCAGTCAAAATCGCAGCGCGGTCTACGACGTACTGGAACGGTGGCTCGATTACTGGCGCGACCTGATGCTGGTCAAACTGGGCTGTTACGATATGATTACTAATATCGACCGGAAAGACGAGCTTATCGAGATAGCCGGGAGCTATCGACTAGCTCAGATAAAGGCTTTTATCAAGAGTATAAAGTCGGCAGCGGTACAGCTCAGGCAGAATGTCAATACGCGGCTGGCTCTGGAAGTTTTAATGCTCGATATACCGAAAAAGGAAGCAGGTGGCGTGATATATGGCTAATATCGTTGGCATACGTTTTAAAAGGGCAGGGAAGGTTTATTACTTCGAGGCGGGTGATATTACGCTGAAGCCCGGCGACTACGCGGTCGTGAAGACGAGCCGGGGCATGGAACTGGGACACGTGGTCATTGCACCCGGTCAGGTGCTGGCCGGCGAGTCGGAGGAGGCGCTGAGCCCGGTGGTACGCAAGGCCGAGCCCGATGACATCGCCAAGGCAGAGGAGCTCGATACCAAGGCGGAGGAAGCCCTGATTGAATGCGGCAAGATAATCGGCGAACTGCAACTGCCGATGAAGCTTTTATCCGCCGAATACAGTCTTGACAGCAGCCGCCTGACATTCCTGTTCAGCGCCGAGGAGAGGGTTGATTTCCGCGAACTCGTGCGGCGGCTGAGCGGCACGTTTAAGGTGAGGGTGGAGTTACGGCAGGTGGGGAGTCGTGACGAAGCCAAATTGCTGGGGAGTTTCGGAAGGTGCGGACGTTCCCTGTGCTGCGCGAGCTTCCTGACCGAGTTTACCCCGGTCTCCATCAAGATGGCCAAGGATCAGGACCTGCCGCTCAACCCGATGAAGATTTCCGGCGCCTGCGGTCGGTTGATGTGCTGCCTGGCTTACGAGGGGGAGCAATACCGAGCCATGAAGGAGAAAATGCCCAAGGTAGGGCAACGGGTATCGACCCGCATGGGCGAGGCCACCGTGGTGGGCAACAATCCACTCAAGGAAACAGTGCTGGTGGAGCTGGATAGCGAAGCTACGGTGGAGCTGCCTCTCGCCGAGGTCTCTTATTGATACAGGTACTTCCGCCACTCGTCCCGCTTACTCAGATATTGATAGGGGACGTTAAATAAGGGGTTGCCGGTCGGGGGGCGCGGGGTGCGAATCAGTTTCATGTTGGCTTCTTTGGGGGTCCGGCCGGCCTTGTGCCGGTTGCAGGCGACACAGGCGCTGACGACGTTTTCCCAGGTATGCTGGCCGCCCCGATAGCGGGGTATGACGTGGTCCAGCGTGAGGTGCCGGCTCTGCTCTCCGCAGTACTGGCAGGTGTAGCGGTCGCGGTTGAAAATCTCGTAGCGGGTCATCTTTCTTTCCCGATGGGGACGCTTAATCATCTGGGCGAGGCGGATGACCGAGGGGAGCTCGATAGTGGCGCTGATGGTGTGGATAGCGCCGACGCCGTTCTCAATCATCTCCGCTTTGCCCCGGAAGATGAGGACGACGGCGCGGCGAGCGCGGCAGACCGTGAGCGGCTCGTAGCTCTGGTTCAAGACCAGTACCGGATGGTTAATCATAAGCTTTCTTTCAAACGTGACTACGCCTATTCTACTGCAAAGCTTTTGGGCGATGCAAGGCGGAGGGGAAAAGGGGAAGCTCTAAGCACTAATATCTAAATACTAAACAAATACCAATAACCAAACAATAACCGAGAAACAAGAAACAATGGGGGGAGATTTGAATTGGATTGAGAGCTAGGGTAAATGATTTGGAGGAAAAAAGGAGGAGGGACTGGCGCCTCTCTTAAATTACTCTTATGTTTTAAACTGGACAACGATGGTATAATTTACATAAAGAGGGGGTGATTTA
>JBGPRB010000118.1:0-9446 GCA_041489355.1 Dehalococcoidia bacterium
TCATTATGGTATTCTTAGTATGACCTAAAGTCAATAGGTATTTCCAAGTGAATTAATAAGGAATACTGTACAGGAGGGGATAACGAAACGATGTTTTGTGACCCCTGTCAGACACTCTTCGAGTCCACCGGTGAAGTGCTTCCACTATTTGACTTAGCTCCGGAACAAACGAGATGGCCACCAACTCCACCGCCCGGCGAGGGTGGCCAGCGATGGCACCAGGAGCGCCCGGACAATGAAGGTATCAATGAGTACGCCTATAGCAATCGCCGCTCCGATCTGGAGCACCACCTGAAGAGGCGCCGTCGTCAGAGTTGCGAAGGTGCCAGCTAGAATAATGCCGCAGGCCGTTATTACTCCACCAGTATTGGCTACGGCATGACTCACGGCCTCTTTTATTGGCCGCTGTTGTGCCTCTTCTCGAATACGCGAAACGAGAAAGATGTTGTAATCAGCTCCCAGAGCAACCAGAATGACAAAGATGAATATGGGTATCATGTAAATCATGCTGCTGTGCTTCATTACATCGAGAAAGAGCCAGGTGGCGATACCCAGTGTAGCCCCATAGTTAAGAAGCACAGTCGCCACCATGTAGAGAGGCGCCAGCACACTGCGAAGCAGAATAATTATCACTATGAGTATGCTGGCAGTAGCGAGCCCGGTCACTCGACCGAAGTCGGCATCATTGGTAAGCATAATGTCGGCGCGTGTTGCGCTCTCGCCGCCGATGTAGTGAGAACTCCCCTCCAGAGCCGATGTACTAATGCTCTTGTCCACCGTTTCCCTGAGCCGAACAACCGTATTGATAGTTTCTGATGAGTAGGGGTCACTGCTGAGTGCGATATTGACCCTGGTGGTTGTTCTATCCTTGGAGAAATAGGTGTTGAACAGGTAAGCAGTAAACGGGCTGTTAGCCGCAAGCCTGAACTCGCTGACCAGTGCATCCAGATTGTCAGCCAGTTTGTAGGTCACCCCCTGCAGCTGGACCAACAGTGTCGGCAGGTTTTCGGGCTTGGTGGTAGAGATTTGGCTGGCTATGACCGAAACTTCGGTCAGGTTCACCGCGGCTTGCTGGAAATTTTGGCTCTGCACAATTCCGGGATACTGCAAGACCAGCTTTTGCAGCGACTGGCTGGATGCCTGAAGTGTAATGACCTTGTCAAGCCCGCCGCCGGTACCCAGTTCATCACCAATGCCGCGGACCTGTGTCGCTAACCTTGATAGTTGGCGGCTCGGAGCCGAATAGTAGTCTATCCGGGAAACACCGGAGACATTTTCTAGTGACTGAGCTATCCCGTCAACTGCCGGCAGCGAACCGGGGTCGGTGATGTTCCCCTGAGGAGACTCTATCAAGAGGTAAAGCGGTGAAAATTCGCCCACGGGGAAGTGTTCACTCATTACCTGATAGCCTTGCACCGACTCAACGCCCTTGGGCATCTGGCTGATGATATCGGCTGACCGGGTGAGATGGAATAGTGCAGAATATGGCAGTATGAGTATGACAACAATGGGCAGGGCCACTACAACCGGGTGCTGGCTTACCCAGTTACCGATATTACCCCAGCCAAAACCACCTTCCCGGCGAGTGCCGGTGGTCTTAGCGGGCCAGAAGAGGTGCTTGCCGAAGAGCGACATCAGTGCCGGGACTAGACTCAAACCAGCCACTAGGGTAACAGCAACGCCAATCGCCAGTGCGTATCCGGTAGTCTTGGTCATGCCAAAACGCGAGATACCCAGCGAGAGGAAGGCAACAATCACGGTCAGGGCGCTAGCGGCTATGACCGGGCCAATGTGCCTCATAGTGAAACCCTGGGCTTCACTCCGCTCTCTCTTCCGGAGCTCCTCACGGAAACGGGACACGATGAAAAGACAGTAGTCAGTACCAATCCCAAAGATGATCACCACCAGGTAAGCGTCTGCCAGCGTGGAAATGTCCATACCAGCCGCACCAATGTAGCCCAGTATCCCTCGTGCCACGGCAAAACTGCAGCCGATGGCAACGAGGGGTAATAACATTGCCACCGGTGACCGATAGATGATGAGCAGGAGGATAGCCACCAAAATCACAGTGACGATTGTAGTTTTATCAATAGTCTGCTGAATGGAAGCGAATAAGTCTTGGAAAAAGCCGATTTCCCCGGTGAGGTATGCATTGACATTCGGGTGGTCATACTGTAGATAATCTCGTATTTGCACGATGGCCTCTTTGGCCGCATCAGACAGAGGAGGGACTGAGAAGTCCACCGACATCAACATGGTCGTCTGGTCGGCGCTCAGCAGTGTTGAACGCAGTGCCTCTCCGTCAAAGATTGAGGTGACGCTCTTGACTACTTCCGGTGCAGAACTGGAGACCAGCCAGTCACGAATAGCTTTTGCCTCCTGCATGTCTTCGGTAGTGAGCCCATGTGCATTGTAGAGGACGAGGAGTCCACTGCTGGCCGGGGTCTCGGTAGTAGTGGGGAACTTCTCGTTAAGCAGTCTGTGGGCCGAGGCCGACTGGGTGTCTTGCGGCAGGAACTGGCTTTCGTCGGTGACACCTACCTCAGACAGTGTCGGGGCAACCAAGAATAAAGCAATGGCCGCCGCCAGCCAGAGGATGATGATTATTACTCGGTACTTACTTGTAAATCCAGCTAGTAAGGAAAACATAGTCTTGTCTTTTAAGCTCCTCCTACATCCCTTCTTTCTCCACGCCCTCAGGTAGGGTTGGTACTCCTCGATGTCACATTATAGAGAAGAAACTCAGCCACTTCGGCTGCCTTTTTGAGCCGTTCCAAAGATAGGCCTTGTAGGAGTTTCTCAATCTGGAATTGGCCCAGTGCCCACAGCCGGTTGATAAGCTCCTGTCCTTGGGGAGATAATGTACAGATAACCAGACGGCGGTCTTCAGGATTAGATCCACGCATGACCAGACCTTTTCTGACTAGGTTATCCACGATACCAGTGGCGGTTGATACTGCGATTCCAATGGAAGAGGCAATGGAACTCATCTGGATTGGGGCCTCAGTATACAGCACCAATAGAACCCGCAGTTGGGCCACCGTCAGGTCTGAAGTCAGCCACTCGGGTGGGACACTGGGCTTGACTGCCCGATAGATGTCCTCGGCTAATTTCAGGATGTGCCGGACTAGCGTTTCACTATCTTGCCTCAGAGCTTTATTCGGTTTCATAATAATATTTGGTTATATCAGATATTATGGTCAAACCTAACTAATTACTATAAACCCTGAGCCCAAGGCTTGTCAAGTGCCATCGTAGGAGATTTTGTAAACTCTGAATTTCGTGGTACAGACAAGTGTGTTTTATTGGTTATGCGCTGAGGGAGCGAGGCTAACAAATGTGCCGGTAAACAAACTGGCTTTATGTGTAGTGGTATCGCTACCCAGATGATATGCGGCAGACTGCCGCAGGCTAGACTGTTCAGCCACCCCCGAAGCCCACCTTGACTTCATCACCGCTGACTAGAATAGGTACTATACCCGCGCCACTGGAGAAGCGCATTACCTCCTCGACAGCCTTAGGGTTACCCTCTATGCTAATCTCTTCATAGGATACTCCGCGCTCTTCAAGGTCCTGCTTAGCCTTGGCACAAAAGGGGCAACCGGGTCTGGTGTAGAGGATAGCCTTCGGTGGCGCTCCGGCAATACCTCTTCTCTCATCGAGTTCGTAGAGTTTCTCTATGACGAACTCCACATACTTATTGCATTTATCCTTCCATATGCCAGATTCTTGGAAAGCTCGGTATGCCTCTGGTTTGGAGAAGTCAAGGCCAATGAGGTCGCGGCAGACGATGGTGTCGAACCTCTCTATAAAACTCCTGACAAGCTGGCTAGCGTCCTCACGTGCGTCGAGTCGCTTCTGACTGGCCCTTTTCTTGTCAGCCAGAGGCCAGCGGTGGCGCAATCCCAGGCACACCGTCGAAGCTGATACTGCCCCGCAGGGCGCTGACTGCTGGCCCGCTATGCCACCATTGAAGGCAATACAGGTCCACAGGATATCCTCATTGTCCAAGCCGTACGCTTCCCACATAACTTGCAGGACGCCTGGCCCTCAGTGATAACCCTTCTGCATCAGTTCAAGAGCACGTTCTTTAGCTTCCTGGAGTGACATCTTCATTTCCGTGGCCACCTCCAACAATCTCTTTGGAAGCACTTTACAGACTTCTAGCGCCGTTGTCAATACGCTGTATCAACTTTGCCTACCCTGCATAATGGGTTAGCTGTACTTATCCCTTTTGATATGAGCCACTCTTCTTCGCGGTGTTAGCAGTCTCTGCTAATTGCACATTCTGACGGAAAGTGACATCCATATATCTTGACAATTACCTAACAAAGTCAAAACATCAGAGCGAAATGGCTGGGCCAAGAATATCTGAGCTATATAAATACATGACCCTTCCTCAGGCAGCCCAACGCTTGGGTATGCATCCTGCAAAGCTTCGTCGCCGGCTAAGGGATGGGATATTCCCCCAACCCACTTTCATAAATGAGTACGGTTTGAAACTTTTCGATGAGGAATGGCTTAGGAAGGCCAAGACTATTTTGACTAACTCCTTCGAGGCGAAGTCATAGTGAGTAGTACAATAGGTCACACTCAGAGCAGCAACGAAGATGTCTTGAGAGATAGAGCTGTCCGTCTTTTTAAGTTTCTCCGAGAGTTGGCTCTACTGAAGAGCAAAATTGTAAGAGACCTGTCCGAGTATGAGAAGGTAGTCTGGTTCGATGACGTTCCTGAGTATAAAGGTTGCTTTTCGGTACTTAGTCCAGAATCAGACAAACTCCAGGATTCTACTTGGCTTGAAATCAGACAATCGCCGGAACCAAGGAGACCAGCAATTCCGCCTTCCTGTGGAAGATGGCTTGAAGAAGAAACCATAGAAGACGAGCCGTATGCCGAGCCTCGGCTAAGGGACGAAATAGTCATTGGTAATTTTCGCTTGAATAACAATCCAACTTCCAATACGCAAGAGCAGACGGAGCTGCTTTCGGACCACCCCGAGATATTGCAGGAATGGGAGCGATGGAAACAAGATAACTGGCGTCCGTGGGTAGAGACCCATATTAATTGGAAGGCAGTTGACGAAGTATATTTCCAACTTTTTTCTATCCACCAGCAGTTAAAGAAATTGGGAGAGCGATATGAGCTTTTGCTTGGTCTAGGACTCCTGACTTGGGAAACTCCGAATAACCAGATAATAAGGCGCCATATCATTGTGGGAGATGCCCATCTTTCTTTTGACGCCTACAGGGCTAAGTTTGAATTGCAGGCCGCTCCAGAAGGTGTAAAGCTGCACCTTGAGACCGACATGATTGAACAAAGCTACTTACCTTCGTTGGAGCAACTAAAAGAATTGGAATCATGGTTAAGCCTGACCCAGGAATCTCCGTGGAATAAAGAGGAAGTTGACAAGATTCTAAAGAGCTTCATAAATTCTGTAAGTCCCCACGGCATCTACTCAGATTCCTTATGCCCCCCTGATAAACCTACCAAGGAACCTACAGTGACATTGGCGCCAGCGATAATCTTACGCACACGAACACAAAGAAGCCAGATTCAATGCCTTAACAAGATCATTGAGAAAATCGCTGATGGTGATACCATTCCGTCCGGAGTAGAAATCCTTTGTGAAGAACCGGAGCGAACGGAAGACAGTGACGAAGACAGCGAAACTCTTAGCACACAATTCACGGATGATAATCTGTATCTGCCACTTCCTACCAATGAAGAACAGAAGCAGATTGTTTACCAGATTAAGAATCAAAATGGCATTTTGGTTCAGGGACCACCGGGCACCGGCAAAAGTCATACTATTGCGAACATAATTTGCCATCTACTTGCAGAAGGCAAGCGAGTGTTAATCACCAGTCAGACTCCCCGAGCTCTAAGAGTTCTGAAGGAAAAGATTCCTAAAGAAACTCAAGCCTTATGTGTTACCCTCTTGGGTAATGACCAAGTTGCGAGACAAGAGCTAGAAGATTCAGTTTATGGGATTAACCAGAAGTATTCGGATTGGGACCAACTCAGAAGTAAAAGACTAATCACAGAATTGGAAGAATACCTCTACAAAATCAAGAAGGAAAAAGCAGACAAAGAAAGACTCCTTCGTGAACTACGAGAAATAAATACTTACCGGCATGAGGTGGCCGAGGGAGTCTACCAAGGCACCGCTCAGCAAATCGCCCAACGAGTAGCAAGCGAGGAAAGCACTTTTACCTGGCTAGAAGACGGTGTCAGTGGTGAAAAAACATCCCCGATATCCAATGCTGAGTTCGGGGAGTTAATCCGTCTTTACAGAGAACTGCCAGAAGATTATTGCTCTGAGCTAAGGAAGGAGCTCGTGAGCCGCGACTCATTGCCTGATGTCTCTCGCTTCGTAAAGATTATCGATGAGGAACGGAAAGCTCACCATGAGATGACGGCATTTGAGTCTCGGCGTGGTTCCCTGCGTTACCGTGCAATTCAGGAGTTGTCGCAGAATGATATCAAGCGCTTGCACAAGTCGATCTCCGATCTGCTTGCCGCAAGAGGTACCATAAGAAGTAGATTTGCATGGATTCAGCAAGCTGTTCTCGACATTTTAGCCGGCAATGATACACCGTGGAATAATCTTCATGCTTTCATGGTGGGGCATCTGAGCAGTTTGGAGGAAAAATAACAGTTGCTCAAACACTCGATGTCAATTTCCCAGAACATGTTGATAGAAGGAAATTGAAAGCTGATGCTCTTGACCTACTGCATCATCTAGAAGCCGGTGGCAGAATGGGGTGGAAGTTCCTTGCTCCGCAAGTAGTGCGGCAAAACCGCTACATCATAAATGAGATTAAGGTCAACGGACGATTTTGCAGAACCACTGAGCAACTCGGACTCCTGATTACTTATCTTGGTGCGATGGACGAAGTCGACTTCTTATGGTCGGCATTCCAAGGTAAGGATAACAAAGAAGAGGGTTCATTGCTGTTGCAGGTTGGATACCTTAGAGAGAGGCTAGAGGCGCTTGAGGAAGTGCTTAGCCTCAAGAGCTGCTTGGTTGCAGCAAGAGAATGTCTGAAAGCTGCCGCCGGTCTAGCAGAACCGCAATGGAACAAGTTGGAAGACTTGGAGGAAATGATTCTCGATATTCAGGCTGCTGAGTCGGAACATGCTTTCAAGAGTGCTACGTCAACACTTGAACAGGCTGTTCAAAACGTTCGCATTGTTCAGTCTAGCCCCAAGTCACATGACCTGAACCACAAAATCTTGGCTGCACTAGAGGAACGTAATACGCAAGCATTCGCTCAATGCTTGGAAAAGCTGGAGTTACTCGAGAAGGGACGTGCAGCTTTGCGTGAACGCGAAGCTCTCAATGAACGGTTGAGAGTAGCAGCTCCTAAGCTAGAACGCCAGTTGCAAAATACATTCAAGGACGATGTCTGGGATGAGCGGGTTGCGAACTTCGAGTTGGCTTGGGCATGGAAAGTTGCCGATAGCTGGGTAAGGGAATTCGGTAAAGAGCACAACGAAATTGCACTCGAAGCATCTCTGAAACAGCTGACTATTGAGGAACAAGAGGCTATTTCGAGACTTTCTGCTACAAAGGCATGGGATAATTGCTTAAGAAAGTTGACCGCATTCCAAAGAAGCAACCTCATTGCCTGGGCGACCGCAATGAGGAGAATGCCCAAGACGTTAACAGCGAAGACACGCCCCAAGTGGTTAAAAGAGGCGCAAGAAGCTATGGACAATTGCAGAGGCGCTATTCCAGCTTGGATCATGCCTCTTTATCGAGTATTTGAAACCATTCCACCTGCGCCAGAGTGTTTTGATGTCGTAATTATCGATGAAGCGAGCCAGACTGGACCTGAGGGTTTGGTCCTTCAATACTTGGCGAAACAAATCATTATTGTTGGAGATGCCCAACAGATAAGTCCTGATGCAATAGGAGTGCCAGAAGAGGAAATCGAGGCCCTAGTAAAGAGGTATCTGGATGGTATTCCTTTCAAAGGTTACTATCACCCACAGACCAGTCTATTCGCCTTCGCCGAGATCCTTTTCAGTGGCAAAATTGTGCTACGTGAGCACTTCAGGTGCATGCCGGAAATTATCCAGTTCTCTAACCAACTGTGCTACACAGGAACACCCTTGAAGCCCCTCCGCCAATATCCGCCTAAACGCCTTGAGCCGATATTATTACGGCATGTGAAGGATGGCTTTCGTGAAGGTTCCACTAATAACGTCTTGAATCGTCCGGAAGCCGATGCATTGGTTGAGAGTGTAGTCGAAGCGTGTTCATCAAAGGAATACACTGGCAAAACCATTGGAGTCATTTCGCTCCAGGGGGAGGCTCAAGCCAAATATATCGAAAGTAAGCTTCTCACTTGCCTAAGTCCAACGGACTTAGAAACTCGCAGAATAGTCTGCGGTGATGCCTACGCCTTTCAAGGAGATGAACGCGATGTAATGTTTCTCAGTATGGTTGCCGCTCCTAATGAAAGAATCGGAGCATTGGTTAGAGAAGCCGACAAACGGCGATTTAATGTCGCTGCGAGTCGGGCTAAGGACCAGGTGGTACTATTCCACACCGCGACATTGAATGACCTGCATCCAGAGTGTATGAGGTATAAGTTACTGGAATACTATTTGAACCCAACCCGACAAGTTTATGAGGTTGACCTGGGCAAGTGCGAATCACAATTCGAACGTGACGTTTGCCAGGCAATAATCAGCAAAGGATACAAAGTTATTCCCCAATACAAGGTAGCCGAATACCGCATTGACATGGTGTTGGAAGGAGCAAAGAGTCAACTGGCTGTTGAATGCGACGGTGATGAATGGCACGGTCCTGAATATTATGAAAGAGATATGGCTCGTCAACGGATACTAGAGAGATGCGGCTGGAGATTCTGGCGTATTCGAGGACATGAGTATTATCGTAATCCCGCTGATGCTCTTGAGCCATTGTGGAAATCACTTTCTGATATGGGTATTAAGCCTCCTTCTGTTAGTACTTCGGTGAGTGAAGCGGTAGTTGAAGGCAAGGAACGTGACGAGGAGGCTAATCGCAAAGCTACCATAATTTCAGAGGAGACCGAAGCAGTGCGGGAGCCTGTCGTCCAAGAGGAATCGAAATCGAAACCGGTATTAGACAATATCCCTTCCGCAGAACATGGGGAGAAAGTTGTGGAAAATATCATAGTTCCTAGTACCTCAGATAAATCAGAGGTTTACAGTTATCCGCCTCAATTCTTTTTCAAGCTTGCTCACCTTGCTAAGGAGAGCAAGCAATTCGAGCCTTGGGAACGCTCTCTGATATTCAAGATTGGAACATATCTCTTACGCGGTTGGCAAATATCTGAAAAGATGGAGCGTCAGGCGATTCGGATAATACAGATGGCCAGACAGTCTGGTATAGTTAAGGCTGTTGAGAATGAAATACAGAATAGTCGCCCAGCAAGTCCTGATTTGGCAAA
>JBGPRB010000119.1:0-9396 GCA_041489355.1 Dehalococcoidia bacterium
GGCGTCGACATGTGCATTATCGAGCCGGCCTTCGGTATGACCAACCCGAACAACGTGGACCAGGTCAAGAGGTACCCGGATAAGTTCGCCGCCTGCTGCTGGCCCAAGGAATACCAGGATAAATGTGCCGCCGGCGAGGAAGAATGGACTATCGAAGGTTTCTGCGATGCTCTGTCCGATTTATTGAAGACCGGCAATTATGTCGGCATCGGCGAGATGGTCCTGATACCCATGCGCGGACGCCGCGGCGTGGACCCGTCCATGAGCTTTCAGACCGAGGAGGAAATCGTTAAAAACTGCCTGAAAGTCATGGAGGTCTGCCGCGCTTACAAGGTGCCAATGCGCTATCATACCGGGACACCCGGCGGCTACGCCATCGCCTATCACGGCGCGCAGTTTACCTATAATCCGCTCTGGGTACATACCCTGTCCGTCGCCATGCCGGATGTGCCTATTATCCTGGAGCACGCCGGCATCGAGGGCGGCTGGTGGGAATGGTTCTACGAGTGCTGCCTGCACGTTGCCGCCAGCCACAAGAACATCTATCTGGAGACGGGTCGCTGGTGGACCGAGCTTTACTACAAGGCATTGAACGACCCCTCCGTTGGCGCGGAAAAGCTTGTCTGGGGCACCGACTGGGGCGCCAGCCTGCCGGTCTATTCGCAGATTAACCGCTACCCGCCGGGCTATACCCGCCAGAACCTCAAGGAAGGTATACCGCGGCACCAGGTGGATATCTGGGGCTGGAGCTTAAAGCAGATACAGCGGCTGGACATCAACCAGGACGATATGAACCTCATGCTGGGCGGGAATGCCGTACGACTCTATAATTTGAGGACGCCGGGAGGCCTGACCCGCATGTTCAAGTTTGTGGACTAAATTTTACAATAGTTGTCATTCCAGCGAAAGCTGGAATCCAGTGGGGGGGAAAAGGGGATGTCATTGCGAGCGAAGTGTGGCAATCCCTGATTTGAATTAAGTCAATAATTGGGATTCTCACGTCGTCCCGACTGCATCGGGACTCCTCAGAATGACATTTATAGAATTGGAAAAAATGATTTATCTGGAGGGATGAAATGAAACTAGGCAGATTTATTGTTGACACCCACGTCCATTCCCAGCGTCACGCCGCCGGGAAAGCGATGGGGGGCTCCAAGGACTATGACAAGCTCGGCCTGGTCATGGGCCAGATGGAAGCCTATGACAATTCTCCGCGTCTTATCTATGACATGGACTGCTATGGCGTCGATATGTGCATCATTGAGCCGGCCTTCGGCATGACCAACAAGACCAACGTAGCGCAGGTGAAGAAATACCCGGAGAGGTTCGTCGCAAACTGCAACGCCAAGGAATACCAGGACCGGTGCGCCAGGGGTGAAGAGAAATACACCATCGAAGGCGCTATTGCGGAGCTGGCCAGGCTCCTCGATACCAAGCAATTCGTTGGCGTCGGCGAGGGTATGCCTATGGGTCAGCCCGCTCCGGACAAGCTGTTCCTGGACCAGGAAACCCTGCTCCGGAATATGATGAAGATGATGGACCTGGGCCGCCAGTACCATATCCCTATCCGCTACCATTCCGGAACCCCCGGCGGCTATGCCATGTCCTACCACGGCTTCCCGACAACGTTCAATCCGCTGTGGGTGCATACGCTAGCCGTAGCTTATCCTGATGTGCCCGTTATCCTGGAGCACGCCGGCATCGAGGGCGGCTGGTGGGAGTGGTTTTACGAGCAGGCGCTGCACGTGGCGGCGAGTCACAAGAATATCTACCTGGAGACAGGCCGCTGGTGGGCGGAGCTTTATTACAAGGCATTGAACGACCCGTCCGTCGGGGCGGAGAAGCTCATCTGGGGCACGGACTGGGGCGCCAGCCTGCCGGTCTATTCGCAACTTAACCGCTACCCGCCGGGCTATACCCGCCAGAACCTCAAGGAAGGCATACCGCGTCACCAGGTGGATATCTGGGGGTGGAGCTTAAAGCAGATACAGCGGCTGGACATTAATCAGGACGACATGAACCTGATGCTGGGCGGCAACGCCGTACGACTCTATAATTTGAGGACGCCGGGCGGACTGACCCGCATGTTCAAGATCGTGGACGAGGTGCCACCTGCACCTCCTAGTCCACCTCCTAAAGAAAAACGAAAATAATGCTAATGGCGGTAGATTACGCTCACCCTGAGCCTGTCGAAGGGTAAAATAAATACATTGCTATGGTTCGACAAGCTCACCATGAGCGGATTCTAAAATCCGGCGGTAGGCGACGGTCAGTCCTCTTGACCTCTGGAAGCCTGGCGCTTACCGCCGACCCATATCCGCTTGGGGTCTACCTTTTCCCGGAGGATTTTTATTTCTTCGTCGGTGGGTGGGGTCGTGTCATGGAGGTCGGGAGATACTTTAATATCCCAGCCCACTTCCGCTTTAACCTGCTCCAGGTTTACCCCCACCCCGCTGTGGACGGACTGGACAACCATTTCTCCATTTTCGAAGGTGTAGCAGGCTAAATCCGTTATTACCAGGGAAGGCCCCGTGCCGGGCAGGATACCCGCCTTTTCCCGCTGCCCCGGTTTCCCGTCGAGATAACCCGGACAGGTGATAAAATCGACTTTTTCCGGAAACCGTCGCTTGTTCTGCCGGAGCATAGTAATGGAGCGCTGGCAAAAGCTTATAACATCGGTGGCGCCGCCGCTTCCGGACCATCGGTGCGTTGGTTTGTAGTAGTCGCCGGCACACGTATCGTTGACATTGCCGTACCTGTCCACCTGACCTGCCCCTATGAAACCGGTGGTGATGTGCCCGGCCTGACCAAGGCAATTGACATAAAACAGGCCTGTAAGCTGGTCAGCCATGTACTGCGAGCCGAGCGTGTCCGTCGACCTCGGCATATCAAATCCGGTCGACCGCACGATGCCGTTTTCGATGATAATTATGCTTTCGGGGGCGTGGGTGTATTTTGCCAGCAGGGCCGAAAGAAAAGGAAGCCCCAGGCCGACATAGACAACGTCATCCGGCCTGATTTGATGTGAACCGGCAACTACCATCTGGTCGGCGGCGGAATATTTCATGTCTTCATTATTACCGTTCATAATTTCACTCCTAGAATCCGGTGATTATCGGTTCGCTCCTGACGGGCTTTATTGTGAAGTTTTTAAAATAACCGGCCGGCTTCATCTCCGCCCGCTTCTTGAGATACTCGTCCCAGTCTTTGACGCCGTAAACCAGTTTTTCCACGTATGTATCATAGTTTTCTTTCGGGCCCGTATCGAAGTAATAACCCCACATATCCCCGCTATAGCAGCCGGCCAGGTGCATCGGATGCGCCCCAAAAGGCTGCTCCACGACGGCGCTGACCCGGAAACCGGTGATAATGGTGCGGTTGGGGTCGCGGCGGATAACGTCGGCATCGACGATTTTTTCCGTGGTGACGATGACCCTCTTGCTGGCGTTAATGCCTTCCACGTCGACGCCCATTGTCCCCCATTTCTGGGCATTCCCTTCCGCATCGGCCCTCTGGACATGGATGATGCCCACATCCGGGACTATCGCCCGCACCGCGCCGATGGTATCCCCCGTGAAAGGGCATTGCATGGATGTGATATTTTTATTGTATTTAGGCATATCCGACCCTATCTGGCTTTTCGTCGGTATGAAAGGAATCCCCATCTGCCCGGCAACGAGTGCCAGGCTTATCCCGAAATGAGAGTATTCCTCGAAAACCGGCAGCCGGTTCATGGCTTTGGCCCTGGCAAGTACATAGGAACGAACGTCCTGGTTGGCGTAGCCAGTCACCATCTTGTCCAGGAGCCCTTCTCCTATCAGCAAATTGGCTGTAGCTACGAGGGCGCTTACCAGTGTCAGGTGGTCGATTTTCTGGCGGACGATTTCATGGATCGCGGCCGAAGGCTCTCCGTGCTGCATACCGGAGATAAAAAGGATGTTGCCGGACTTGACGAACCCGGATATTGCCTCTTTCATCGTCATCACTTTGCTCATGGCATTATGTTCCTTTCCGGAGTAATTATCTTATAATCGTGAGAGCGCGCCTGTGGCGATGCTGTTTACGCGGCATATCGGGGGCAGGAGAAAAACGCGCTCTGGATATTTTACCACAACTGGCATCGTAGACATCAAGCGGGATAGAACAGGGTTTGACATGACTGGCGGTGTACAGCTACACTTGTGGAGGTATCGGGCAAAAGCCCCGTTTTTACAAAAAAACCGAAAGGAGCCATATGGAAAAGAAGACACCTAAAAATCCGTCTTTTGCGAAACTTCACCATGTAGGGGTGGTGGTCAAAGACATTAAAAAAGCGATTGCCTATTTTGAGTCGCTGGGTATCGGGCCGTTCACCGGACCGGGGGGAGCGCAGGTTTTTAAGATATCGTTTAAGGGCGAACTGCACGGGAAACCAGCAGAATGGAGCACGACGATAAGCAATGCCAAGATGGGTGATGTGGAATTAGAACTGCTGGAGCCTACCGAGGGGCCCCAGGCGTTAAGAGAATCGCTGGACAAGACCGGCGAGGGACTGCACCATATCGGCTTTCTCACCGAAAATTTGGACCGCGAAATTGCCAATTTTAAAAAGAATGGGGTAGGTATCTGGACGATGGGCAAAACGCCTATGGCGGCCTTTATCTACTCCAACCCCTCGCCAGTCGGTGGTTTGGCTATAGAGTTCCGGACAGGGGGCCCACCACCGAAGAAATAGTTATTAAATTACTGAATACTTAACAGGAGGAACTTATGAAAGCAGCCGTCATGAGAGGCATCGGCAACATCAAGATGGAGGATTACCCCGACCCGGAAATGGGGCCCAACCTGATTAAGGTCAAGATAGCCTATTGCGGCCTCTGCGGCACCGACCCTGAAAACCTGGAGGGTCGGTTCGGACTGGTGCCGCCTGAAGCATACAAACAGCCCAGAGTCCTCGGCCACGAAGCATCCGGGACCATCGCCGAGGTCGGTAAGAACATCAAAGGCTTTAAGGTGGGGCAACGGGTGGCGATGAATTTCCGCAGCTCCTGCGGCGCCTGCTACTACTGCCGCAACAAGATGGAGCATTTCTGCCGCAGAGGCACCGGCGCTTCCGGCTCGTTCGCGGAATACGCCGTATACCCCGAAAGCGCCGTTTATGTTCTGCCGGATGATGTCAGCCTGGAGATAGGAGCCCTGCTTGAGCCGGTGTCCATAGCCGTCCATACCATCGATATCGCCAATATCCGTCCCGGCGGCACGGTCGCTATATCCGGCGGTGGTCCCATCGGCCTTTTATGCCTGGAGGTTGCCCTTAAAGCCGGCGCTGCCCGGGCCCTCGTTTCCGAACCGATTGCCGAAAAGCGGGCTCTGGCTAAGAAACTGGGCGCTGACGTGGTGGTAGACCCCTTTAACGAGAACCTGGAGGAAATCGGCAAAAAGCTGACGGAGGGACGCGGCTTTGATACAGTTATCGAAGCCAGCGGCAACGTAAAAGCCGCCAAGCAGGCCATCACCCTGGCGGACAACTGCGGCACCATCGTCTGGGCGGCTGTCTATCCCAAAGACGAAGAAATCGGCGTGCCAGCTTTCTACATGTATGCTAAAGAGCTGACCATCCGCTCGGTCTTTGTTTCTCCCTACTGCTTCCCCAGGGCTTTCAACCTGCTGCCCAAGCTCGAACTCAAGCCGCTCATCACGGATATCGTCCCTCTTAAAGATATCAGGAAGGCTTTCGAGCTTCATAAAAAGGGAAAATCAATAAAGATACTGGTTCAGCCGTAGAATATTTTTCAGGAAAGTGAGGTAATTATGACGGAAAAAATCAACTGCGGCAAATGCGACATGCTGCTGTACTTCGGCGAGGAGATAAAGCGCCGACTCTACATGCGGGCGATACCCTCGGAGAAGACGGTGCTGGGGTATTATAACGACACCTGTCCTCGCTGCGGTGCCAGGCTGACGCTGAAAACGGTTAATATTAAAACAGAAGGGCGGAAAAAATATGGCGCATGATGAAAAGTTAATCAGAGACCTTGAAAATAGGGCGA
Source organism: Dehalococcoidia bacterium (assembly GCA_041489355.1). Classification (GTDB taxonomy): domain Bacteria; phylum Chloroflexota; class Dehalococcoidia; order Dehalococcoidales; family RBG-16-60-22; genus JBGPRB01. The sequence goes on from JBGPRB010000119.1 coordinate 6,030, forward strand.
ATCAGCTGCGCAACAACTGTTTTACCATCTTCGGCTCGACACAGATGGGGCACTGCGGCGGCACGATGTCCATTATCGAAATTATTACCGGTCTTTATTTCCATCATATAAAGTTCGACCCCAAAAACTGCGACTGGCCGGAGAGAGACCGCGTCGTGCTCTCCAAAGCCCACTGCTGTGAAGCTATTTACGCCGCTTTAGTCGAACTTGGGGTCTACCCCAAAGAGACACTGGAGACCTACTACTGCTACGGCTCGCCGTTCCAGGGTCATGCCGATAGATGGTGCACTCCGGGTATCGATTATTCCGGAGGTTCGTTGGGGCAGGGATTATCCTTCGCCGTGGGTATGGCTTATGCCGAAAAACTAAAATCGGCAATAACGGACATTAACGCCGGTCAAGGCGGATTCCTGCAGAGATATATCGTGCGTTACGACCCGCTCTATCGCTCTTACTGCATACTGGGCGACGGTGAATGCCATGAAGGGATGGTCTGGGAAGCCGCCATGTTTGCCGCGAAATACAAGCTCGACAACCTGATAGCCATCGTGGACTATAACAAATTCTCTCTGGACGGACCTACCAATGAGGTAATGAATCTGGAACCTTTCGTGGATAAGTGGAAGGCTTTCGGCTGGTGGGTTACGGAAATCGATGGCCACGATATACGCCAGATTGTTGATGCCCTGGACCTGACCACCAGGCTCTACGGCGATTACAGGCCCAAATGCATCATTGCCCACACCGTTAAAGGTCATGGCATTCCGTCCTGGGAACGCGACCACATGCACCTGGGCATGGGTGAGGTGATTATGAAGGGCATTAAGGAAGGAAGAGAAAAATATGCCGACATTTAATAAACATATTCAGATAGAAAACAAACCTGATATGGTTCCAATGGGGGTGGAGAAGGCGATTATCGCGGCGGCGGCGAAAAACAACCGCATCATCGCCGTGCTTGAGGATATGGGATTCCCCGGACTTCTGTGGTTCAAGAAAAACGCCTCTGAACGTATGATGGAATGCGGTATCGCCGAGCAAAACGCGGCTGTAGTCGCGGCGGGTCTGGCCGCGGAAGGGTTCATCCCCATCATAAACAGTTTTCTTTTCGCTAATGTCGGCCGGGCCTATAACCAGATACGGCAGAGTATCCTGGTCGACCGCTTCAACGTGAAATTCATCGGGCGCGAAGGAGCGTGGGGCGAGACAGGTATCTCCCATAACACGGTAGAAGGCATCGGAAGCTGCCGCGTGTTACCCAACCTGGTAATATTGAATCCGGCGGATAGTGTCGAAGCCGAAAAAGCCACTGAAGCTATGTTACAGTACATCGGACCGGTGCTCCTGAGGCAGGAGTCCAGCCCGCCCCCGATAAAGATATTCGCCGATGATGTCCCCTTCGATATCGGCAAGGCTTACACGGTGAAAGACGGCAAAGACGCCACCATCATCGCCACCGGCTATATGCTGACCGAAGCGATAAAGGCGATAGATATCCTGGAAAAAGACGGACTGGATGTCGGCATACTGGATATGTGCACACTCAAGCCGCTAGATGACGAGGCGATAATTAAAGTGGCCAGGGAGACCGGCGCGATTGTCACGGCAGAGAACGGCAGCGTTATCGGGGGGCTGGGAGACGGGGTGGCGGCAGTGCTGGCGGAGAACCTGCCCACGCCCATGATAAAGGTTGGTGTTGAGGACGAGTTCAGCCAGTCCGGTAAAATCACTCCGCAGAAAGATGACCTTAAGGTGCACTTCGGACTCAGCGCGGAAGACATTGCGGTCTCGGTTAAAGAGTGTATAGCCAAGAGGGAGAAGCTAAAGAAGAGAAAGTAAAAAGAATGCCATTGTCATTCCCGCCCCGATGAAATCGGGGTAAACTCCAGCGGGAATCCAGGAAAAGAATAAGAGAGGGGGTTTTGCCCCCTCTCTCTTTTGTATCCACCTATCCCTTTATCGGCTTCAAGCCGGCTTCCAGGCGGGCGTCATTGATATGCAGCAGCACCGCCTTCTCTATCGGCAGGCAGGAAAAACCGAAGTCCTCTATTGACCGCTTCATGCTCACCCGCCACGGTAGACCGAATTTACCTTCGGGGTCCATCATCGGCTTTTTCCCGAAGGTAATCTTGGCTTCCGGAATATATTTTTTTACCACCTCCGCCATGTCCCGGGGGCTTTTGGGGGGTCCGCCCACGTTATAGACGGGGTGGGGGGAAGAAGGGGCTTTTATCAGGATTCTGGTGAATTCCGCGACGTCGTCCGCAGAAACCAGCGAGGAAAGGCCTTTTCCGTCGCCTTCCATAGAGAAAGGTTTGCCCACCGCACAATTAGAGGGCATATCTGACCAGAACTGCGCCGGTGACCTTCCTCCGTGCCCGTAACCGATAGTAGGCCGCAGCCCGGTAAAACTCATGCCGAACTGCTGGGAATAGTCCCCGGCCATTATCTCGGCGTACTTTTTACACACGGCGTAAGAGTGCAGGGGATTGGTCTGGTCGTCCTCGGTTACCTCTCTCATTCCGTACATAGCCTGGGGGCCGTACACCGTCTCCGAACTGGCGTAGACGACGCGTTTAGCTCCCATTATCTTGGCAGCCTCGAAAGCGTTGCTCATGCCCATCACGTTCACCTTCGTAACCAACCGCGGGTCTACCGGAACATTGGTAGCCACCATGATGAAAGCCCAGTTTATTACCCGGTCAATGGCGTACTGCTTCATCGGGTTTACAAGGTCCTCAAGCTGGGACACATCTCCCCGGACGAACTGGAACTTGTCCTTATATTTCTCGATTGATTTCAGGAACCATTCCTGCGGAGGAGCCATGTCCAGAGATACTACTCTGGATACCTGCGGGTCCTTAAGCAGGTACATCACTGTCTTTCTCCCGAAAAGCCCGCTCCCTCCCATGACCATAATATTCATATTAACCTCCTTGGTGTTTGAATATTTAACCAGCAACTGACCGATTATAGCACTTTTTGACAAGCTCTGGCACAGGGATTAAACTTGGTCAGAACCTTTTGAATTAACTTTTAATAACATACTTTCTTTAATGACACCGGGTAAGGGAGGTCTTTATGCAGCTGGATGGCAGGGTGGCGATTGTCACGGGCGGCGGCTATGGAATTGGCAGGGCTATCGCACTCGCTTTTGCGCAAGAGGGGGCTGATGTGGTGGTGGCCGCCGGGACCGAACGGGCTCTTAAACAGGTAGCGAGGGAAATCAAAGGCATGGGGAGAAAAAGCCTGGCTATGGTAATAGACCTTCTCCAACCTGAACAGCCGATGGCGATGGTAGAAAAAACTCTGGCTAAATTCGGCAAAATCGATATCCTGGTAAACAATGCCGGTGCGGAAGGACCTA
>JBGPRB010000120.1:0-9321 GCA_041489355.1 Dehalococcoidia bacterium
CATCACCCCTGGCGGCGATATCGGCAACAGTATCATCGATACCCTGGAGTTCGATACCAGCGACTGTGCTAACCCCGATATCATCCATATCTCCGGTAATATTTACGCTATCGCCTACGAAGGCACCAATTACGACGGCTTTGTCAAGACCGTAGAGATATCCCCCGATGGCAATATTACTGATAGCGTCATCGATACCCTGGAGTTCGATACCGCCGACGGCCGGGAGCCGAAAATCATCAACGTTACCGGTGACGTCTATGCCGTAGCCTACCGCGGAACTAATAACGACGGTTTCCTGAAAACGGTCTCCATAGCCGCGAGTGGGCAAATCGCCAATAGCGTTATCGATACGCTGGAGTTTAATACCGGCGATAGCTATTACCCGGATATTTTCCGCATCGCCGAAGGTATTTTTACCATTGCCTATCGCGGCCCCTCGCTGCTCGGTTATCTCAAGACCGTCGGCATTACCACGCACGCGGCGGTATTTGCGTTTTATGAAATCGTAGCTACCGCCGGAAATAAGACCATCCGGGCTTTCGTCAATACCGATAATGAAACTGCTTCCATCGCGTCATGGCAGATAGAGTAAAGGAAGGAGGTTAGAGAGATGACCTTCGATTCAACAACAGTGAGTAACACCTTTCTTGCCTGTATCGCTCTTACCAATCTGGTGATAATGGCCATACTTTATCGGCTTTATATGAAAAAGTAATTTTATTAAGAGACCTATATGAAAACCAGGAAACTGCTCATCATAATATTGGTGGTGGTCCTGCTTGTGGTCTATTCCCTCGTGGGGACGGACTACCAGAAACAGCGCCGACAGCACGAGGCACTGATGTCTCAAATCACCGAGGTAACACAGACACTGGCGCAGGTCCCCTCACCGCCAGCCGACCTCGAGCAGCGGTTAATCTCCACCCAGGAGGAAATGGACGCGGTAAAAAACTCATTCCCCAGCTACACGAACAGCACCAGAATAATCAACACGATTCTCAAACTGGCTGAGAGGATTGGAGTGAAGGCGATACCGCTGATAACACAGCCCTGGACAATTGAGAGCGTGAAAGACCAGGACTATTCCGTATTTCGTTTAAGCGTGGCCGTAACGGGCACCTTCACGCAACTATCAAGCTTTTTAAGTAGCCTGGAGAAAGGAAAGCCCGAGACACTTGTTATCGAATACATGTCCGTTAATAGAGTATCCGAGTATTCCGAAGGAGAAAGTGCTGCCAGTGACAATATGCAGGTAAATGCCGGCCTTAAAATAGCCATCTTTTCCTTACCTCTGTCAACCGATTAGACGGGAAAGGTTGTCAATATAAAATGTACGTCGCTCTGAACATCAGCAACAGCAATATCAAAATCCTATCGCTGAAGGGGAGACAGGTTAAAAAATGGGCAAACCTCGCCCTGACAAGCGGGCTGGTCCGGGATGGCACCATTCTGCAACCGGAGGCCGTCGGCGAGACTATCAATGCACTTTTTAAATCAACCGGAATACACAGAGAAAGGGTCATCACCAGCCTTGCCGGGCTATCCTTTATTTACCGTTTCCTGAGCCTTCCCCGGATAAAACCCTTCCTTCTTGAAGAGGCTATCCTGCGTGCTGCTAAGAAAGAAATATCTCTACCTCTGGATGAACTGTACCTCTCATGGCAACCCCTTCCCGGTAAAGGAGACGAACAGACCTTCTTCATACTCGGTGTGACGCGTAATCTTATCGATGCTGCAGTTCAGACGCTGAAAAAAGCCAGCATAGAGCCTTATCTCATGGATTTAAGGCCACTGGCCCTGGCCCGGGCGGCCAACCGGAACGATGCTATCGTCGTCAACCTTGAGCCTGACTGCTTTGACATCGTCTTTATCGCCGATAGTATCCCTAGAGTGATACACAGCATCATCCCCAAAGGCGAGGGAGCCACCCTTGAGGACAACATGCATCGATTGGCGGATGAATTGTCCAAGACGGTGGCCTTTTACCAGAGCTCTCACCCGGACAGTCCGTTGAGTCCATCGACTCCCCTGCTGCTGACTGGCGACCTGGCGGCTGGAACCCCGGCCGGCGGATTGCTCCAGTCTGAAATAGAATACCCGATAGAACCTCTGGTCCCGCCGGTAGAATTTCCCCCCGAGCTACCCGTAGCTTCATACGCCGCCAGTATCGGGCTGGCTCTTAAAAAGACTCCACAAAAAATACCAGCTAAAGGGGAGAAGACCCGCTATTATGATATCAATATCAACCTGTTAGCCGGGAAATACCGAAAAACCAGGGCAAAACCACCACCTATCCGCTATATACTATTCGGTATTTCCGTGGCAATATTCGTTGTCCTCCTCTTCCTATTTAACCAGGCCAGGACCCAGCTCAATGCTGAAAATACAGGACTCCAAACCGACCTGCTTAACGCCAGCCGGGAACTTAATCTGGCTAACCTCGCTGCAGAAAATGTCGCCAAAAAGGAGGATACCATCCGGCAAATCACCGCCAGCACTGAAGCCATTAAAACGGCAAACCAGAGCATCCTAGGTACCAGAGGCGACTTCACCGATAATTTACAGCTGGTTACCGGAACCCTGCCTCCTCAAGCCTACTTTGCATCAATAGAAATCAGTCATGACGTGATTACCGTACAAGGAGAAACGGATAGCGTTTTTACGGTGGTTGACTATGCCACAGCACTGGAGTTTAAAGAGAAGTTCGCCGAAATACGTATCACCAAACTGGATGAAGCGGGGGCGGTTTCATCCGGAGCTGACGGAACAATAACCACACCGGCTGAAGTAAGCGCAATTACGTTTGAAATTCTCATAAGTAAATAAGTATCGAAGGGTGGGGACGGGCAGGAAGGAGATAACACGATGCACATAAACGACCTCCTGGCGATAGCGACAGCCAAAGGCGCCTCGGACCTTCATCTCAAAGTCGGGGGATTTCCCGTGTTACGTATTAAAGGAGAGCTGGCCGCACAGGAGGATATGGTCGTGATTACAGCAGAGGCCATGAAAGTGCTTTTTTCCGAGGTAACTACCGACAAGCAAAGGGAAGTCTTCGCCAGCGAACTGGAAGCGGATTTCGCTTACGAGGCCGAAGGAATCGGCCGATTCCGCATCAATGTCTGTCAGCAAGGTGGAACGATAGGCCTGGCCTGCCGACCGGTCAGGACGCAAAGCCCGACCATTGAAGAACTGGGACTGCCGGCGGTATGCAAAGACCTTACCCTGAAAGGAAGCGGACTGGTGATAGTCACCGGTCCTACTGGCTGCGGTAAATCGACAACCCTCGCCGCCATGATGAATTATCTCAACCATACGGTCAAGCGTAAAGTAATCACGATAGAAGACCCCATAGAGTTTATTCACCATGATAAAAAGTGTGTCTTTTCCCAGAGAGAACTGGGCAGAGACACCAGGTCTTTTGCCAGTGCCCTGAAACATGCCATGAGGCAAGACCCTGACGTCATACTGGTGGGAGAAATGAGAGACCTTGAAACGATGGCTGCTGTACTGACGGCGGCGGAAACGGGCCACCTGGTAATGACCACCCTGCATACACCGGGTACGCCGGGGGCGATTGACCGTTTTATTGATGTTTTTCCACCGCACCAGCAACAACAGGTACGCATCCAGCTTTCCACGACACTGGAAGGAGTTATCTACCAGTTACTCATACCCCGCTCCGATGGTGAAGGTCGGGTGGCCGCCTTAGAGATCATGCTGGCCACCCCCGCCATCAGGAATCTCATCCGCGAAGGGAAAACTTACCAGATGATGAATGCCATACAAACCGGAGCTCAGCACGGTATGCAGACCCTGAACCAATCCCTATCAGCACTCTATCGTAGTAGAACAATATCACATGAAGAAGCCATCGCCCGGAGTACCGACCCGGAAGAATTAAGGGAGATGCTTATTGGACATATAGCAAAGACATGATTTTTTTTGGACACTTGACGGAATTGCCGCAATTCCTTACTATATTAAGATAGATTAAGATAGTGTTGCATCACAAACGGCAAGAGAATGAGTGGCAGGAAACATGGAAAAATTACTCAGAAAATCAGGCATTGACATTGTCGGCAATGTCCCCTGGGGCTCCCGTCTCTGTCTATTCTACCAGACTCCGGATGAACTGATAGACATTCTCGTGCCATATTTCAAGGCCGGATTAAAAAGCAATGAATTTTGCCTGTGGGTTACTTCCGAACCGATAAATAAAGAGGTTGCGGTAAAGTCTTTGAGAAAGTCCGTAACTGACTTCGATAAATATATAGAGAAGAAACAGATAGAAATAATCCCATACACAGAATGGTATGTTAAAGGTGGTTCTCTCGACCTGCCAAGAGCTATCAAGAACTGGAGTGAAAAACTGAATCAAGCCATCGCCCGTGGTTTTGAAGGATTGAGAGGGACATTCAATATAAGCTGGCTTGAGAAAAAGGACTGGAAACTTTTCATGGAATCCGAAATGGGTGACAAAGATACAATCAGTAAGAAGCTGACCATCTGCACCTATTCTCTTGATAATTGTGAAGCCCCTGAAATTATAGATATAGTCAACAACCATCAGTTCGCTCTAATTAGACGCCACGGGAAATGGGATGCCATCGCAAGAGATAAGCGTAACTACATGCAGTACGACCTGGAGAAGCGTGTCAAAGAGCTCAGGTGTCTCTACGACATTGCCAGAATCACCGGTGCCACGGATATTACCCTGAATCAACGGTTTGAGGAAATGGTGAAAATTCTTCCCCTGGCGCTTCAGCATCCTGAAATTGCCTTTTCCCGGATTACAATTAACGGGGACGATTTCAAAACAGGGAATTACAAAGACACCAACCAGAAAATTGCGGTTGACATTATGGTACGCGGAGTTAAAGTGGGGTCTGTGGAGGTTGGTTACATCGAAGCACCACCGTTGACAGAGAACGGAATGTTTTCAAAAGAAGAGGGACTCTTGCTCGATGCCGTCGCCGAGCGACTAGGAAATATTGCCGAACACCGTCAGGCGGAGGAGGCACTAAAAGAATCGGAGGAAAAATTCTCCAAGGCTTTCCGGTCAAGTCCGGCCATCGTTACCATCACCAACCTGGACGATGGCAGATTTATTGAAGTAAATGATAGCTTTACCCATATCACCGGCTATACCCGCGAAGAAGCACTTAAACTCAATACTATCAATACCAAAAGCTGGCTCAACGCAGAAGACCGCGACCGGATGCTGCAAATGTTGAAGGGACAGGGCAAAATTCGCAACACAGAAATAACAACACGTTCAAAGTCAGGCGAACTGCGTGCCGGTTTGTTCTCAGCTGAGCTTATCAGCATCAGCGGCAAATCGTGTATCATCGCGGTGACAACGGACATCACCGAGCAAAAACAATCGCAGGAACTGCTCCAGTCGGTTTCCCATAGTTCGCCGCTGGGTATCTACATCATGCAGGATGATAAGCTACAATATACTAACCCACAGTTCCAGAAAATTACCGGCTACAGTCAGCAGGAATTACTCGGAAGGGAGCTGCTGAGTCTCGTCTCCGTCGAGGACAGCGACGTGGTCAGGTCAAGCACCATATATACGCTGCAGGAGGCAAATCCATACCCGTGCGAATACCGTATCCTCAATAAGACCGGACAAATCAAATGGGTCATGCAGACAGTCTCTCCTATCCACTATGAAGGTAGAGAAGCAATCCTCGGCAACCTCATGGATATCACCGAGCGTAAATACCTCGAGAGGAAGGTAATCGAATACGAAGAATTAAGTAGAATGAAGAGCAACCTCCTAGCTACAGTTTCCCACGAGCTACGCACACCACTGGCGACCATCAAAGGCTACTCAACCATGATACTTGACTATTTCTCCAGGCTCAGTATCGAAGAGACAAAAGATTATATCAAATCCATCGATAATTCTACAGACAGGCTGGCTAAACTTGTGGATAATCTGCTGGATACTTCACGCATGGATGCAGGACTGCTCAAACTGGAAAAGTCTCCAACCAGCATTACTAACCTTATCCAGGCAGTGGCTGCTGAAGCGACTATCAGAGCTAACCGTCATTATATTGTTACAGCGCTGGAAAAGAAACTACCCAGAGTGAACATCGACCCCAAGCGTATCCGCCAGGTGCTGGACAACCTCATCGATAATGCAATAAAGTATTCTCCGCAGGAAACTGAAATACTGATGTCAGCGAAAAAAAACGGTCGGGAACTGCTTATCAGCGTTACTGACCAGGGGCCGGGTATACCTGCCGATGAACTGACAAATATCTTCGACCGGATGTACCGAATTGAGCAAAGACTTTATTCAGGTGCAGACGGCATAGGTCTGGGACTATACATATGTCAGAGACTGGTGGAAACACACGGCGGTCGTATCTGGGCAGAAAGTACCCTGGGCAAAGGAAGCACCATACAGTTTGCACTCCCTATAACCGGTATTATGAACACAAAAAGGACTAAATCATTAAACAAACGCGTTAGCAAAATGCCCGCTTGAAGTAAAGGATAACAGCCTTTACCGGAAAGAGAGGTGCTATCATGTCAGCTAAGAAAGTATTGATTCTGGTGGTTGATGATGATATTCGCATGCTGCGTATGATGAAACGCATGCTGGAACTGGAGAGTTTCCAGGTGCTCACGGCGAACGGCGGGGATGAAGCATTAAAAATATTCGAGAAGGAAGTCCCTGCTCTGGTCCTGCTTGACATCATGATGCCAGATATGGACGGATATACGGTATGCCGACGTATCCGCGAGTTCTCCCAGGTACCGATAATCATGGTTACCGCCAAGGGTGAGGACAAAGAGAAAGTAGAGGGTCTGGATATTGGTGCCGACGACTACGTAACCAAACCCTTCTCCGCGAGCGAGCTGGCCGCCCGGGTCCGGGCTGTGCTACGACGCATGTCGAATCAGGATAGACCGCAGGAGGCCATATTCCACTACAGAGACCTGATAATAGACTTTACTTCACGCCGGGTCATGGTCAATAACCAGGAGTTGAAACTGACCTCTACGGAATACAAACTTTTATCTTACATTTGCCTCAACGCCGGCCGCGTGGTCACGCCTGACCAGCTACTGGATAAAGTCTGGGGTGAAGAATATATCGGCGCACCGCACCTCCTCCAGGTAAACATCGCCCGGCTCAGAAAAAAGCTCGGGGATAGTGCCAGAAAACCTAACTATATCCTGACCAGGCCGGGTATCGGTTATATCATGTTAAAACCAGCCTAATATAAAGAGCCACGAGAACATCAATGGGGCCTTCCCGAAAACGGAAGGCCTTTTTATTGCCTGACAGCTTATTTTATGGTAGGTATGTGCCACCGCAAATTTTACCCTGAGCCTGTATAAATAGCCGACCGTGATTACTTTGTGAGGGCTGATTGCCTGTTTTTGATGTAGTTGTGAGTCGATTTGAGTATTGTTAACAGTGTCAGGCAGGGAGAGCAGGATAATGATTCTGATATGGAACGATGCGAAATCTTTCCAGCGGCATCTTGAAGATATGAGAGCATTCCGCCAGTCGCATTTCGTTAATCCGGGGGAAGTACCGAAAATACTCAAGGATTTCCCGGTGCAATCTGATATCAAGCCCGAATACGAGCCCGGCAGTTTAAAGAGTTTCACTGATACTAACGGCAAGATAATTCTTGTTCCCATATGGGAAATAGAACTTTGCAGAGGTTCACAGAATTGAACTGCTTCGGCTTTAGTCAGTCATTATAAGGAGAACCTAATCAGGCATGAATGAGCGTCAACGTATTATGGTGGTGGATAATGACAAGGATATGAAGAGGTTGTTGAATCACACCCTGGAGTCGGAAGGATTTGACACCGTGATAGTTGACGATGGCGATTCGGCGTTGAATTTACTGGATAAAATAGCACCGGACCTTATCATCCTGGACGAGACAAACACGGAGAAAGACAGTTTACAGATTCTTGACCAGATGCGCGAGCATTCAGACGTTCCTATTATCATGCTTACTTCTAATTATGAAGTGGAGTTACTGCGGACGGCACTAGCCCACGGTGCCGATGACTTTGTTCGTAAGCCTTTCGGGACACGGTCTTTTTTAGCCCGTATTCGGGCCAAGCTGAGACGCGCCCGACATGTTAGCTATCAAGACTAATAAGAAGTCTTTGTATATCTTTAGCTTCAATAAATAGAACTCTAAAATAAATTTAGAGAAACGAATCGAGCGTGGGTAGCTTTGTTATTTGTTTTTAGAGTTATGTTAAGTGTTTGGGATGAATAAGAGGATTTTATATCTACCTCACCCCGTTCGGCAAGCTCAGGATAAACCCTCTCGCTGTGCACTCCCCTGTGGGGGGATACAAAATCCCCCTTGGTCCCCCCTGCCTTCGCCGAAGCGGCTACGCGCAGGCAGGCTTTACGAAAGGGGGAGGATAACCCATCTCCGAGATTCTTCGCTGCGCTCAGAATGACAATTTTATATGTTCTGACCAGGTATAATGTCACCCTCACCCCGTTCGGTACGCTCAGGGTAAACCCTCTCGCTGTGCACTCCCGCTTTGGGAGGTGGTAGTATCTAATAGGAAAAGGCGAAGATTTAAATACGGATGTAAATAGAGATTTCTTCGTCGTACCGACTTGTCGGGACTTCCTCGCAATGACAGTATAAAGGTCATGGATTCTGGCCCTCGGGCTGAACTCGGGCTGAAGCCTTCGCCAGAATGACAACAACGGAGACGGATCCTTCCCCTTCGCTACGTTCAGGGTCAGAATGACAACAACGAACACGGATTCTTTGTCACTTCGTTCCTCAGGAGGGCGTACGCACAATTGACCTATCCCCCAAGAAATCAGTCCAACTTTAATGTTAGACTGACATATGATAAAAGGGGGGCAGGTCAATAGGAAATGATAGGAAGGTAGCAATGAAGGCACAATTGATTATCACGCATCCTGGCAGTGCACATTTTGATGAGGTGACAGCCATCAGCTTGATTCTGGCCGTGCATGCGGACGTAGAATTCAGGATCGAGCGGCGCGAGCCCGCACAGGCGGAATTTGATAATCCAAATGTGTGGTTGGTGGATATCGGCGATAGGCATGAGCCGGAGAAGCATAATTTTGATCATCACCAGTCCTTGGGCTGCCCGGCGGCGTTTGTTCTGGTAGCTGAATATCTGGGGCTTGTGGGGATCATGTCCGTCATGCCGTGGTGGGATTTCAAAGACGAGGTTGACCGCTTCGGGCCGGTAAAAAGCTCTGTAAAATATCATGCCGGTGATGACCTCGTAAACCGGAATCCGGTGGAAAGCTGGCTGGTAGCC
>JBGPRB010000121.1:0-9232 GCA_041489355.1 Dehalococcoidia bacterium
ATGGATTTGGACTAATCGAATGGTACTGATCTGGATTCTCTGAATTTAAGATAGTTACTTGAGGCTTGGTGGTGGAGCCGGAGGGATTCGAACCCTCTACCTTTTGACTGCCAGTCAAACGTTCTCCCAAGTGAACTACGGCCCCGTAAACGTATTCTTAATTTAGCATAAAATCAAGGTGGCTGGCAAGGATAAGGGTATCTAGCTACAATGGAAATAAGTTGATATGGTTTGTTTATCCTCATAATGGCGATATTTATGCTTTGTTTACATCAGGGGTGCTATTCTAATACCAGAACGTTAAAAATTCGATAGTTAATCAAGTTGTTCCCCAGCTTGATAACGGCCCAGAAGATGAAGGGGCTCGGCCAGTCCTCAAGATTAAAGAAATGCTTGAGGGTTCGCCCGGCCCCTTCTCTCTTTTCACAGCAGGTCGTTGCCTATCTGGCAAAAATGGGCTACAATCTGAGAGAAGTGAATTGATTGTGGAAGGAGTCAGCTCATGGCAATCAAAATATTATCCAGGATACTGGTTTGTGTATTGTTAATATCAGCAGGTCTTCTGGCTTTATCCTGTAGTCAACCGGAATCGAAGCCAGCCTCAGCGCCAGCACCGGCTACTGCTCCAGCTCCTGCTACACAATCTGCACCGGAGGTTAAAATAATGAAATGGGACTCACCACCTAAGATGACAATAGATACCAGCAAAAAATACACGGCTATCATGGAAACGGTAAAGGGGAACCTGGTTTTAGAACTCTTCGCTAAGGACGTACCGAAGACGGTCAACAATTTCGTTTTTCTCGCCAGGCAAGGTTATTATGACGGCACTACCTTCCATCGGGTTATCCCCGACTTTATGGTTCAGGGCGGCGACCCTACCGGGACAGGCATGGGCAACCCCGGCTATCGTTTTGAGGACGAGTTTACCACCCACACCAATGTCGCCGGGGCACTATCAATGGCCAATTCCGGCGCCAATACCAACGGCTCTCAGTTCTTTATCTGCTATACTCCGCAGCATGGACTTGACGGCAAACACACTGTTTTCGGCCAGTTGATAGAGGGTATGGATGTTCTGAAAAAAATAACGCCGCGCGACCCATCGCAGAACCCGAAGTTCGAGGGTGACAAGATAATCAGGGTAACCATTAAAGAAGAGTAGTCCTATAAATTTATGCCTATAGCGTGGAAAAGCCCTTTTAGTCCGAAATATCCGGCATAGACTATGGTCATGCACTTGATTATCTTGCCAACGAGGACGATGAAGATATATTTCTTCAGACCGAAACGCAACGCGCCGCAGGCAAAGGCGGCAGGATAGAAAAACGGATTAACCACTGATGTTACCGCAAATAAGGTTATCGCGCCTCTCCGTTCTATCAGGTCCAGCATCCGCTCGTAGGCAGCTTGAATCCTGCCATGTTTGCTGATGCTGATAGCTCTTCCGGCGCCGTGTCCGGTCATGTAGATGGTCAGTGCCCCTACCAGCTCACCCAGTGCCGCCGATAGGCCGACCAGGGCAACCTGCCAGGGACCTCCCATAGCCCCACCCAGCGCAAATACCACTGCCAGCATGGGCACGGGTATGATGATGGTGGCGCCGCCCAGTATACTGATGAAAAAAGCGCCAATATAGCCGTATTGCGATAGTTCCTGGACTTCTTCTTTATAGACAACGATAGCGATGGCCATGAGTACCGTGAGTATGATGCCGATGATGCCGAGGGCATAAGCCCACCTAGCGGACTTTTTATGGGTCGCTTCCTCGATATTGCTTTTGGTTGTGGTAGCTGTCTTCTCTTTGGTTATTTGCTCTGCCATAGCGTGCCTATATTATACACGCATGGGCAAGTCCAGTCTACTACACTGGAGGAAAATTAACACCGCATCAAGCTCATCTGGTAGAAGCCGGCGTCAGGCGGCGGTTTTAGCCGCCGCCTTGGTCTTAAAGGTCAGGCTGCCCTCCTTGTTGAGGTCGACCTTGACCGTGTCGCCTTCTTTGAGTTCTCCCCTGAGGACCTTGCTGGAAAGAGGATTCTCGATGTAGCGCTCGATAACTCGCCTCAGCGGACGGGCTCCGTAAACCGGGTCATAGCCTTCCTTGGCCAGCCAGGATTTGGCTTTTTCTGTCAGCTCCAGGCCTATCTTGCGTTCCGATAGCCGTCCTTCCAGGTCTTTGACCATCAGGTCCACGATTTTTCTGAGCTGTTCCTTGGTAAGCTCATGGAAAACTATAATTTCGTCCAGCCGGTTAAGGAATTCGGGACGGAAAAGCTTTTTAACCTCAGTCATGACCTTGTCCTTCATGGCCTCGTAGGAGCTTTTCTGACTCTTGGCGTCATCTTTCCGGGTGGCAAACCCCATTTGTCCCTCACGCTTGATGAGCTCCACGCCGGCATTGCTGGTCATGACGATTACCGTATTCTTGAAGTCGACCGTCCTTCCCTGGCCATCGGTCAGCCTGCCGTCGTCCATTATCTGGAGCAGGGTATTGAAAACCTCGGGGTGCGCCTTCTCGACTTCATCGAGCAGGATAACTCGGAAGGGCCGACGCCGTACTGCCTCGGTAAGCTGTCCCCCTTCGTCATAGCCGATGTAGCCGGGAGGAGCGCCGATAAGCCGTGATACGGTATGCTTTTCCTGGTATTCCGACATATCCAGCCTGACCATGGCATTCTCGTCATCGAACAGGAACCAGGCGAGTGTGCGTACCAGTTCGGTCTTACCGACTCCCGTCGGGCCGAGGAACATGAAGCTGCCGATGGGGCGTTTCGGGTCCTTCAGTCCGGCCCGGCTTCTGCGGATTGCTTCGGAGATGGCTGACACCGCTTCCTCCTGGTCTATCAACCGCTCGTGGATTCGTTCCTCCATGTGGATTAGCTTCTGGGCTTCACCTTCGAGCATTTGTGATACGGGTATGCCCGTCCAGTTGGATACTAGCTGGGCAATGAGCTCGGCGGTTACTTCCTTGCTTATCTTTTCTTTTTGCAGCCACTGGCTTTTAGCCAGGTTATATTCCTGTTCAAGGTTGGCTCTTTCCTGTTTGAATTCGGCCGCCTGCTGGTACTCCTGCCGCTGTGAGGCAGCCTCCTCTTCGTTGGCCAGCTCCTTAATGCGTTTTTCCAGCGACTTCACCTCCGGCGGGGCGCTCTCGGTGTCGATACGCAGCTTGCTGGCGGCCTCGTCGATGAGGTCGATGGCTTTATCGGGCAAATGCCGGTCGGAGATGTAACGATGACTGAGTTTGACGGCGGCTTCGAGAGCTTCGTCGGTAATTTTTATCTTATGGTGCGCCTCGTATCTGGGCCGCAGGCCGCGTAGAATCTCGATAGTTGCTTCGATGCCGGGTTCATTGACGAAGACCGGTTGAAAACGCCTTTCCAGCGCCTTATCTTTCTCGATGTGTTTACGGTAGTCGTCGAGGGTTGTGGCGCCCACGCACTGAAGCTCGCCGTGGGCCAGCGCCGGCTTGAGCATATTGCTGGCGTCTATAGCGCCTTCGGCGGCGCCTGCCCCCACCACGGTATGTATCTCGTCGATGAACAGTATCACCTCGCCCTTGGATTCTTTAACCTCGTCCATAACCGCCTTGAGCCGCTCCTCGAACTCGCCGCGGAACTTACTGCCGGCAACCAGCGCTCCCATATCCAGGGCAATTACCTTGCGTCCTTTCAGAGAGTCGGGGACATCATCGGCGGCTATCTTCTGGGCCAGCCCTTCGGCGATGGCTGTCTTGCCGACCCCGGCCTCACCGACGATTACCGGATTGTTCTTGGTACGGCGGGTAAGTATCTGCATGACCCTTTTGATTTCTTCGTCCCGGCCGATAACCGGGTCGAGCTTGCCGTCGCGGGCTAGCTCGGTCAGGTCGCGGCCATACTTTTGTAAGGAGCGGTATTTGCTTTCGGCGCGGGCATTATCGACGCGGTGGCTGCCGCGGAGCTTCTGGAGGGCGGCGTACACTTTTTCCTGAGTGATGCTGGCATTATGCAGTATATTAGTCGCATCACCCTTGTCATCGCTGACCATGGCGATAAGCAGGTGTTCCGTGCTGATAAACTCGTCCTTGAGTCGGTTCGCTTCTTCTTCGGCTCTTTGCATTAACTGGGCAATACGCGGCGTAGCGTAAATCTGCCCCGTCTGGTAAGAAACCTGGGGCGTTTTCCTCAGAGTTTCTTCCACCCGATTTCGGGTGTTATCGATATCGACGTTCAGTTCCTTAAGAATTTCTCCCACCAGTCCCTGCCTCTGTATGAGCAGGGACAGCAGAATATGTTCCACATCCCACTGGCTGTGCTTGAACTGCACGGCCATTTGCTGGGACGCCTGTAATGCTTCCTGTGCCTGTTCCGTGAACCTTTCCTGCCTCATATTTATTCTTCCCCCCTCTGTTTTCTTAATTCTTCGTGTGCCTGCTCCAGCTCTTTCTGCATCTCACTCATATGTTCTATCATGCGTAGAATGACCTCCACCCCCGGCAGGTTAATGCCCATGTCATCTACCAGTGCTTTGATTCTCTTGAGCAGGGCAATGTCCCTATCCGAATACAAGCGGACGTTTCCACTGGAGCGGCGGGGCTCGATAATGCCGACCCTTTCATAGTAACGCAGGGTGTAGGTCTGCATATCCAGCATTCTGGCTGCCACGCTTATCACGTAGCGTGGCTCGGTATTGTAATCGTTTCTGTTCATATTCACCTCGATTTAATATCAGGCCGGGCGTAGCTGACTGAGCTGCCTGAATAGTTCCTTTTCCTCGTCCGATAGTCTGGTGGGCAGGACGACGCTGACCTTGGCCATGAGGTCGCCCTGTGTGGATTTGCCGAGATGGGGCATACCACGTCCGGCCAGGCGAAAGATGCGCCCGTTCTGGGTCTCCGGCGGAATTTTCAATGCCACCTTGCCTTTAGGTGTGGGTACCTGGACTTCGCCGCCGAGGACGGCTACTGCCAGAGGCACCGGGACGGTAGTATGCAGGTCGTCTCCCTGGCGTTCCAGTGTCGGGTGAGGTTGGACCGAGATATTAAGATAAAGGTCACCGCTGGTGCCGCCGCTGTAACCGGGCTGCCCCTTACCGGAGACGCGTACCCTGGAGCCGGTGGTTACTCCAGCCGCTATTTTCACCTCGAGTCGCTTGATATTGGGTAAAACGCCGGCGCCGTGGCAAACCGAGCAGGGCAGGTTCTGAATACGTCCGCTGCCCTTGCAGGCTGTGCACGGCTCTTCCATTTGCAGGTTGATGGTGCGGCTGGTTCCGCTGTAGGCTTCCTCGAGCGTTACTTCGACGGTCGATTCGAGGTCCTCTCCGCGTCTCGCCTGAGAGCGGCGGGAAAAGACCCGCGAACGTCCGCCACCGAACAGTTCCTCGAAGATACTGTCCATGCCGCCGATATCCCCGCCGAAGTGGTAGCTGGTGCCGCCACCTGGAGAATACTCCCGGTACTGTGCCTGCTGTTGCTCCGCCTGTTCAAACTGGTCGGCATACTGCCACTTATCACCGTATTTATCGTACTTCTGCCGTTTTCCCTTGTCCGAAAGTACCTCGTAAGCGGCGTTGACTTCCTTGAACTTGGCCTCGGCAGATTTATCACCGGGATTGACATCGGGGTGGTACTTGCGTGCCAGGCGGCGGTAAGTCTGTTTGATTTCCTTGTCGCTGGCATCCTTTTTTAACCCTAAAATGTCGTAATAGTTTTTTCCGGCCATGCCTTTTCTCCACAATACCTTAATTAATATTATATAATCTTTTCAAGTATCATGTCAAGAAATAATAAGGAAAGTTAATATCAAATTGTTAAGTCTTTATTTGATAGCGATGGATATTCAGGTAAGTATATCTGAGATGACCATATTTCATCTCCGGTCACTGGCACGTCCAGTTGACAAGCTGGCTTTTTCATGTGTAATCTATGAGTGAGGAATTTTAATGCCAAGTTGCCCTAACTGCGGACGTCGGACTTTAAGGACCAAAGACTGGGCTTGCCAGTGGTGCGGTTATCCATTGATATCCCGGGCATATAAGGTGATAGATAAGACCTTTAAAGAGCTTCAGGAAGAAAGAAATCTTGTCTCGAAATTGGGGGAGCTTGAACCGGAATCTGAGCTGGAGCTAGAGACTGAGTCGGAACCTGAACCCGAGCCAGAACCGGAACCGAAGAGAAAGCCGAAGCCAAAACCCAGACCGGTATCCAGGCCCAGGCCGGAACCTGAACCGGAGCCTGAACCAGAACCGGAACCGGAGCGAAAACCCATGGCATCCAAACCTGTACCCAGACGTGCGCCCGAACTTAAACCTCAACCTGAACCGGAGCCAGAGCCAGAAGCTGAACCGGAGCCCGAACCTGCGCCGGTACCCGCGATGAAGCTGGAGGCAATCAGGGATGGTATGGAGATAAGCGTCGACCAGCTGGATGCACTTTATCGGGTGGAGAAGGCGCAGGCCCACGCGAAATTCACGGGTAAAACAATGGTAGTGAGGGGACTGGTGGAGAGGGTATTCGTCAGGGAACACCTTGAAATACGCTATATCGTACTTACCGGCGCCGGGAGGAAGGGAGTATGGAGCGTGCGGTGCACGTTCGGTAAGGAAGGTGCCTCCGGATTGACCCGTCTTAAAGAAGGGCAGGAGGTGGCGGTGAGCGGTAAATATGACGGCTACGGAAAGAACATCATCTTAAAGGAATGTGTGCTGGTCTAGCTGACAACTCCTTAGAGTAATATTTCCGCTTCTCCCGATATGACATTTAGTCTGTCTTTTGTTTTTCCGGCATCGCCTGAATAACAATATCCAGCAATTTATTCAATATCCGGGCGGTAGCGCCCCAGATTACTTTTCCCCGGTAATGATAGGTGCAAGAATCTACCACGATACCATCAAGAGTCTCTATATCTGCTTTAAGACAGTCCTTGTCCAGCAGCGCCGGAATAGGGACTTCGATTATCTCGTCGACCTCGTCTTTATTTTTGGTGAACCGGTAAGGCCAGGGTATCAGGGCGACAAACGGCGTGACGATATAGTTCGACGTTGTCGTTATCTCGTCGTCGAGCTCGCCCAGTACCTCGACGTCTTTTAAGCGCAGGCCGATTTCCTCCGAGGCCTCCCGCAGAGCGGTATCCAGCAGTGTTTTATCGTGAGTATCCACGTTTCCACCGGGGAAGGATATCTGGCCTTTGTGTACTTTAACCGTCTCCGTGCGCTTGATGAATACGATGTGGTACTGCCCCTCCTTTTTATATATGGGGATAAGTACCGCGGACGGCACGCGGCTATCATCGACGATATGCCGCTTCTGTCTTTGAGCCAGGATTTTTTTAAGTTCCGCTTCCACTGACCATATATTAGTACGGGCGGAGTGTAAAAACAAATTATTTTTAAGAGGTTGTTTTTAGAACCTATCCCCCTTTCGTAAAGAGCTTGCCCTGAGCCTGCCGAAGGGGGGATTTAAGGGGGATTTTATAACCCCTCTCCCTTTAGGGGAGAGGGTAGGGTGAGGGTGATTAATTTCCCCCTCCTTTCTTAAAAGAGGGGGATTGAGGGTGTGAGCAAAAAACGGGGTGAATTTTAAAAGTAAAGAAAGGTTATGAACATCTTATCCTAGCCTGAGTTCACTATATTGTGTATAATTGAACTGTATTTATGGCACTTAATTATACGTCAACAGCAGCCGGGGTCGGAGAAAAATCGAACCTGTCCAACAAGAGAGGTTCGATAATCGACAGGGTTGTAAACTATGGCGAGGTCTTGAAACCCCTGCCCACTGTCCTGCTGGCTTTTATCGGGACATGTACAGCCATCATTGCCGGAGCTGGACAGTTATCTCTCAGGATTCTATTCGTCCTGGCGACGGTCTTGATAGCCTCGGCCGGGGCCAACGGATTGACCAACTATCTCGACCGTGATATCGATGCCCGTATGCAGCGTACCAGTTGCCGCGTTCTGCCATCGAAAGTTATTTATCCCCCTGAAAAGGTATTGCCCCTGATTATCGGCCTGATTGTTATCGGACTGGTGCTGGCCTGGCTGCTGCACCCGTATGTTTTCCTGGCTGATGCGTGCGGCACGCTGGTTGCCGCCACCTGGCGCAAAAAGGTGACCTGTGTTTACCCGCAGGGTGTGCTCGCCAGCTGCGCCCCGATATTGATGGGCTGGCTGGCTGTTAATCGGTCTCTTAGCTGGGAGTTATTGCTCCTTTGCATCCTGATTGCTGCCTGGCTGCCGCTGCATGTCTGGAGTGTCAATATCGCCCACCGTGACGACTACCGGCAGGCGGGCCTGAACTATTTTCCTGTTAATCTGGAGGTCAGGGACTCCGTAAAGGTGCTGCTGGCCTTTTCTCTGGTGCTGTATGCGGTTTCTCTCGCTCTATATTTCATCGGCGGCTTTGGCTGGCTTTACCTGGCGCTGGCTAATATATTGGGCATCGGCATGGTCTACGCCACCTTTAGACTGGTAATTTCCCGTGCGACTAAAGATTCCTGGAGGTTATACCGGCTGTCGGCTTTTCCCTACCTGGGAGCGATATTTCTGGTCATGTGCCTGGATATCTGGCTTCTTCGATAAAGTTGCAGGAGAGGTTCAATGGATTTTAATCTGAGTGAACAGGAAAAGATGTTGCAGAGTCTGGCCAGGGACTTTGCCCTTAAAGAGGTGATGCCACAGGCCGCCGGCATTGACCGCACCGGCCAGTTCCCTTTGGACCTTGCCGGAGAAATGGGCAGGCGCGGTTTCCGGGGCCTGCCTTATCCCGTCGCCTACGGCGGCAGCGGCGCCGGCTACG
Source organism: Dehalococcoidia bacterium (assembly GCA_041489355.1). Classification (GTDB taxonomy): domain Bacteria; phylum Chloroflexota; class Dehalococcoidia; order Dehalococcoidales; family RBG-16-60-22; genus JBGPRB01. Next base: position 8,780 of record JBGPRB010000121.1, read on the forward strand.
TTAGCTTCGTTCTGGTGCTGGAGCAGCTCTGCCAGGCATCGATGTCCGTTGGTGCCATCATGGCGGTCAACACCGTCCCTGAGGAAGGCATTTTTCGCTTCGGCAGCGAGGAGCAGAAGCAGCGATTGCTTTCGCCGCTGGTGAAGGGGGAATGGCTGGGCGGCATCGGTTTTACCGAGCCTGATACCGGCTCCGACCCCCGGGCGATTACTACTATTGCCAGACGCAGCGGCAACGGATTCGTTATCAACGGGCAGAAAATGTTCATGTCGCTGGCGCCTGTGCTTAATGTGGTGCTGCTGTTTGCCCGGAGGGACGGTGGCGAAGGTCTGAACGCTTTCATCGTCGAGTCTAAGTCGCCGGGATTTGCCGTGCAGGAGACGCTGGAAACGATGGGGTTAAGGGGGCTGGGCACCTCCATAGTGAATCTTGATGATGTGTACGTGCCTGGGG
>JBGPRB010000122.1:0-9229 GCA_041489355.1 Dehalococcoidia bacterium
CTATCAACCACCTCTGGGCTATTACCGGCAATGTCGATAATCCGGGCGGCAACGTTATCGCCCGCAACTCGCACGGCGTGACCACCTACCCCTTCAGTTCCGCCGAGCTTACCAAGCTCTATGGCGCTGAGCTCGTTAAAAAGCTCAATGAAAAGAGAATCGGCGCCAATGACTATCCTATGATTAAGGGTTTCCGCGGCTGGGTACAGCCGGATGTCCTTATTGAGCAGATGGAGACCGGCAAACCATACCCAGTTAAGGGCGCCTGGATACAGACCTCCAACATCATCGGCGGACAGGCTGCCGACCCCAGGCGTCACCTGAACGCCATGAAAAAGCTGGACTTCATCGTCTGCGTCGACCTTTTCCAGACCCCCACCACCATGGCACTGGCCGATATCTTCCTCCCCGCCGTCTCTATCTGTGAGAAAGAGAGCTTCCGCTCTTGGTGGCAGCCCCTCGGCGTTAGCGTTAAAGCGGTTGACGAGGTTGGAGAAGGTAAATCCGACTGGGAAATCAACCTGGAGCTTGCCAGAAGATTGGCTACCACGCCCATTAAATATAAGACAGTTAGAGAGCTTATTGACGACCGCCTGAAGGACGGTAACACCAACTTTGAGAAACTCAAGGCCAAAGGCTGCTGGGAGTTTCCGCCGGAGGGTCATAACACCCGGCCTTATTACCGTTACGAGAAAGGCCTGCTGCGCGCCGATGGCAAGCCCGGCTTCGATACACCCACCGGTAAGTTAGAGCTATATTCCAAAAGATACGAAGAGTGGGGACTCGACCCTCTACCTTACTACGAGGAGCCGAAAGAGAGTCCGGTCTCTTCGCCGGAGTTATACAAGGAGTACCCGCTCATACTGACGACGGGCCGCCGCTCGCCGGTCTTCTTCCACTCCGAGCACCGCATGATACCCTGGCTGCGCGAGCTCGACCCCTACCCGATGGTGGAAATAAACGATAAAACGGCTGACTGGCTCGGCATCAGCAATGGCGAATGGGTCTATATCGAGAACACGCGGGGCAGAGTCAAGTTCAAGGCCATGGTTACCCCCACCGCCCACCCCAGGGTCGTTACGGCGCCCCATGGCTGGTGGCTGCCGGAGACTGATGGCAAAGCGCCCAATCTCTTTAGCACCTGGGACCATAATATCAATAACCTGACCTCGATGGGTAACCAGGGTAAGTCCGGCTTCGGCGGGACGAACTATCGTTCCAGTCTCTGCCGTATCGTCAAGATTAAAGGCGGAAAGGAGTAGCCATGCCTCGAAACGGTTTACTGATTCAATACGAATGGTGCACCGGATGCCATGCCTGTGAGGTCGCCTGCAAGCAGGAGCATAACTTTTCGGACGGCATGGTCGGCATCAGGGTCGACGAGCTTGTTACCGCCAGTCCGGATAAAGTCCACGTGGACTTTGTTCCCATCACCACCCGGTTCTGCGACCTCTGTGCGGAGAGGACGGGACGCGGCGAGTCGCCGGCCTGCGTCAAGCACTGCCAGGCTACCTGTATGACTTACGGACCGGTGACCGAACTGGCAAAGGCTATGGAGAAACAACCCAGGTCTTCCATCTTCGCTCCCAGATAGCAGACTGTCATTGCGAGGAAGTCCTTCCGCTGAAGGACGACGAAGCAATCCGTTACATACTTAAATAGGGATTGCTTCGCCTAGAATAAAATACTATAAACAATTGTCATTCCCTCGAAAGCGGGAATCCAGACCTTGCCACCTTGTCATTCTGGCGTAGGCCAGAATCCAGTAATTATCTTACTCCATATATTTGGTTATTGTATCTTGGTTATTGACTTTTCCTTTTCATAAAGGGGAGTGCGCAGCGAGAGGGTTTACCCTGAGCGTACCGAACGGGGGGCTACGCCCCCTCTCATAAATCCTCCCCCTCTCCAAACAAACTCTCCCACGCTCAAATCTGATGTTTTTATTTGGAGAGGGGGTCAGGGGGTGAGGCTCAAATATTACCCAAACAACCCATGCCGAACGTAATCCCCGTCGCCAGCATCAAACTCTATTCTACATCGGATTAGCCGCCGGGCTTTTATACCCGGCCAGCAGTCCTCGCGGCACCTGCTGCATCAGCTCCTCTACCGTCCAGGGCTCTTTTTCTAATTTCGTCAGATTATTTGCTATCTGCGGTTCGGAATACATCCCGATGGTATTGCCTCCCAGGCTGAAAACCGACCCGCTTATATTCGCTCCCGCATCAGAGGCAAGATAGCAGATAAAAGGCGCTACATAGTCCGGGCTGGGGGTCATTTTCATCATATCTCCCCCCGGTGATCTCATTTCAAAAATAAAAGGCCTGTCCTCGGCATCCACCACCTGGGAGTAAGTCTCCAGCTCATACGAGGCCCGCGTCTTGGCCCACGGCGAAAACGCATTGCAGGTGATGCCATATTTGTGCAGCTCTATCGCTACCGCTTTGGTCAGCCCAACGACCCCCGCATTGGCGGCACAGTACTCGGTGTGCTTGATAACATCCCCGAGAAAAGCCCTTGACGTGCAGTTAATAATACGTCCCCAGTTCTGCTTTATCATGTGTGGCACGGCGTGGCGCATGGTGTTGAAATATCCCTTGGGCTTGATGAGGGTAACCCTATCCCAGAGCTCTTCCTTCATTTTCTCAATCGGGCTGAACCCGAAACCACCGGCAACATTCACCAGGATATCTATCCTGCCGAAGCTGTCGATAACAGTCTGAATCAACCGCTCGGCCACATCGAATTTGGAGATATCGCCGAAGAAGGGAACAGCTTCCCCACCCATTTCTTTAATCGTCCGGGCGGTGGTTTCCGCGTCCCCGCTGATGGCGGTTGTCTCCTTGATGAACCAATCCCTCTTCTTCTTATCGAGCTTTTTCAGCTGCGTATCGGTTAAAAAGGCATTGCCGGTAGACCCCGGGCGGCGGTTATTTGTAACTACTTTAGCGCCTTCTTTCGCCAGACCTATGGCAATAGCCCTCCCTATTCCCTGTCCCGACCCCGTCACCACGGCAACCCTGCCCTTCAATACATTACCCATCTTTTTCGCTCACCTTTCATCACAAATTTTTTTACACTGAGGTTCTTAACAGTGAATCAGCGTTATTCTGGACTTCGTACTACTGTCATTCCAGCGAAAGCTGGAATCCAGTGGTGGGGAAAAGGCGGTCTGAATCCCTGCCTAAGTCGGGACGATATTACTCAACAATCTCATTATCGTCCCCGGTTGATAATAGAGATTATCTCCTTGCCGTACTTGTTGATTCTTCTCTCCCCAAAACCTTTGATGCCGTTCAATTCCCGTACCGTGGTCGGGCGTAGCTTGATTATCTCTTTAAGCATGGAATTATGGGCGATAATATAGGGCGCCAGGTTCTCTTCATTCGCTTTCTGGTTACGCCATTCGTCCAGAGCTTTATATAACTCCTGTTCGATACTATCGAGCTCCGGCTCTTCCTGATGAACATCCTGCGTATCCTCGTCCTGTAAGCTAGACTGCTCCAGGTCTTCTCCCTTAAGCTCTTCCTTCTGGAAGTCCGCCAGCCTGGCTTCTAGAGCCTTTTGCCTTATCGCCAGAGTCAGGTCGCTCCGGGTCCTTTCCAGCACGCCGCGTACCATGTCGGTCGTCCGCCGCAGCCCCCCGGTTAAAGCATCCGGGAAGTCCATGGTGACAAGAACACTATAAATATCATCCATCACCGATAGCAGTTCTTCCCCGCGTGACAGGTCGCCCTGGCGCATGCTGTCGAGCAGATAACGCCTTATCTCACCGACCGCTTCACCCATTCCATTCAGGTAAGCCGCCACATCGACCCCCAGCGCTTCCGGTTTCGGGAGTTGCTTACCTGTCACCAGCGCCAGCGTAATGTTCGCCTCGGCAAGCTCTTTCTGGGCATCCCTGACCACTCCGGTACTGCCCAGTTCGCTGTGTTCTTCGACGGCTTTCTCGGCTTCACTTATGAGGTCTTGAGCTGACTTTATTAACTTTTCCGCCTCATCGAACTCCTGCCGGTGTACGGCTCGGATGGCATTACTGCTGAAGCGAATTGAGTCCCGGCAGAGCGGCAGCATTTTCTCTCTGGCTTTATCTTTCGCCGAGAGTTCTTTGCGTATTTGTTCCGCCATTGCGTCCAGATTATCCAATTTTTCCCTCTTCGATAATTTTTACCAGCTGTCGCGTTGTCCCCTCGATATCCCCCACCTCCATGACAGCGCTGATAACGGCCGCGGCGTCAGCCCCGGCTTTCATCACCGCTCGTAAATTACTCTTATTAATACCACCAATCGCCACAATTGGCAAATCCACTGCCTGCCGTATTTCCTTTAATCTCTCCGGCCCCACCACCTCGGCGGACTCTTTAGAAGTCGTAGCATACATGGCTCCCACCCCCAGATAGTCGGCGCCATTATTCCGTGCCGTCATGGCCTCATTCACGGTGCGCGCCGAACAGCCCAGTATTTTGTCTATGGGCAGTAACCGCCTGGCGGTCTCTACCGGCAGGTCGTCCTGGCCTACGTGCAACCCGTCCGCGCCGACGGCTAAAGCTACCTCTAGGCTGTCGTTCACGATAAAGAGGACATCATTCTTCGAACAGAGCTTTTTCAAATCCCCGGCGATGTCCAGGAATTCCTTTATACTTTTTCCTTTACATCGCAGTTGAATTACTTTAGCCCCACCCCGGATTGCCTGTGATGCCACTTCGCTATGACTCCTCCCCTTCAGCCATGCCGTATCGATGATAACATAGAGTCCAGCCAGTCGCTTTATTTTATCTTTACGGAGCATCTTTGAAATCAGGTCTTTCTCTATCGTATAGAGTTCGAACCGCGCTTTTCTATACCCGTCGGAGTCCAGGGAAAGCCCCGGAGCTTTGGCTATCTCCTCCATGACCCTCAGGGATTCCTGCACACGCCTGGCGTTGGCTGCTATCGCCTCGGGCAAATCCCGGGTTTTATCTTCCCCGTCTACTTCCATGTTGCTGCCGACGTCCCCCTCCGCGTCCCTCGCCCGGAGAAGCTTTTGCTGTAACTCCGCATCTATGTTTACCATCTTATGGCGCATATTTTTCAGCCGCTGGGTCAGGGCGGTATCGTTCAGCGAAAGCCTCGCAAACTCTTCGAGGACACGCAGCCCCTCCCCGATGCGGTTCAAATTCGCATCGATAATACGCAGTCTGTCAGCGGGTATTTCTTTCATGCTTTTCATGACTCGGTGGTTAATTCTAACACAGCTATATCATCGGGTAAAGAAAGGCCTTTAACAGGATTATTAATAATGTCATTCTGAAGAGTCCCGACTGAGTCGGGACGACTGAAGAATCCGTCTTTCTCTATGTCGTGATACGGCTTCTTCGCTTCGCTCAAGAATGACAGCGAAACGTTTCGATATACCCTTGGTTTAACACGCGCCTTCAACGGCGTTCTCGATGAGTTCGATGCGTGTTACCCGGTTGCTCTTGTCCATCTGAATGGCGACGACGTCGATACGCCATGTTGCCGGCAGGTTATTGCGGTTCTGTCCGTAATGGGCGGCGACGGTCCTCAATTTTTCCATCTTCGCCGGCGTGATGGACTCTTCCGGGCTGCCGAACTTCCGGCTTTTCTTCGTACGTACCTCGATGAAAACGAGGGTGTCTTTCTGGCGTGCTATTATGTCGATTTCACCCTCGGGGCAGCGGTAGTTTGTCTCTAATATGTGATAGCCGTTCTTCCCGAGGAAATCACAGGCTATCTTCTCACCGGTTATGCCGGTATCGCGCCTTTTCATAGCTTCTGACCTGCTATCTCGTTTACCGGACTGAAAGTCCGCCGGTGCAGCGGGCACGGCCCTTTTTTACGCAGGCACTCAATATGTTCCCTGGTGCCGTAGCCCTTATGCCCGGCGAAACCATAGCCCGGGTAATCTTTGTCCATGGCCGTCACCAGCCGGTCACGCGTGACTTTAGCGATGATGGACGCGCAGGCAATTGAAAAGCACAGGCTGTCGCCGCCTGTGATGCCTTTCTGGGGTAATGACATCTCAGGTAGATGCACGTAATCTATTAAGAGGTATTGCGGTTGTGGTGTCAGCTGCTCAATCGCCCATATCATGGCCAGCCGGGTCGCTCTGGCTATTCCTATGGAATCTATGACTTTATTAGAATATGACCCAACGCCTATAGAAATCGCGGCTTCTTTGATGAAATCATAGAGATATTCGCGGACTTTCGGAGAAAGCTGTTTGCTGTCCCGTACTTTACCTCTCCAGCGGGCTTTAATGTTATCCGGCAGAATAACAGCTGCGGCGACCACCGGCCCCATCAAAGCGCCCCTCCCCACCTCGTCTATCCCGGCGATAAATCGATATCCCCGTACCCTGAGGATTTTCTCTTCGGCGAATGACGGCTTCTGATTTTTCACGAAAATCCGTCCTTATCTCGGAAGTAACTTGCTCACCCGCTGCCAGATAATTCCGGCTATCTCATCCTTACTCTTGTTAGCATCTATTACCAGCCAGCGCTTTGGCTCTGCCGCCGCCATCTTTAAATAGCCTTCCCTCACTCGCTTGTGGAATTTTATGGACTCCACTTCAAAACGGTCTGGCTTTTTGCCTTTCTTCCGCGCCAGCCCTTCCTCCACCGGCACGTCCAGTAAAATCGTCAGGTCGGGCGAAAGCCCCTGTGTGCCTATTTTATTGACTGCCGTCACCACAGCTAAATCCAGCCCGCGCCCGTACCCCTGGTAAGCCGTGGTGGAATCCGCGTAGCGGTCACAGATAACCACGGTGCCCTTTTCCAGGTTGGGTCGAATCACGTCCGCGACCAGTTGAGCGCGAGAAGTATTAAATAGTAGTAACTCAGATATCGGAGAAATAGCTATGTCCTGCGACCATTTCAGTAAACGCGTGATTTTCCTGCCGAGGGCCGTGACGCCGGGCTCATGGGTCAATAACACCGGGATAGCCAGCCTTGACAACCGCTGGTACAGGAGCCTGGCCTGCGTGCTCTTACCACAGCCCTCACCCCCCTCAAAGGTAATGAAAAGGGACATAAACCACCTACAATTAATATATATTGAAATCTATTTTTTCTCTAACCAATAACCCCTTACTTTAATACACTCTTTCTCCCAAAACGCTTTCTTTTCCGCATTGGATGCGTTTTTAATAGAATCAGGTAAACACCTTATATACCAAAATCCATAACCAGGTTTACCATCAGCTGCATGAACCACAAGTGCCGTAATTAAAGGTCTATCTTTTTCATGTTCACGGCAAGAAACTTCTTCAAGTACCTCCGCAATATGACCACGACCTGGACCACCCATCTCATCCATTAATTCTTGATATTCAATGAATTTATTTTCTCTTTTGCACTCTCTTATACCCTTTGCTACTTCTATAAGAATTCCCCTCGCAGATTCAACATATTTCTCTAATGTTTCTTTTTTTAATGCACGCATTTTTACCTCCCTTGCCGCTCTTTAAATATCCGCACCCGCCGGTTGGGGTCTTTACCCAGGCTGTGCGAAGCCAGGTCGCTGCGTTCGGCGATAAGGTGCTGCAACCGCCTGATATAGGCTCCCTGCGGGCTTAGCTCGACGGCTTCCTGGCCTTCGTTTACCTGTTCCACGGCCTCCTCGGCCTCCGCCATGGCGGACTGAAAACCGCCGGACTCTTCACCCTCCCTCGATGGGTACAGCGTGCTCAGAAACTGCCGTATCTGGGGCGGTGTGTTCCCCCTGAGAACATAGACGGGGATGTGGGCGCTTTCGGCGTCCCTGACCGTCTGCGGCCTCCGCCGGTAGTAGTTCTTGGAGGTCACTATCATGGTGGCGTCATACAGGTTTTTGACGATATCCAGGTCGATATGCATCTCGCGGCCTATCTGCAACAGCCTCGACCGGTTCACCCCGAAGAGATAGAGCCTGATGGCTTTAGCTTCCTTCACGGTTCGCTTGCCCTTGGCGGTCTTGACCCTTTCCACCTGGGCTTTTTCAATTCTCACTTCACCCTGCTCGTCCATCCAGCGTACCTCGGTGCCGGGAGGTATGCCGCGCAGAAGGGCATCGACGGCCTCGCCGACGTCCGGGTGTATGGCTACCCTGTCCCGCTCCTGTATCTCCACCACGATATCGAAAGTCGGCGGCGACTTTCTTTCCAGTATCGATTTCTGCGTGCCGCGTCGGCGGGCTTCCTCGTCGCCCAGCGTTACCGACTGTATCCCGCCAATGAGGTCGGCCAGGGTCGGGTTCATCATGAGATTTTCCAGGGTATTGCCGTGAGCGGTGCCGACGAGCTGGACTCCGCGCTCGGCTATCGTCCTGGCGGCCGTGGCTTCAAGCTCGGTGCCTATCTCGTCGATAACGATAACCTCGGGCATGTGGTTCTCTACGGCTTCAATCATGACGGCATGTTGCAGGCTGGGCGTGGCTACCTGCATCCTCCGGGCGTGGCCGATAGCCGGATGCGGTATATCGCCGTCACCGGCGATTTCATTGGATGTGTCCACGATGATGACCCGTTTATCCGCGTCGTCTGCCAGCACGCGGGCAACTTCTCGCAGCATGGTTGTCTTGCCCACGCCGGGTCTGCCCAGCAGCAGGACGCTCTTGCCCGACTGCACCAGGTCTTCGATTACTTTGATGGTGCCGAAGACGGCCCGCCCTACCCGGCACGTAAGCCCCACGATATGTCCCCGCCGGTTGCGTATGGCGGAAATGCGGTGCAGGGTACGCTCGATGCCGGCTCGGTTATCGTCGCCGAAGTTGCTGATGCGGGCGACGATATAGTCTAAATCCGTTTCCTCGACCTCTTTGCCATCGAGCGCCACGTCCCGCTTGAGGAAACGCGCCTCCGGTGTTCGCCCCAGGTCAAGGATGACCTCTATGAGTTCGCTGATTTCTTTCTGCTGTACCAGCGGCTTTTTGATATGAGGAGGCAAAATGTCGAGCAGGGCATCCATGTCGTCGGTAATTACCTTTTGCACAGGCCCCTCCCCGCTTTATTTTTTATCGTTTCCCCGCCACGATATCCAGAAAATACTTGTGGAACCTCAGGTCGCTTGTCAACTCGGGATGAAATGCCGTCGCCAGCAGCTTACCCTGCCGCACCGCCACGATAGTATCGTCATCCAGCCGCGCCAGGACCTCCACGCCGTCATCGCAATGCTCTACTATCGGAGCGCGGATGAATACGGCCGGAAAAGGCGTTTCCCCCAGGACTGGTATCGCTAGCTCCGTCTCGAAG
>JBGPRB010000123.1:0-9206 GCA_041489355.1 Dehalococcoidia bacterium
AGAGAAGTAGATGTTAGTCATTTTGACAAGGTTTTCATTTTTGTAGACAGGGAATCATCTCGTACTAAGGAAAGGGAGGCTCTAACAAAGGCCTTGAAACTTTCTCTGGCCCAGCATTTAGTGAACACACCATATGTGATATGCATGCATTCATCAATTTCTCATACTTATTTACAAATAGTAGATTATTGCTGCTGGGCAATATATGTTAAGAATGAAAGAGCTAAATTACGACCATATAATAAAATAAAGGGATTAATTGCCAGTGAATTTTCTATCTTTGCCAATGGACAAACTTGATGGTATGAAAAATTGACCCCCCTAGCTAGCCTAAGGCAGTGCCCCATGGGCACGTTCACTAGGGGGGAACCTTTACTATGTATAGTATAGTACATACAAGGGAAAGAGTCAATACCTTAAAGGTTAATCAATTGTCTACCAGCACCGAAGCATATTTAGATATTGAGACCACCGGTCTCGCCCCTTCCGGCTGTGAAATCACCGTAATCGGTATTTATCTTTGTAACGGAGATGATACCGAATTCGTTCAATTTGTCGGCAGGGATGTCACTGCTGATAGCGTACAGGAAGCTCTGAACGGGGTAAAAGTCCTCTATACCTACAACGGTAGCCGGTTCGATTTACCCTTCATTCACTCAAAGCTCGGCATAAACCTGGCAGAACGATGCGCACACCACGACCTTATGTATCACTGCTGGAGAAAAAACTTATTCGGTGGATTGAAAGCCGTTGAACGGCAGCTCGGACTGAAGAGGAAATTGCCGGACATGAACGGCTATGAGGCTGTCAGGCTGTGGTGGAAATACGTTGACAGCTTCGACCTGGATGCCCTGAACACCCTTCTTGAGTATAACAAAGAAGACGTGATAAACCTGAAGACCCTGAAAGATATGCTGCTTTAACTCATAATTGGTGATTTTTACCTGAATTAGGCTCCATTTGCTAAAAGCAAAGCGCCATTAACCTCACCGTTCTGCATTGAAAATTTCCACTCCACATTTTCACAATCAGATTGGGTACGATTGTTTATTAGTGCTATAATTAAAATGCGGAAAAGTGAGTATCGAGAGGAGAATTCAACAGATGGATGAGCTAAAGGTATTCAGCGGTAACGCCCACCCGGCCTTGGCTAAGGCAGTGACGGACTATCTGGGTATACCTCTGGGCAACTGCGAGGTAATAGAGTTCAGCAATGAAAACACCTTTGTCCGCATCCTGGAAAATGTCAGAGAGCGGGACATCTTTATCGTCCAGCCTATCTCCTCTCCAGTTAACAGCCATCTCATGGAACTCCTCATCATGATTGACGCCATGAAGAGGGCTTCCGCCAAGCGCATAACGGCGGTAATTCCCTATTACGCTTATGGTCGTAGCGATAAGAAAGACCAGCCCCGGGTGCCGATTACCGCCAGGCTGGTAGCCGACCTGCTTACGGTGGCTGGCGCCAATCGGGTGCTGACAGTTGACCTGCATAAAGCCCAGATACAGGGCTTCTTTAACATCCCCGTTGATGAACTGACCGCCTTCTACCTGCTGAGCGACTATTTTAAAGAGAAAAAATTAAAGAACCTGGTACTGGTTGCCACTGATTTCGGTATTTCTAAGCAAGCCCGGGATATCGCCGAAAGATTGCATACACCCCTTGCCATTATGGAAAAGAGGCGGCTTGGCAATGAAGATAAGACCGAGACTCTTAATGTCATCGGCGACGTGAAAGGCAAGGTGGCTCTCGCCGTGGATGAAGAAATCGATACCGCCGGCTCTCTGGTGGGGGTCGTTAATACCTTGCTGGAGCGGGGTGCTAAAGAAGTATATGCCTGCAGCACGCACCCGGTATTCTCCGGCCCGGCTATAGAGCGGATAGCCGGGTGCCAGGTGAAAGAAGTGGTCGTTACCGATACCGTTCCGGTCCCGACTCAAAAGAGAATAGATAAAATCGTTGTTTTACCGATAGCGCCGCTGCTGGGTGAAGCCATCAGGCGCATTCATACCGGGCAGTCCGTGGGGGCTATGTTTGAGTAAAAACGAGAAAATGGTTGAAGTCTATCATGCCCGCAATGTGATGGAGGCGCAGGTTATCAAGAGCCTGCTGGAAAGCTATGATATACCCTGCCTGTTGAAGTCCAATGCTGCACCTTCTGTGCATATGTTTACGATGGATGGCATGGCCGAGGTCAGAGTGATGGTCCTGGATTCTATGGCTGAAGAAGCAAGAGAACTGATTGTGGGTGATAATCATGCCTAATTTTTTGAGTGGACTGTTTGATTCCAATGAGAAAGAGTTAAAGCGACTTCAGCCAAAGGTAGACCGCACCAACGAACTGGAGCCTGAGTTTGAAAAGCTCAGCGATGCCGAGCTTAAAGCCAAGACCGATGAATTTAAAGCACGAATAGCTGAAGCTTCGGCCAGTATTAAGCCGCGATTGGCGGAGGCGCAGCGGGAACTGGAGGAGGCCAGGCAGCATTCTGCTAAAGCTACATGGGACGTGGAAAGGGACGAGGCAGACAAGGAGTGTAAGCGTGCCGAGGATAGAATCAAACAGATTGATAAAGAGCGCCAGAAATTAGAGCGTGAAGCCCTGGACGAAATACTCCCCGAGGCTTTTGCCGCCGTCCGCGAAGCCGCCAAACGTACCATAGGCCAGCGCCATTACGATGTGCAACTGCTGGGCGGCGTCACCCTGCACCAGGGTAAAATCGCCGAGATGAGGACCGGCGAAGGCAAGACGCTGGTGGCTACTTTACCCCTCTACCTCAACTCTCTGACCGGCCGGGGAGCCCACCTGGCTACCGTCAACGACTACCTGGCGCGGCGTGACCCCTACTGGATGGCGCCTATCTACAACTTGCTGGGGGTGAGCGTGGCCAGCATCTATCCTATGCAGACCCCTGATGAATATTCTCCCGCCCGCCTCTACGACCCCGCTTATGATTCGGGTAAAGAAAATGACCCGTGGCAGCATTTCCGCACCATTTCCCGCCAGGAAGCCTATAAAGCCGATATCACCTACGGCACCTCCAGTGAATTCGGCTTCGATTATCTCAGGGACAATATGGTAACGAGTCTATCCCAGTGCGTCCAGCGTCCTCTGTACTACTCCATCGTCGACGAGGTTGATAATCTCCTCATCGATGAAGCCCGCACGCCGCTCATTATCAGCGGTCCGGCGGAGGAGACGGGCCAGCTTTATAAAGCCGTCAATGATGTCGTGAATCGCATGAATAAGAAAATCCTGCCCTATGAAAGTAAGCCAAAGACGCCAGAAGAGCATGAAGAGCTGGAGCAGCTTAGAAGGCAGTACGATTTTATCGCTTATGAAAAGGAACACTATTCTGAAGCGACGGCGCACGGTCAGGATAAACTGGCCAGGGCTTTTGGCATCAAAGTGGGGGCGCTTTTCGGTGGTGAAGATACCGAGGAGGGCCAGCACCTGAGCTTCGAAGAAGCGAAAAAACGCAATGATATCCTCTCGGTGTTCCGCAATTCTATGATGGCCCACGCACTGTACCAGCGCGACCGTGAATATGTCGTCGAACCCAGCGGGGAAATCGTTATCGTAGATGAGTTTACGGGTCGGAAAATGTTAGGTCGGCGGTATTCCGAAGGGCTGCACCAGGCTATCGAGGCCAAGGAGCACGTCAAGGTGCAGCGGGAATCGATGACCTATGCCACCATTACCATCCAGAACTATTTCCGCATGTACGAAAAGCTGGCGGGCATGACCGGCACGGCGCTTACCGAGGCCGAGGAGTTTTTCAAGATTTATAAGCTGGAAGTGACGGAAATCCCCACCAATAAGCCGATGATCCGCGAGGACATGTCCGACCAGATTTATAAGACCGAGGAAGGCAAGTTCCGGGCGGTGGTCAAGGAGATTAAGCGACTTCATGAGAAAGAAATACCGGTACTCATAGGCACGGTGTCCATTGAAAAATCGGTTTACCTGAGCGACAAGCTTGAGCACCTGAGTGACGAGCTCAAGAGGGAGAGGAAGAAGGGTATCACCTGTGAGGTGCTTAATGCCAAGCAGCATGAGAAGGAGGCGAAAATCATTGACGATGCTGGGGCGCCAGGGGCAGTGACCGTCGCCACCAATATGGCCGGTCGCGGTGTGGATATCGTTTTAGGAGGAAAGAAGCCTGAGAAACCGGATACTCAGGATGCTCAGGAACTTAAAAATTATGAGAAAGAGCTTGGTGAATGGCAGCAGAGGCACGATAAAATTATCCAGATTGGCGGACTTCACATCGTCGGCACGGAGCGCCATGAGGCGCGGCGTATCGATAACCAGCTGCGCGGTCGTGCCGGGCGTCAGGGCGACCCCGGCTGTTCGCGTTTCTACATATCCCTGGAGGACGATATCATGCGCCGTTTCGGGGGCGACCGCATCAAGACCGTCATGAGCTGGGTGGGTATGGATGAAGATACGCCCATCGAGAATAAGTTGATTACCAACGCCATTACCGATGTGCAGAAGCGCGTCGAGGGCTATCACTTCGACGTGCGTAAAAACCTCGTCGAGTATGATGACGTCGTCAACAAGCACCGCGAGCTTATCTATGAAGAAAGGCATAAAATACTCGGCGGCGCTGACCTCAAGACAAATATACTGAAAATGGTCACCGATGAGCTCAAGGGTATCGCCGCCTCCCGTCTGGCTGGCCAGTACAGTGAGGGTTGGGACATCGCTAACCTGCTGGCCGATGTCAATAGAATTTTACCCGTTCCCCCCACCCTCAACGATAAAGCCCTTGCCGCTTTAGGGGCGAAGGAGATTCAAGAGAAGCTCATCGAGCTGGCCAGGAGTCTCTACGAGCAGCGGGAGAAGGAAATGGACGCTGAAAAGATGAGGCTGCTGGAGAGGCTGGTGATGCTCCAGATTATCGACCGGCTCTGGGTGGAGCACCTGACGGAGATGGAACGTGAACGACTCCAGGCGGGATGGGCTGGCTTACGCCAGATGAAGTCCTCCGATGCTTACAAGCGTTCGGGCTACGAGAAGTTCCAGATTCTTCTCGAGACCATCCAGCACGATGTTGCCAATACCGTCTTCCATGTGACCATCGTTCAGAAGGATGCCAAGGCTCCGGAATCGCCGATGGCTAAAGCGGGTCTCGGCTCGAAGGGCAATAGCAAGCCCCGCCAGGCCGCGGCAGCCGCCGGTAAGAAAATTGGCCGCAATGACCCCTGTCCCTGCGGCAGCGGTAAGAAATACAAGCACTGCTGCGGAAAGTGAGGTGAGTGTATATGGGAAATCATATCTTTCTTGCAAGCAAAGAGAATTTTGAGAAATGTATTCAGCATGGCGCATATGGTGGTACCTCCCAACCACTAGAAAGATTCAATTCCGAAATTATAGGTGGTTTTCAGGCTATTAAACCAGGCGATTTTATATTCTTTTACGTCAGAAATACTGGTATCTACGGTTTATGGAAAGCTACAAGCTTCCCTTTCTTTGATGAGGGCGGCTTCTTAGGCAAAGAGTATCCTTACAGAGTTTGTTTTGAGCCTCTAATCAGGGAATTCCCCAGACCAATAGCTATGAGCGACATTATGGATTTACAGGACAAAGGCAAAATATGGACATTTGACCTAGGGGCCAGAACCCAAAAGAACCACAATCCCATCACTACTGAAGAGGGAAAAGAACTGATACGCCTATTACTAAGGAATAATCCCGTATTCCGTCCAGTCACACAAATAGCTGAACCGTACCCTAAAGGTAATACCGAATTACCGCTAAGTTTGGCCACTGACAACAAAGGACGACTCAGATATGAAGGTTATTTAAACGCATGGTTCATGAAAAGCTTTACTACTGGCAGGCTGAAGGAAATCATCGGTGAATATAGAGACTTTTTGAACTTTGTCCCAACTTCTTTCAATAAAGTGATGGACATTTTTCTCACTCACGTAACGGCTATTGATGGCGTTGACATCCTCCATAATTTTACTTGTATTGAGTTGAAAACTGGAATCTGCATAGAAGATAATCTGAATCAGGTTATTAAATACGAGAATTGGCTTGTCAGAAAACTTGCCAGTGGGGATAACGAAATGGTTCAAAGCATACTGGTCGGCTTCGACTTCGATGACAAAGTTTTGGAGTACGTACAGAAGCGAAGACTTATAGAGGAGAAAACGGTCAGGTTAATAAAGTATAGAGTGAACGGCGAACAAAATGACCTCATACTGACCGAGGTACAATTTGATAGAGGAGCTTAGTCATGGAGAACAAACCACTCGTTATAAATTATGAAGCTAGAGATAGATGGAGATACGCAACATGAAAATTTACGAAGTGGGAAACGATGAAAAATGTGGCGGATGCAACTGGGAAGTCGGTACTATCTATTATGCGGCTGAAAGCCAAGAAGCCGCCGACGAAATGTACGAAGAAAACGAAAGGGGACTCTGTGCTGATTGTCTCATAGGACTATTCGGAGAGGAAGGATACGAGATAAACCTCCCGGCCGACCGACGTTAGAGACAACTACATCGGTAACAGAGATTAGAGCCAGCTAACCTCTTATTGAGTAGTCCAGCGAGATACACTTATGACCAACTCAGAAATCTCCTCCATATTTAATGATATCACGGAGATGCTCAGGCTCAAGAAGGATAACATCTTCAAGATACGGGCTTACCAGAAGGTCGCCCACGCCATCGGGGAGCTAACTGAACCGGTAGAAAAACTGGTCGCCGAGAACCGGCTTAAAGAAATCCCCGGGGCCGGCGAAGCCATCACCAAAAAGCTCACCGAGCTTGTGACTACCGGCAAGCTCGCCTTTTACGAAAAACTCAAGGCGTCCTTCCATGAGGAAGGACCGGAGAGGGTCCGTTCGGCGTAAGGGCAGGATGTGGCATGGCAAAGGAAAGTAGTCGGCTGTTTTCCCTGGAATCTATCCCGGTGGGTGATGCCGAGGCTATAAATCATCTCAAGCAGGCTATCGCCGGCGGCCGGCACTGGTATCTCGCCCTGCTCGGTGCCATCGGACTCTGGACCAGCGCTGAAGAAGTCTATAACGACCGCACCTATCACTACCTCATCGATGGTGAAGCTTTCGACTGGCTTCTGCTGGCGGAGCGACTCTGCGAGACGGTGGATAGTCTCCTGCCGGAAGATGAGCGGGACGCCCTTCTCTTTCACGGCATTCCTCCCCTTGAACTGGCCGCCAGTGAAGTCAAAGAGCTTATCGGCGACAAAAAGTACGGCCAGTATCTCAACTATTTCTACGGCATTACCGTCGAGGAAGCCCTGCTCCTGGCTGTTCAGGAGGAGATAGACAAAGAAAGGCGGGTGCAGGGGCTGCGGAGTAAAAGCCAGTCCTCCGATGAGGCTTACCTCAGGATATATGATGCCGCCGGGGAGGCGCTTTTGATACAGTTCCGGCAGGAAAAGAGTTACGCCCAGCTAAAGTCTATTACCCTCGACGAGCTGAAAGAGTTCACCTACTGGCTGTTCAAGTACAGACTCAAGCGGTGTGAAAAAGCCAGAATCGCCAGCGATACCAAGAAAGCGCTGGATTACCTGAAGCGACAGTGGCAGCAAAAAGGCGTTTTTAAGGTGCTGGCTACCGATTTAGCTCCGTATGACAGGGCTTGATTATAGTTGATGGCATTGCTTCCAGGACTATTCGTTGGTGGTACCCTCCGGCGCTCGTACCATGAGTACCGGTATGTGCGACCCCCTCAATACCTTATCGGTACTACTGCCGAAAGCCAGGCGGCGCAGCCCCGACCTCCCGTGCGTGGACATGGCGATTAAGTCCGCCTTGATTTGGTCGGCGGCTCGGAGGATTTCTTCAGCGGCATTGCCGGTACTGACGATGGTCTTGACGGTGACTCCCTTGCTCTTCAAAGACTCTCCGCTTTTGGTGAGGTAGTACATGACCCTTTCCCTGATAATCTTCAACTCCTCCTCCGTGTAAGAGACCGGCGCGCTCGCCTCCCCCACCACCACCCAGTGCCTCAGCAGTGTTATTACTCCGATGAGGGTAATCTCTACCTTTCCCTCGGGGGCCAGCTTGTCTACGAGCTGCTCGATAACCGGCAACGCCGCCTCACCTACTTTAGAGCCATCCAGCGGGACCAGCACTCTCGAAAACATCGCCTCACCTCCTATAATCTGGAGCTCTGTTGCTTCAGTTTTTCCAGCTTATCATTCAGAGTATAAAGTTTTTGTTGTTCCTTTTCAACAACGGCCGCCGGCGCTCTGGTCAGAAAAGCCTTGTCTTTCAGCCTGGTTTCAAGTCGGTTTACTTCGGCCTGCGTCTGTTCCAGTTCCTTCTCTATCCTTTTTCTCTCCGCGTCGATATCGAACATGCTGGCCATGGGAATGACGACCGTAGCCTGCGCCAGAGATAATACCATGGTGTTGTCTCCGGTTTTCTCGCCGGGCTCGCCTTTCAGGAAAGTGACGGGATTGGCGCGCGCCAGCGTCTTGATAGACCCGGCATAGCCGGATATAGTAGCGTGCCTGGCGGCATCGGTGTGTATTTTTGCCTCAATCCAGCGGCTGTTCTCCACTTTGTATTGAGCGCGGATGTTGCGGATGGAGCGTATTATCTCGGTGACGGTTTCGATTTCGGCCTCGGCAGCCGGGTCGAACATCGCTTCATCGGCCCCCGGATATTCGGCGACCATGACAGAATCGGACTCAGGCAGCTTTATATACTTTTTCAGGTGCTGCCACAGCTCCTCGGTGAGGAAGGGCATGTAGGGGTGCAAAAGGCGTAACGATTTTTCCAGGACATGCACCAGCACCGGCAGCGGCGAGCTGTCGTTTGCCTGCAACCTTATCTTGGCTAACTCGATATACCAGTCGCAGTACTCGCCCCAGAGGAAGTCATGTATCTGCCGCTGCGCCTCGCCGAACTGGAAGTCGTCCATGAGGCTTGCAACGCTGGCAACTGTCCGGTTCAGCCTTGAGAGAATCCAGCGGTCTTCAGGTGATAGTTTGCCTTTGTCTATAGCCTGGTCGATATCTGTGCCAGACTCAAGACTCCTGACGACGAACCGCGTGGCGTTCCACAGCTTGTTGGCGAAGTTGCGGCTGGCTTCCATCTTTTCCGTGGACAGCCGCGAGTCGTTGCCGGGAGATGTACCGGTCGTTAGGGCGAACCGCAAGGCGTCCGTGCCGTATAGCTCCATCAAATCGAGCGGGTCGACCACGTTGCCTTTG
>JBGPRB010000124.1:0-9177 GCA_041489355.1 Dehalococcoidia bacterium
CAAGAGGCAGACGGTGTTCCGGCGCCTTCTCGATAAGCCCCTCCACATCGCCGGGCATTAGCGGCAGCACGATGTAGGGCTGGCCTTCGTGGTCGCCGAAGTCGTAGACGGTGACGATATTGGGGTGGTCGCCGAGGCGTCCCATGGCCTGAACTTCGCGGATAATGCGCGTCCGGGCTACTTCATCCAGTTTTTCGGTCTTTATCAGGGCAAAGGCGACGTCGCGGTCTAACGTAGTATCATGGGCCAGGTAGACTTTCTTCTTGCCGCCCTCGCCTAGGAACTTCTTTACTTTGTAGCGGCCACCGGCGAAGGAGGTGGGCTGGGGTGAGGGTGGTGCCGTTGTTGTAGGCGCTTTTTCAACTAGAGCGTGACCGCACTTTTCGCAGAAGCTGTTACCTGAAGGATTTGTGTGGCCGCATTGTGAGCAAGTATGTTCAAGCCTGAGTGGCTGGCCACATTTACCACAGAATTCTGCCCCCTCACTACTCTCATGTCCACACTTTGGACACCTCATGGAAAGCACCTCCCACAGATGCTTTAGTGTAACTCCATAGATTACATAAGTCAAGACGTTCGGCGCATTGTATTTCGGAAAGTCTGTTAGGTAACAAAAGCTTGAATTGTGACCTTTGGATGAATCTTAGCACATGGTTTGTATTTCTATTTTATATCTTTCCTCACTTTCTCGATTGCCTTCCTTAATTCTATTAATCGCCCTGATTCACTTTTGGGTAAGTTCAGCCTTTAATGCGGCTACCTCCTCCATTTCCTTCTTCTCCACTTCCAGTTGCTTCATCTTTGACAATAGCTCCTTCCCCAGTTGAGCCTCTTTAACTTTGACTTCATTCTGGTATTTCTTAAGGTATTCCTCTTGATCGACTAGCTCCTGTTTCTGTTTGAGGAGTGCATCACTGATGGCTTTCAGTTGTGCCTTAGCATAAATCACCTTTTCTTCCAGCCCAGGAAGCTGGGTCAGCGCCTTCTCAAAACCGGATATAACCTGATGATAGCCCATGCCGGTTTTGGTCTCGATCTGGGAAAGCTTTAGGCCCGCCTCAGTGAAACCGGAGTCATTTACTTCCTGGCACACTTTTATCAGGGCGAGATGCTGCTCCGGGCTGATGCCCAATTTCAAGAAGGCTTTAATGATGCTATGACCCTGCCTGGCCTCATCCACCATGAGCTTGGATTTATATAGCTCGACTGCTAGACTTCTTAGAGATTCGACTTCATTCATCACCTGGTACTCCTTTCCGGCAGCCAGTATCCCGACTTCAGCAGCCCTTTCTTTGAATCTGGAAGAATAGTGGGAAATGCTGCTCTGATCGACACCTGCCCTCTCCTTTAGCCTTTTTATCATACATTGTACTGCTGTCGGGCTTAAAGGCTTTCCAGGGGCAAGGATGCTATGATGCTATCTCTGGCCCGCCAGTTTGTCTTTTTCATCCCTGGACTGTACGTTTTATCGTACCTGCTCGGAATAACCGGAATCTGGATTTCGATGCCCATATCGGATATCCTGGGTTTCATCACGGCCGGACTGTGGCTTTATCGGGAATACCAGCTACAGAAAAGGAGCGAGGTATGGGAAAAGGTTCCTGCGGTGGTGAAAGCCGAGGCTTAGTGCTGGTGATGTCACAATTTACTTGTTTGTTACCTTAGTAAATATTGTAAGTGTGTATGAGATACGCCTTAGCTACTCCTAATACTTTGAAGCTCCTATTTCCTCCATCTTGCCGGTGACGACAAAGACCACCCTCTCACAAATGTTCGTAACCCGGTCGGCGCTGCGCTCCAGGTTATGAGCTACCCATATTAGTCGGGTAGCCCGCGTTATGGTCTTCGGGTCCTCGGCCATGAAGGTCAACAGCTCGCGGAAGACCCGGTCGTAGAGCTGGTCGACGGCATCATCTTCGGCACTGATTTTCTTAGCAGCTTCGGCATCGCGGTTGACAAAGGCGTCCAGGCTGCGGCGTAGCATAGCCACGGTCTGCTCCGCCATACGGGGAATATCAATCAGCGGCTTTAATGGCGGCTCATCTCCAATCATAATCGCAATCTTGGCTATTCCTTCAGCATAGTCACCGATTCGCTCTACTTCGGATATGATATTGAGCACGGCTAAAATAATACGCAGGTCGCTGGCCATGGGCTGTTGCGTGGCGATTAGCTCGACACATTTTTCCTCTATTTCAAATCTCTTCTGGTTTATCTTTTTATCGTCCGTAATTACCTGTTGAGCTAAATCCAGGTCCCGGTTCTTCAGGGCATCGATAGAACGCAGAGTGGCTTTACTCACCATACTGCCCATAGCCAGAACATCGTCCTGGATTTCTCTCAATCTCTTATGAAAGGTGGTTCTTGTTTCCATGTTGACCTCCTGCAAGGTTATCCGAATCGGCCGGTAATATAATCTTCAGTGCGCTTGTCTTTAGGGTTAGTGAAGAGCTGAGCCGTCGGGCCGTATTCAACAAGTACTCCGGCCCGGTCCGGCTCCATCATCATGAAGGCTGCCGTATCAGATACGCGAGCCGCCTGCTGCATATTGTGAGTGACGATGATGATAGTGTAGTCCTCGGCCAGGCTCCGCATCAAGTCCTCAATCTTGAGGGTGGCCACCGGGTCGAGGGCGCTGCACGGCTCATCCATTAAAATTACCTCCGGCTCCACCGCCAGCACCCGGGCGATGCAGATCCTCTGCTGCTGCCCGCCGGAGAGGGCCAGACCGGACTGTCCCAGTTTGTCCTTTACCTCCTCCCAGAGCGCGGCGTGGTGCAGGCTCTTTTCCACGATTTCTTCAAGTTCGCCGCGGTTTTTAACGCCGTGCCGTCTCGGGCCGAAAGCCACGTTCTCGAAGACCGACATCGGGAAGGGGTTGGGCTTCTGGAAGACCATGCCCACCCTCTTTCTAAGTTCGACAACATCAATCTTGGAATCATAGATAGGAATGCCGTCAAGCTCCACATTCCCCTCTATCCTGGCTCCAGGGATAAGGTCGTTCATGCGGTTGAAGAGGCGGAGTAGCGAGGACTTACCGCAGCCCGACGGCCCGATGATAGCAGTGATAGAGCAAGACGGGATGTCCAGAGTAATATTCCTCAAACACTGGAATGACCCGTAGTAAAGGTTGACCCCTTCCGCTCTAAGCTTGGTGACGCATTTATCCGCGGGTCTTGTCATCACTTCTGGCACATTAAGGTTAATATCCATAGCTATTTCCTCTGTCTCGTTTTTATCCTGATAGCCGCGGCGAGAATATCGAAGGAGAGCACCACGACGAGCAGCACCAGCGCTACGCCCCATACCGTCGTCTTGGGCATGTTGGGGACATGGGCGGCTACGGTATAGAGATGGTAAGGTAAAGCCATGAACTGGTCGAGGGGAGACTGCGGCAGCCTTGGTAAGAGGAAGGCGGCCCCTACCACCAGTATCGGCGCTGTTTCACCGGCGGCGCGGCTTATCGCCAGGACTGCGCCGGTGATTATGCCCGGCATGGCCTGTGGTAAGACTATATGCCTGACCGTCTGCCATTTGGTCACGCCGATGGCGAGGCTCCCCTCCCGGTATTCTCTGGGCACGGCCAGTATCGCTTCTCTCGAGGTTGTAATGACCATCGCCAGAGCCTGGGCGGCTAAAGTCAGGCTGGCGGATAGCAGGGACAGGCCGAAGTGAAAAGCCAGCACAAATACGCTGAGCCCGAAAAGCCCGAAGACGATGCTGGGGACGCCGGCAAGATTGATAATAGCCAGGTTGATGAGCCGGGTCAGCCAGTTGTCCCGGGCGTATTCCGTAAGGTAAATGCCCGCCAGCACCCCGATGGGTAAAGCAAAAACAAGAGTACCGAGCATGAGGTAGAAAGTGCCGATGATGGCGGGCAAAATGCCCCCTGCTTTGCCTGCCTGTGATGGAAACTGGACCAGGAAGTCCCAGCTTATAGCGCCGCCACCCTTGACGATAGTGTAGATAATAATAAAAAGCACGGGCGCCACGGTAATAACCGTAGCCAGCCCGAGAAAAATAAAGGCGGTACGCTGTGATACGCGGCGCGAACTATAAACAGATGTCGTCATTTACCGGCTACCTCGCGAACTTCCTTTTCTGTCTTTCCAGTACCCTTTCGGCGATGATGTTCACGGCCAGGGTCAGGATAAACAGGATAAGCCCTACGGCAAAGAGGGCTTGATATTGTAAGCCGCCGCGGACGGCATTGCCGATGCCGGAGGCGATAGCCGCGGTCATGGTGGTCATCGGGTCGGTGGGTGAAACCGGCACCGCCAGGGCCCCGCCGGCCACCATCAGGACGGTCATCGTCTCGCCGATAGCCCGGCCCACCCCCAGCATCACGGCGGCGGCGATTCCGGAGAGTGCGGACGGAATACATACATGCCATATCGTTTCCCACTTTGTTGCGCCCAGCGCATAAGATGCTTCCTTGAACTCCTTAGGAACGGCGCGCAGGGCATCCTCGGAGACACTGACAATAATGGGCAGGCTCATCAGCGAGAGCATGATGGCGGCGGTAAGGCCACACAGTCCGGTGTTCAGATGAAACAGACTTTGCACAAAGGGTGATAACAGCGCCAGTCCGATAAACCCCATCATCACCGATGGAATCCCTGCCAGTATTTCGATGATAGGTTTCACCGCCTCACTGACTCTAGGGGGAGCTACCTCGGACAAATAGGCGGCGCAGGCCACCCCGATGGGCACCGCCACCGCCGTCGATATTACCGTAATCATCAATGTGGAAACGAAGAACGGCGCGATGCCGAACGTGGGCGGGTCGGAAACCGGGTACCAGTGCGTACCAAAAAGGAATTCCCAGGGAGGGGTATGGGTAAATATGGGCAACCCCTCTCTGAGTAATATAAAAATAATACCCAGCAGGACTACGATGGCCAGCAGTCCCGCCAGAAATATCCAGCCCTCGATGAACCTTTCACCCAACCGTAACCGCCGCCTCAGTCCCTTTTCAGAGACCGCGGTAGCGGCGGGGGCAGCATTGCGTTGTAGCATTATTTTTTTTATTACTCCTATTTAGCCAGCGGCACGAAACCTGCGTTGAGCACTTCCTGCTGACCGGCCGCGGAGAGGCAGTAATCGATGTAAGCCTTGATGACGCCGGTCGGCGCTCCGTTGGTATAGTACAGGAGAGGTCGTGAAATCGGATAGGTCCCGTTTAGAGCCGTTTCCACGCTGGGTTTAACCGCCGGGTCACTGGCTGTCTTCTTGACGGCTATAGCTTTTACAGTGCTATTAATATAACCCAAGCCGGCGTAGAAGATGGCGTTGGGGTTACCGGCTACCTGTGATACCCCTTCCTCGGTCGAGGGAAGCATCAGCACCTTGTTGCCATACTCAAGGGTCTTGTCCGCCGTGGGCAGGCCAGCCATCTGTACCACATGTTCTTTGAAGAAGACATGCGTGCCGGAGTTGGTATCCCGTGCCATGACCACTATCGACGCATCATTACCGCCGACCTCTTTCCAGTTGGTTATCTGGTTGGTGTAAATTGCCGAGAGCTGTGTTATTGTCAATTCCGATACCGGGTTGGCCGGGTTGACGACGACGGAAAGGGCGTCCGTGGCGACCTGAATTTCGTAAGGGTTAACGCCCTTGGCTTTAGCCTGGTCTATCTCGCTTTGGGTAATCGTCCGTGAAGCCTGGCAGATATCCGTAGTGCCGTCAATCATGGAGGCGATGCCGACGCCGGAGCCGGGGCCACTGACGGCGATGCTAACCTTAGGATTAGCCTTCATAAAGTCTTCTGCCCAGACTGAGCTTAAGGGAGTCACCGTATTCGACCCGATAATTTTGAATGATCCTGAGAGGGCTGGAGCGATGGTCGTTGGGGCAGTGGTGGTTGGAGTAGTCGCTGTTGGTGTCGAGTTAGCACTGCATCCAGCGAAAGTAAAGGCAATAACAAGTATCAGTGCCAGGGGTATGAGCCATTCTTTAACAGATTGGACCAATTTATTTTCTCCTTCTACTTAACTTCAATCATACCTTCTATGATTAATTGTAAGCGGCGGAGTTTAAAGACGGATTAAGGGGATGTTAAGATTTGGTTAAATTTTAGGGATTATCTGCGGGGGAGGCTGAAACTGAAAATGGAACCTTTGCCCTCTTCGCTTTGAACATGAATATCACCGCCGTGAGCCTGGACCGTGTGCTTGGCAATAGCCAGTCCGAGTCCGCTCCCGCCGCCGGTACGGGCCTTATCAGCCTTGTAAAAGCGCTCGAAGACGTGGGGCAAGTCCTCTTTTGAAATGCCGATGCCGGTATCGGAGACGCTCACCATAACCGAGTTGGCGTTGTAGCGGATAGCGATTGTTACTTTGCCGCCTGGTTTATTGAATTTAATAGCATTATGTACCAGATTAATAATCGTCTGCCGGATTCTATCCTTGTCCGCCTGTATGGATGGCAGGTCGGGAGATACCTCCTTGAGCAAGGTGACCTTCTGCCTTTCCGCCAGCGGACTTATTTCCGCCAGTATCCCGTCTATCAGCGCGTTAAGGTTGACCGACTCCTTTTTCAGTTCGGCCTGGCCAGTCTGTATACGGGAAAGCTGGGTGAGTTCGGTTACAATCTGTGTCAGGCGGTCTGCTTCGCCTTCGATTCTTGTTAGGAAGTCTCTGGCTGCCTCTTTATCGTCGATAGCGCCGTTTTGCAGGGTTTCGGCCATTGCTTTGATGCCGGCGATGGGTGTCCTGAGTTCGTGGGAGATATTGCCTACCAGTTCCCGCCGCATCGTCTGTAAAGTTCTCAATTCGGTCAGGTCTTGAAGCAAGAGCAGCACCCCATTCAATCGACCCTGGTTGTAGAGAGGCACAGCGATAGCCCTGAGAAACCGCCTGGCGATGCCGGATTCGAATTGAGTGGTTTGTTCTTTGTGTGTTTTAAGGCACAACTTCATTACCTCATCGACCTCGTGGTCATGCACTACCTCAATGACAGTTTTATTGACGGCATCTTCTCCTTTAAACCCGAAGAATTTACCCGCCGCTGCATTGGCCAGAACAACACTCCCGTCAACATCCGTCATGATAACGCCATCGGCCATGTTGGCGAGAATATTGGCAAGTTTAGTCTTCTCCGTGGATATGCTCTCCACCATTTTCTGGAGGTTAGAAGACATCTCGTTGAAAGCGTGGGCCAGTTGTCCCGCCTCATCTCTCGTCCGAACCGTGATTTTCTGTCCGAGTTCTCCTGAAGCAATTTTCTTGGAAGCCTTTGTGAGTTCCCTGATGGGCTGGGTTGTGCCCCGGGCAATAATCCAGGCAGCCAACATCGCTATAATGGCTGTTATCACTATTGCCAGAATTACTGTGCGCGACACCTGATTCGCCGAACTTTCCACGGTCGTCAGCGGGAGCGCCACCCTGGCTATCCCCAGCAGCCTGCCATCGCTGTTGACCGGCACGGCCACGTACATCATCTGCTGACCCACAGTAGTGCTGTATCGGGTGCTCTCACCGATGCCGGAGGCTAAAGCATCCATCACCTCGGGGCGTGTGGCATGATTCTCCATGGTCGATGGATTTTCCTCAGAATCGCCCAAGACCGTACCGTCTAAGGCAATGATAGTAACACGGCTATCGATTTCCTTCCCCAGCTTCTTGGCCAGAATATCTGGGGTATCCCCCTCGCCGAGCAAAGTTGGCCGGCCGGCCTCAGCGGTGATTCTTGCCTCTTGCTCGAGATGGAAACGCAGGTTATTAAGCTCGGAATTCTTGACAGAATTCGCCAGGTAAGCCCCCAGGACTCCCATGCTGGCTATAATAAGAACTATAAAAGGGATAGCTATTCGCCACTGAATACTGCGCAACTCTAACCCTCCAGTTTATATCCTGCACCCCTGACAGTTATGAGGTGACTGGGGTGGCTGGGGTTGGTCTCTATTTTTTGTCTGAGCCATCGGATATGCACATCGACAGTGCGGGTATCACCGGCATAGTCATAGCCCCAGACCTTTTCTAACAGCTGTTCCCGGCTGAATACTAGCCCCCTGTTTTTTGCTAGAAAGGCGAGCAAGTCGAACTCTTTCGGTGATAGTTCCAATACCACCCCAGACAGAGAAGCACGGTGGCGTGCTGTATCGACTTCCAGATTGCCGACATTTAATGATATCGACTCATCAGTCGATGGCGCTTCCGCTATTTTAGCCCGTCGGAGCATCGCCCGGACGCGGGCGAGCAACTCCCTCATGCTGAAGGGCTTGGTCATATAATCATCGGCGCCGATTTCCAGCCCCACTATTTTATCCGTCTCATCGGCCTTGGCCGTAAGCATCAGTATGGGCACCGCCATCTCTTTCCGCAAGATGCGGCACACCTCGAAGCCATTTATTTTGGGCAGCATGATATCGAGGATGATGAGGTCAGGTATTTCCCGGCGGGCGACCTCTATGGCCTGCTCACCATCACTGGCTGTGACAACGCCGTAAATCTCTTTGCTGAGATTATACTTCAGAGTCTCCAGTAGGTTAGCGTCGTCTTCAACAATTAGGACTCTATTATCAGCCATCTTCATGCTCTTTAACCTAGTATAAGACCAAGAGCGGAGTTCATCAAATTTCTCCCTGTTATCTATTCTCCACCGTTCGGATATAAGGCGTGCGGCGATGTCCAGAGAAGATTTGGGAACATCGATCCCTACATAAATTGGTTGTTGAATCATCCGACCTCCTTTTTCTTGGTCCGACCTTGCACGATGCGGGCTTGGTTAGCCCGGACAACTGTTCGGACTCTATTCGTGTGGTGTGTGATGGCCCGTGCTTTTGGACGGTCTCGGGACCTAGGACTTCTCGGCCTATCACACACCTTATATTATAATTAAAGATACAAGGACTACCTATTGATACCCCAGCTATTATTTTTCCCCTAACGATGTTTTCGTAATAGTGTCAATTTACTGAATTTTGTAGATAATCAGGCTTTGTTTCAGGTGGAGTTCGACTCTCGAGCCTGTCTCAGAATTCAAACCAATGTGGTAGAATTGGGCCAATCAGGAGGAGGTGAGCCCAATGCCACTGAGACCATTGAATCGTGAACAAGCCTGGCTACTACCACCAACACTGGGGGAATTGATTCCCAACGATCACCCTACTCGATTCATAGCAGAGTTTGTGGATGCACTTGACCGTGCGGCCTGGATAGAATTAGGAATTGG
>JBGPRB010000125.1:0-8977 GCA_041489355.1 Dehalococcoidia bacterium
AAAGCTAGAAGCTAAAAACCCTCATCTAAACTAACTAATCATATGAACTGTTAATTCACGGCGAAGACACCTTTTTTTCGGGTTTCAGCCTCAGTTGGCAGGGTCTTTGCCCAATCTAAAATGGTACGAACGTATAGTTCAGGGTCCTGACTGTGCATGAAGTGCCCCATTTTCGGAAATGAGAGATAGGTAAATGGTTGGCCTGCACCTTTTACCAACTTCCCGATCTGTTCAATCATATCGTCTACAGCTGCTTTCTTCGATGAGCTGGTTATTATGGCAAGTAAAGTTGAGTGATGAGTAAAAAGAATGGGACACCTAACGTGCGATAGCATCCGAGCGTGGTCGCACGATGCGCTGAGAGTCCCGTTTACAGTAGCTTTACCCCATTCGGGGTCGTACTCTTTCAGGTTCTGTGGAGGTCCTGCCGTAGCGCCGGGGTCTGCAGGCTGGAAGGCCGCGGGGAAGGCTTTAACAAGTCCGTCCCAATCACCGATGCTCCACTGGTCACCAAGGTATTTATTAAGGGTTTCAAAGAGTATTCCGACAGATACCTGCCGTACGGATGGACCGAATGATGGAGTCAACTCACTGACAAACAGCGCAGGATCTTCGAAATAGGCGCCGCGGACCATGCCGGGCGGAGCATATGCCGACAGCCAGGCCGCGAGCACTCCTCCTGACGACAGACCGGCGACAATGACCGGCCGGGCGACAACAAAGGTGATTAACTTTACGAGGTCGTTGCCCATGTTGTCATAAGTATAGCGTCCGGGAGTACGGCTTGACCGTCCCTGTCCCCGCAGGTCGACAGCAAACACCTGGAATTGTTCGGAAAGCATCCCCATGGCCGCCTCGTAGCCCCACCATGATTCCGTTTGGGCGGGGATAAGGACGATGGCCGGTTTATCCGGTGAACCCGCGGCAGCATAGTTGAGCACGACCTCGCCAGTGTCAAACAGGTGCTCCTCATACTTGTGAGGTACATAAGTGATATCCGGGTTTTCCGGCCCATACCTGAATTTCTGCATTGAGCACCTCCTACTAAATGCTGCTTAAATATACAATTATAGATTACATACGTCAAGGTGCTTGTAAAATCCTCATTATATTTCTTGACAAGTAAAAGAGTAGAATGTTGTTTGAGTTGAAGAACCACTGACAAAGATGTCTACTTCTTCTCTTCCCCTAAATATGCAGCTATCACCTGCGGGTTGTTCTTAATCTCTTCCGGCGTGCCCTCGGCGATTTTCTTACCGAAATCCAGCACGACAATCCTGTCGGCGATATCCATGACCACCCCCATGTCATGTTCGACAAGGACGATGCAGCTGACGCCGTCCCGCAGCACGGGAGTATCCGGGTAGGTGACCCCCTGGCCTTCGAAGATATCGATGACAAAGCGGGCGATATCCTCCTTTTCCTCCAGGTTCATCCCCGCCATCGGTTCATCTAAAAGTAAGACCTTTGGCTCCAACGCTAACGCTCTACCCAGTTCCACCCGCTTGCGCATGCCGTAAGGGAGCATGCCGACCGTTTTCTTGCGAATCGATTCTATCTCCAGGAAGTCGATAATGTCTTCCACGGTCTTGCGGTGCACAACTTCCTCTTTGTGCGCCCACCCGAAATACAGGGCGCTGCTCAGCACATTCTGCTTCATCAGGACATGCCGGGCCGCCATGATATTGTCCAGAGTGCTCAGCCCGGTGTAAAGCTCGATGTTCTGGAAGGTCCTGGCAAGGCCCAGTCTGGCAGCTTTATCCGGGCGGATGCGCGTGATTCTCCGGTCGTCAAAATAGATAGCGCCCGCCTGCGGCTTATAGAAACCGTTGATGCAGTTCAGCAGGCAGGTCTTACCGGCGCCGTTGGGTCCGATGACAGCCAGAATCTCCTTATCCCTGACATCCATGTTGATATCGTCCAGAGCCTTGACGCCGCCAAAGGAAAGAGTAAGGTTTTCAATTCGTATTTTTACGCCGTTGGAGCTCATATTCTCGATACTTTAAATACCCAGCCACTTATTCCGGTACTGAACTATCCTTTGGCACTCGGACCCGCTGCAACCCAGCTTCTTACCCGTTTGCTTACTCTTCTTTTTAACTGCTCCGGCTGTTTCCGTATCGGGCCAGGCATATTTATGATGGCCGGTACATATCGACGCGCCGTCACCATAGACCAAAAGGGTGACCTCGTCATCAACGTCTTCGCAGTATATAGTAGTCGCGGTAATTTCCCAATCGGGCATGAAAAAAATCCCAGCTTACAGTTACTTTTATCTTACTATTAAACAGGCTGGAATTCAAACGCCTTACCTTGATATTGAGAATCGATAGAGGTAAAATAGTTGAGACGGGCAGGGGCGAGGGCAGTATCACCACAAATAGGGGCTCGTAGCTCAGTGGTTAGAGCGGGCGGCTCATAACCGCTTGGTCGTAGGTTCGATCCCTACCGAGCCCACTACCGAATAAGAGGGGAATAAATGTCAAAAATTCAAAAAAGCCTTATTCTGTATCAAACGATGACCGGCAACACGGAAAAAGTTGTGTTGAGGTTTAAAAAAGTATTCGAAAAAAAGGGGTGGAAGTGCGATATTTTCAAGGTTGATAAAGATACAGATGTCGATAACCTTCCCTTTGATTTTAAGGACTATGATTTCCTTTGTGCCGGTTCCGGAGTATACGCCGCCTTGCCTGGCAAAGAATTGGTAGATGTAATGTTCAAAACCACACACCGACCCAGAAGAGCGGGTAAAATAGTCCGTGTGCACAGAAAAATAACTCCCGGGCCTAAAACGGGGATAGTTTTTGTAACCTATGCCGGGACACACCTGGGTCCAAAGGAAGCCGAACCGTCTCTCAGCTTACTGGAGCTAAATATAGAACACCTCAGATTCAAATGTATCGGCAGATTTTCCTGCCCCGGTAATATAGGGAAACGCGCTACACCGGGATACTGGTTCGGGGATATACGCGGTCGGCCCAGCGAAAGAGATTTGCTGAAAGCTGAAATATTTTTAGAAGAGAAACTTGAAGAGCCTCGTTAGACAGGGTTAACGTTGATCTTAGTTTCAAACCTTGACCAGCCCGCCATTAAATCCACTTATAAAGTAGTTTACATAATGTATTCAGTTTCAACGAGGAAGCTCTATCGCCAAAGGAAGGATAGCTTTTCTTAAACTACGCAGCTATTATTTTGTCGAAGCCAGCGAATCGTCGCCTTTTAAGTCCTGGTTGACGGCATATAAAAGGTAGTCGAGGCTGATGGTATAGCCCTCGTAATGCTGGCTGTCGAATCGGGGAGTACCCCAGTCGTAGGCGATTTCTTTATCGCCGGATTTCACCAGCAGCCAGACATGGTTGCAGTCCATATAGGCTTCGCCGCTTTTATCCAGGTCGCCCACTATCGGCGTGGACTCTATCCCCAGTCTCTCGAATTCCCGGTACATCTGGAGAGTATCGTCATCGCAGTCATAGGTCGGCGACGGCCCGCTGATATCAGGGAAAATAACCGGACTGAATCGAGGCAGCGTCAACACGACAACCATAGCGGCGAAGATAAAAGCCACTATCTTGAAGATACCACGCGAGAAATATCCCATACCGTTAATATTATAATCAAGCTTTGCCAGGTGGCGAAGACTTTTTTGTTAAGGTTTGATAAAGGTTTGATTAAGTTTTCATAAACCGCATATACTTACTGTATAGCCAAGGATTCATTCTGAAGTATTCATCCTGAAGGAGGTATAAGGCATGAACGTGCTGGGTATCGTGGGAAGCCCGCGTAAGGGAGGCAACACCGAGATAATGGTGGAGGAGGCGCTGGCCGCGGCCCGTGAGGAAGGCGCTAAAACGGACATTTTTCTCATCGCCGGCAAGACCATAGATGGATGCGATGCCTGCGGTAGCTGCTTTCAGACCGGCGCCTGTAAAATCAAGGACGATATGCAGTCGCTGTATAAAAAGATGGAGTGGGCGGACGCCATTATCTTCGGGAGTCCGGTCTACTTTAATTATGTCACGGCGCAGGCCAAGGCAATTATGGACAGGACTTTCTGCTACCTGGGGAACCGGAAGCTGCAAGGCAAAGTGGCGGCGCCGGTGCTGGCATTGAGAAAGATAGGCGGCGGCCAGACCCGCGTGCAGCTCTTCGGGTGGTTCATGGCCCAGGGGATGATACCGGTACGGGGCGCCATCGGCTACGGACGCGAAAAAGGCGATGTGAAGACGGGAGAAGGCGGTGGCATCGGCACGACAGCTCTTGAGGAATCCCGAGCCACCGGCAAAGAAGTCGTGTCGATGGTTAAAAAACTAGGCGGTAAATAATTTTTATTAATAGATGATTCGTTTTTTAAAATAAAAGGAAACGAATGAGAAGGGGAGCGCCCTGAGTTATTATGTAAAATTATATTCCGTGCGTACGCTACTCTACATAACATATATTGTGCGCCCCAGTATTTTGGGGCTTATAGGGTTGACATAATGGATTGAGGCTGGGAAATGGTCGGGGGAGGGGTTCAACGGTTATCTTTTGTCTTAATTTTTACGGTTTTTATTATTAATTCTACTGCTAACTTATTTATCGAGGTTTCTAAACTATCTCCTTTTTTAACATCGCTTTCTTCAAACTCAATGTACTTTTTTTCGGAAAATTCTTTAGTGAGTTTTGTAAACAAATAATCTAAGAAATCAATATATTTATGTAGTTCATTTAACAAATTTTCTATAGCGCTTTTTAATTCTGAATTAAAAGATGATGCAATTAAAATAATATATGTGTTTTGTCCAACAAGTCCTTGTAAATCGCTAATCATCTTAGCAATTTTAATAGTCATATTTAGTGCAGATTTTGATTTATCTTCAAATATCAATATATCCTTCAGAAGGATGCCGGAACGAGGATTTGTTATTTCAGTAGCCCACTCAATAATTTCATATAATAAACGCTCTTTTCGGTCTTTCTCTCTGAATTTACTGTTTTGACGTATAATCAAGAACGTTCCAAGAGCAAGGATTGCAGTAAAAAAGGCAAGTACTAGTGTTGCTATTGCTACCGGGTCTTTAGAGAAATCATATATTTCCATACCCCTATTATACCTCAGAATGTCAATATCTTATGTCAATATAACAGCCGGGGTGTTTAAGAGGGGCGCCAGCCCCTCTTTCTTTATTTCCCCCTCTCCTTTGAAACCTCGTAAGGAGAGGGGGATTGAGGGGGTGAGGTAGATAGAGATTGCCACGTCCCGATTGCATCGGGCCTCGCAATGACATGCCGGGGGGTAAAAGGGTTGGGTTTCCTTAAAAAACGGTTAAAAAGGGTAATTTAAGTGGTTTACTGCCCCTGTTAACCCGTCCCGAAGATATAATTCCCCTCATAGAGTCGGCAACAGGCTTAGATTTTGATTGTAGCGCGTGCTAGCTTCGGGCTAGAGGGCAAACGCCTTATTGGAGAACGTTTTGTAATGGTTTGGCGTCATTCCCACGAAAATGGGAATCCAGTTGGGGGGTTAAGGGCTCTGGATCCCGACTTGCGTCGGGATGGCATTGTTAAGTAATGCCTTACTGGAACAGTAAAAACGTTCCCGCCAACGTCGCCGCCATCCCCAGGAAAACTTTCGGCGTGAAAAGCTCAATCTTTCGGTTTATCAGCAAAGAAAAGAAAAAGATAAATAAAATCTGTATGCTGAGTAAAGGCGTCACGACACTGGCCGGGCTTTTGCCCAGGGCGGTGTAATACAATAACTGGCCGGTGGACGTAAATATACCGGCAATCGCCATCGGCAGGACACTCTTTTTCAAAGGCAGTTGCGTCAGTTGCTTCCGTCGCGGCCGGTTTAAAAGAAGGCAACCCATCACTATCGCCGCGGTGGCATAAGAAACAAAAGCCCCGGCGGATGAAGAGCCGATTTCCTCGACGCCCGGCTTGATGAGCACCGGCGTGATGCCCCAGCAGAGCGCCGCCCCCAGCGCCGCCAGGATGCCCTTGACCTCATTGCGGGATAACGACTTTTCCTTTTTCCCGGCGACGCTCTTTTTCTCCGTGGAAATTAGAGCCGCCCCGGCGAACATGCACAAAACGCCGAAGATAATATACAGGGTAATAGTCTCTTTGAGGAAAAGGAAACTGAAGAGCACGGTATAAAAGCGGTTGGTCATGGTGAACGGGGTGGCTTTATTGGCCCCGATAAGCCGGAAAGAGTTATAACCCAGCAGCCGTCCGATGATGAAATGGATGATGCCGGCGGAACCGAGCAGCGCCAGCGCGTGCCAGGATATGTTCAGGAGCTTGCTCCATTCGCCGCTGACCAGTATGGCGATGGCAAAGAAAGGAATCCCGATAAAGATGCTGATGGCCGTGACGCTGAAGGACTCTCCCGCCTCGCCGGCGGTCTTCCTGACCATGACGATACCGGCGGCAAAGCTGACCGCCGCTATGAGCGCGAGAATTAAACCTGTGTCCATAAAGTAAAAAAATCCTCTCTCCCCTGGTGGGAGAGAGTTAGAGTGAGGGGGATATTAATTACTTCACTTTCACCCTCACCTTGCCCTCTCCCATCGAGGGAGAGGGATATAGGTATTATCGCAGCAATGACTAGCGTAACTTAGCATCAATCAAGGGCTGTGGGCGCTGCGGTATTAGACAATGCCTTAATAATCATCTCCAGCAGACGGGGCAGGCCCCACCCCTGTACCGCCGATATCAATACGGTGCTCTCATCCGGGGCCACGCCCAGACTGGCGAGGACGTTCTCCACCCCACTGCCTTCCTGAGTCGGCTCACTCTGGAGAAGACGGTCGATTTTATTCAATACTGTCAGCCTTTTCTTGTCCGCCAGCCCCAGCTCACCGAGGATATTTTCCACTGTCTGGCACTGCTCCGGCGCGTCCGGCGAAGCCAGGTCGACCACATGCAGCAGCAGACTGGCCTCGGACAGCTCTTCGAGGGTCGCCCGGAAGGCGCTGATAATCGTCGGCGGCAGCTTGCGGATAAAGCCGACGGTATCGGTAACCAGTACCGCAGTATTGTCAGGAAGGTTCAGGCGCCGCGTGGTGGGGTCGAGTGTGGCAAAGAGCCTGTCGTCCACCAGGGCATCGGCCCTGCAGAGGGCATTCAGCAAAGTGCTTTTACCGGCATTGGTATAGCCCACCAGCGCCACGACCGGTATGCCGCTCTTCTGCCTTTGCTGCCGGTACTGGGCGCGCCGCTTTCTTATCTCCTCGGTCTGCTCCAGGAGACGCTGTATCTTGCGGCGTATCAGGCGGCGGTCCGTCTCCAGCTGCGATTCGCCCGGGCCTCTGGTGCCGATGCCGCCGCCGAGTCTTTCAAGGTGACTCCACTGTCCGGCGAGCCTGGGGAGAAGGTACTGGTGCTGGGCCAGTTCTACCTGTAAACGCCCTTCGTGAGTGCGGGCGCGTTTGGAGAATATATCCAGGATTAGCGCGGCGCGGTCGATGACCTTTACCTCGAGGGCTTCTTCCAGGTTCTGCTGCTGATTAGGGGTAAGCTCGTCATCGAGAATGATGACGCTATAATCGGTAGTGCTCTTTAAAGCCACGAGCTCCTGAATTTTGCCTCTACCGACGTAAGAATCATGCGATGGTACCGGCAGCTGCTGTATGATTTTGCCGACAACTTCGGCCCCGGCGGACTCAGCCAGCTGTGCCAGTTCCTCTATCGAATTCGCGGCCGATTGCCTGAACCGGCTCCCCTTATGAGTTACGGCCAGTAAAAGTGCCCTTTCCTTTACAGCCCTGGTGACAATGGTATTTCTGGTGATGCTTTTCTCCTCGTGATATAGGATTATGTCAAGTTACTTCTTTAATGTCAATCGCCGGGTATTACGCCATCCTGAAAGCCGCGAAAGCCCTTTTACCAGCGATGCGTCCGGGATAGTCAGAGACAACCTCACGTAACCTTCGCCGCTCTGGCCATACCCTACTCCGGGGGTAACCGCCACACCCACCTGTTCCAGCAAATCGGTTGTAAAATCCACGGAGTTATAGCCCTCGGGGACCTTTGCCCACACGTACAGGCTTGCTTTGGGCAAAGTGACCTCCAGGCCGATGTTATTCAGCACCTCGACAATCAGGTCGCGGCGCCTCTGGTAAATGGCGTTATGCTCCGAGACGCAGTCATGCGGTCCGTTCAACGC
This sequence comes from Dehalococcoidia bacterium, assembly GCA_041489355.1. Classification (GTDB taxonomy): domain Bacteria; phylum Chloroflexota; class Dehalococcoidia; order Dehalococcoidales; family RBG-16-60-22; genus JBGPRB01. The sequence goes on from JBGPRB010000125.1 coordinate 8,150, forward strand.
CTCGATAGCCATATACTGAATGGCCTGTGGAATCCCCGAGTCCAGGTTGGACTTCAGAGTTCTCAAAGCGCTTACCGCCTCGGCATTGCCGACCACCATACCGATACGCCAGCCGGTCATGTTATAGCTCTTGGAAAGAGAGTGGAATTCCACGCCGATATCTTTAGCCCCATCCGCCTGCATAAAGCTCACCGGCTGGTAACCATCGAATGCCACCTCCGAGTAAGGGCCATCGTGGCAGACGAGGATATTATTCTGCCTGGCGAATGCGACCACCTGATTAAAGAAATCAAGCCCGGCGACGGCCCCGGTGGGGTTATTGGGGTAGTTCAGCCAGAGCACTCTGGTCTGTTTCAGAATAAAGTCACGAACGCTCTTTAAATTGGGGAGAAAGCCGTTCTCCTGCTTTAGCGACAGGTAGTAAGGCCTCCCCCCGGCCAGCTGAGTGCCGACCGAGTACACCGGGTAAGCCGGGTCCGGCACCAGGGCGATATCCCCGGGGTCGATAAAGCAAAAAGCGATATGACCGATGCCCTCTTTGGAACCGATAAGCGGCAGCACCTCCGTGGCCGGGTCGAGGGTGACATTGAACCGTCTCTTATACCATTCGGCGATGGCCTGGTGCAGTTCCGGCAGCCCTTCCGATTCAGGATAGCGATGGTTGGCCGGGTCCTGAGCCGCCTGACAGAGTCGGTTAATGATATGCGGGGGCGTTGGGATATCGGGGTCGCCTATGGCGAAGCTGACGACATCCTCACCTTTGGCCTTCTTCTCGGCGATTTTCTTATTAATCTCGACAAACAGGTATGGCTTCAAATTTTCGATTCG
>JBGPRB010000126.1:0-8912 GCA_041489355.1 Dehalococcoidia bacterium
CAAAATGGTAGACCAGCTTAATGCCTTCGCCTCGGAAGTAACCCGCGTTGCCGGAGAGGTCGGTACCGAGGGCAAGCTTGGTGGCCAGGCTAAGGTAACCGGTGTTGGCGGCACCTGGAAAGACCTGACTGACAATGTAAACATGCTGGCTGGTAACTTGACCAGCCAGGTGAGGAACATCGCCCAGGTGACCACTGCTGTAGCCAATGGTGACCTGACTCAGAAGATTACGGTTGAAGCCAAAGGTGAAATCCTGCAGTTGAAAGATACTATCAACCGCATGGTAGACCAGCTAAATGCCTTTGGCGCTGAGGTAACCAGGGTTGCCAAAGAGGTGGGCGCTGAAGGTAAGCTGGGCGGTCAGGCTGAGGTCAAGGGTGTTGGCGGCACCTGGAAAGACCTTACCGACAATGTAAACGCTATGGCAAGTAATCTCACCAGCCAGGTGAGGAACATAGCCGAGGTAACTACCGCCGTTGCCCAGGGTGACCTCTCACGTAAGATTACGGTTGAGGCTATGGGTGAGATTCTCGAGCTTAAGAACACCATCAACAAAATGGTCGATAACCTCAGTACCATTATCAGTGATGTCAACAGTGTAATGACCCTGGTTGGTGAAGGAACTTTAACCAGAGGCATAGAGGCTGAGGCAAAAGGTGAGTTTGCGTCTATGGTAGAGGGCATCAACGCTACCATAGAAAGCCTGAGGGGAATCGTAAGAGAGCTCACGGGTGCGGGAGTCGGTATCGGAGAAGCTTCGCAAAACATGATAAGCACCGGGCAGGAAATGAATGCAATGGCAACACAACTATCAACCGCTGTAGAGCAAATAGCTGAAGGCGCTAAAAATCAGGCACAGTTGATAGCCGAAGCGTCTAAAGAAAGTGCGGGGGTTGGGGGGACTGCTACCGATACACTTAACCGTGTGGAGAACATGATTAAAATGTTCGAGTCTGCCAACAAGGTCACCGAAGCCGGCGGCCATGCGATGGGAGAGACCATTAAGAACACTGACCTTATGCTCGAAGGCTCAAAGGAATCCGTGAGCAGGATTGATTCGCTTAGCAAGAGTAGTGAGAAGATTCAGGAGATAGTGGATGTAATTCGAGACATAGCCACTCAAACGAACATCCTGGCTATTAACGCAGCGATAGAGGCGGTCCGTGCCGGTAAACAGGGTAAGGGATTTGCCGTTGTTGCTGAGGAGGTCAAGACCCTATCTGCTGACAGCAAAAACCAGGCTAGAGACATATCAACTCTGGTCCAGGCCGTACTGAAAGAAACAGAGACAACCGTCACAACGATTAAGACAATGGCGAGTAATGTCGAGCTTGGAAGACGTTCTATTGAGGAAACATCAAAATCATTTACTGATATTAACCAATCTGTAGAAAATACTTCCAAGACAGCTCAGGAGATTTCAGCATCTGCTAGTGCCCAAAAAACCAGCATTGACGCTGTCTCGAAGAGTCTGGATAAAGTTAGCGGTATTGCCGCTGACACGTCATCCAGCGGTACGCAATTGGCGACCAGCGCTAGGGACCTCCTTGCCAAGATGCAGGAACTTAACTCCGTGGCTTCAACACTGGCAGATATGTCATCGAATTTACAGCAAACTGTAGGGCGTTTTGAGCTTAAGGAAGATAGACTGAGCAACACAGAAACAAGCAGGCAGGAACAAGCTGTGGCTGCAAAAAAGCGGAAGGCCGCGGTACCTCAGGCAACAGTAAAAGCGACCACAGCAAAATCTGGCATGGCAAAATCCAAGAAATAAGCATTGTAACGGAGGTAGTGAAATGTCAGATCAAGTTACCAAAGATGAGGAACTGGTTGCTGAAGAAGTTGAGGAGGATCAATACCTGGTATTTACCGCCCAGTCACAGGAATGTGGCTTCCAGGCCATGCGGGTGCAGGAAATTTCCCAAGTGTTACCCGTTTCACATGTGCCTAATGCCCCGCCATATATTGAAGGTATCATGAACCTTCGCGGGAGAATAGCATCGGTTATTAATTTCCGCAAGAAGTTCGGATTCGAGCCAAAAGAGCATGATGAGGACACACGTGTCATTGTCGTGGAGATGGACAACTATCCTATCGGAATAATCGTTGACTCCGTAGAGGAAGTAGTCAAAATCCCGGATAACTCAGTACAGAGTCTACCTGAGTCGACGTCCACAGCCGAGTCAAGAGAATATATTACAGGTATAGGGATGCTGGATAAAAGACTGATTATCTTACTCGATCTGGACAAGGTATTGACCGGCACGGCGCTATTTAATGTGAATGAGATTAATAAAGCATTAAAAAACACCCAGACTGTTGAGATGCCTAAGCCAACGACAGCTCAATCTGACGCTGTGCAGCCATCACAACGGGCCATTGATGAGGTGCAAGCTATAAAAAAGCCGGAAAAGATGAAAACCGATATCCCAGACACTAAACCACCCGTGAATACCAGGAAAAGCCAGCCAAAAAGGAGGGCAGGATAATGGCAACGGTATTGATTGCAGATGACGCTTCTTTTATGAGGAATTCCTTAAAATACATCATTGAAAATGCTGGCCATACCGTTATCGGTATGGCTAAAGAAGGGCAGGAGGCTCTGGACCTGTACCGAAAACACAGGCCTGATATTGTCACCCTGGATTATCTGATGGCAGGGAAGGACGGTTTTTGGGCATTGGAGGAAATTACTAAAACAGACCCGAAAGCAAAGGTAATCATGGTAACCGCCGTAGGTAATGAAGACAAGCAGGAAGAGGCTCGTAAAATTGGAGCGGCAGGATACATCAGGAAGCCTTTTAAGCCGACAGAGATAGCTAAAGAAATTAACAAAGTTCTAGACAATAATAAAGGGTAAAAACAAAACGTTGCAATCACCCTGCATAAAGGTTGGATAAATCAGGATGGTGTCTCGTAGTGGTTAAGGTATTGATTGCTGATGACTCCAGTTTTATGAGGAAAGCGCTGGCGCAAATTCTGGCCTCGGAGCAGTCCATAGAAGTCATTGATACCGCCGCCGATGGGCAGGAAGCCATCCAAAAAATCAATCAACTGCATCCCGATGTTGTCCTCCTCGATATCGAGATGCCGGTTATGGACGGGCTTACAGCGCTGGCACATATAATGGCTGAGTGCCCCACCCCCGTCCTGATGCTCAGTGCTCTCAACAAGAGGGATGCTGCAATCGCCATCAAGTGCCTTGAATATGGTGCGGTGGATTTTATCGCGAAACCATCCGGCGTTATCTCTTATGATATTGATAAGTTGGGCAAAGAAATTATTGCCAAAGTGGAAGCAGCCGCCAGCGTCAATGTACAAAAAATGAGACTGCCACTGCCGGCGGAGCATTATCAATCACAAAAGCCAGGGATAGCTATACGAAAAAAGATAGTCGTCATCGGAGCTTCAACCGGCGGGCCCAGTGCCGTAGCACAGGTACTATCGGGATTTCCGCGTGACATATCCGTGGCCATTATCGTAGTTCAGCACATGAGCCCAGGATTTATACCGCCATTTGTGGATAGACTCAAATGGGGCTGCTCGCTAATAATTTCAATCGCAAAAAGAGGAGAAACCATCGAATCGGGGCGCGCTCTGATTGCGCCCGGTGGTTACCACACCATGATTATGGCGAATGGAAGTGCCAATAAAATACGCTTGAGCAGAAAAGCGTCAGTTCAGGATATCTATCCATCGATTGATTATACAATGGAATCAGCTGCCAGGGCTTACGGTGAAGGTACCCTCGGGGTGCTTCTGACCGGGCTTGGGAGTGATGGGGCACACGGTTTAAAGGCAATCAAGGAGGCAGGCGGCAGCACTATTGCTCAAGACGAGTCAACCTGCGTTGTCTTTGGCATGCCCAAAGCGGCTATTGAAATGGGCTGCGTGGATGAAGTAGTACCACTGCCGCAAATAGCCCGGGCTATTTTGAGAAGGATATAAAGAGCCAAGGGGTGAGTAAAGAAAAATGCCCGACAAAGATAAACTGGATATCTCGATGTTTATTAATGATTACCTGGCTGATTGCCGGGAAGGTTTTCAGGCAATTAACAAAGCCCTGCTTGCCTTGGAGAAAGCCCCCGGCCAGACAGAACAGCTGGACGAGATATTCCGGCATGTTCATACCCTCAAGAGTTCGTCAGCGATGCTGGAATTTTCCGACGTTGCTGAGCTGGCCCACTCCTGTGAAGACCTCATGGACCGCCTGAGAAAAAACGAGCTGACAGTTACCCAAGAGACTATTGATGCCCTTTTTGAAATCATCGATAAGCTTGAAATGATGGTCAAGGAACACGCCGAGGGAAGGCACGGCGGAACCGACCATAAAGATATCATCAGGAAGATAGAGAAAATGTCATCTGGTGCGCCCAAACTTGGTGAAAAGCCGACAGCCGGCAAACCGAAGAAGGCCTCATTGCTGTCCCTGGAGAAGATACATACCGTCAAGGTTAATATGGACCTGCTGGATGCCATGTTCAACATAGTTGGCGAGCTCATCATTAACAAGAAACGCGTTGATACTATTATGGCCGGTAGTGCCAGTAAGGAGTTGAAAACGGTGCTGGCAGCGATGGACCGTATGATAAACGAATTGCAGGAAAATGTGTCCGCGGCACGCCTGGTGCCGGTCGGTGAAATCTTCCAGAAGTTCCCGAGATTAGTGCGTGATTTAGCCAGAGAAGCCGGCAAGGAGATAGAGCTTATCCTTGAAGGCAGTGAAATAGAATTGGACAAGTCGGTATTGGACACCATCGGCGAACCCCTGCTCCATCTGCTCCGAAACGCTGTTGACCATGGCATTGAGACCGCCGAATCACGGCGGCAACAGGGGAAGAAGAGTATGGGCACTATAAAGCTCGCTGCCAGCAGAATGGAAAACCATGTATCAGTCAGCGTTACCGATGATGGCGCCGGTATTGACCCCAAGCACTTGAAAGAAGTGTTCGTCAGGAAAGGGCTGATTAAACCGGATGAGGCCGAATCCCTGCAGGACAGAGATATTCTGGAAATGCTATTCCAGCCAGGCGTCAGCAGCGCCGAAAAGGTAACCGAGGTATCGGGGCGGGGTGTAGGGCTGGATGTAGTTAAAAACTCGGTGAAAGAGCTTGGCGGCACGGTAAATATAATCACCGATAAAGGCAAGGGAACAACTTTCGCTATGAGGTTACCGTTAACCACAGCGGTGATGCAAACGCTGATGATAGGTGTCGGCCAGCATATTTTTGCCATTCCAACCGACATTGTTCAGGAAACACTTGAAGTCAAACCCAAGGACATAAAAAATATTCATAACGAGCAAGCACTCTTGCTCCGTGATGTAGTTGTTCCCTTTGTCAGGTTGCATCAAATCCTGAATATTGCTGACCAGGAAAACCTGGAGGAGATGATTGCCATTATCGTTAATCGAGGAGACAGGCTAATCGGCCTCGGTGTGGACACGGTAGTGGACCAGGCGGAAAACATTATTAAGCCGTTTGACCCGCTGGCGCAGCATTTCACGGGCTTCTCCGGAGGTACCATCATGGGGGATGGCAGGGTAGCATTGCTCCTGGACATTCCCGGATTGTTGGGCTTCACGACGCTACAGAAAGAGGAGTATGTAACATGAGTAATAATACACAACTTTTTACCGAGGAACAAATGGATTTCATACGAGAAATGATGAACATAGGAGCCGGCAACGCTGCCACCGCCTTGCAGCAGCTACTTCAGTGCCCGGTAGATGTGATAATACCCAGGGTGCATATCCTGCCGGTTGCGCAGGTAACCTCTATCCTGGACAATCCTATCGAGCCGGTGGCATGTGTCAGGATGGGAATGGTCGGTGACATAGGCGGGGCCATGTTTTTCATCGTGCCGGAAGAATCCAGCGAAAAGCTGGTGAAAATAGCAGAAAAAGCGCAGATGGGAACCCGCATATTACCGGGGCAGAAGCATGGAGAAGAAGACTTCTCCGCAATAGTTGAGATTGGCAACATTCTTAGCGGAGTCTATTTAGCCGCCGTACACGATTTCTGCGGGTTAAACATCAATCACACCGTCCCGGTATTAGCCGTTGACATGATTCAGCCGCTGCTTGATGAAGCGTTGATAAAGACCAGCATTCAGATGCATACATCCGTCCTGGTTGAAAATGAATTTATGATAGGAGGGCCTCCTGTGGAGCCGGTCATCCTGATTGAACATGATATTGTGCTGGAGAAGCAATCAATAAAAACGTTTATGCTGATGATTCCTTCCGCTGAGTCAATTAAACCCCTGATTGATGCTCTGGGACAGGCAAAGAAGGCTTATGGCGCAGCGTAATATCACGATAATAATGGGAGGGGGAGCCGTGACTAACGCGCCTCACATCTTATCTTCACAGGGCGTAGGTTCCTGTGTCGTCGTCACGATTTATGACCGCCGCAGGAAAATGGGCGGGATGGCACACATCATGCTGCCCGGTTCCAATAGTGTCAACGGGCGGGGCTTTCCCTATCATCATGCCGATACGGCGATTGTCACCCTGCTCGGGAAACTGCGCAGTATGGGAGCGGCGCCGCGGAACATGGTTGCCAAGATGGCAGGTGGCGCCCATATGTTCACCTGCAGCGATGACTCAGAACCCGGTATCGGCAAACAGAACGTCAGCAGTATCAGGCAGATACTGCAACGGGAGCAAATACCGCTGAGTGGGGAGGAAGTTGGCGGCAGTTACGGACGTAATGTCGATTTCTACCTGGATTCGGGCAAGGTGATTGTAACCACCGCCGGGAAAAAAGAGGATGTGGAGCTATGACCGTAAAGCAAACCGGCAACCTGTTGATTCAGGAGCGGATAAGGTAACTCCGCGAGAATACGGATTTTATAGACACTCTGCTGGAGGGGCTTGCCGCCAATGTTTCTGGTAAGTTCCCCTTTTCCATTTCAAAATTCCCATGCGTTAACTCAACGGGCGCATCTCACTCTACACTTTGCCAGTCGTGATTAAACTGTGAGGTTCTACGTACCTTTAGTGATACCACAGTGATTCAAATTGTATAGAGTAAATACGTAAAAATCATAAGATATCTTAGATACCCAAGATATCCAAGATTAATAACATCTCGCAAAACACTCACGAGGAGGCTGGCTTGAAGACAAGAGAACAGCACTGGTGCCCTAAATATATTACTACCAGTTTCATTGCCGAGCATTGCGGGGTGAGTACAGTAACGGTATTGAGCTGGATTGACGAAAATCGTCTGCCCGCGTTCAGGCTTCCGAAAGGTCATTACCGGATATACAGGGATGATTTCATTGAATTCCTGACAAAGTACAAAATGACCATATCCCAAAAGGAATATTAAAAATGGTGATTTTACACAATAAGGTTTCGATAGGGCCTGCCGAGGACAAATCTGCTCTGGCTGCAGGAACTTCCCGTAAGCAATTGATTCAAGAGCGGATAAGGGAACTCCGCGAGAATACAGATTTTATATCCACTCTGCTGGAGAGTCTGGTCGGCTACGCCATCATTGCCGCGGACTTCGACGGCAATATTATCTCTTTCAACGAGGGAGCCCGCCAGATATATGGCTATGCCCCGGAGGAGGTTATCGGCGAACAGAGTATAGATATATTCTTCCCCAGGGAGTTTGTTGAAGCCGGGAAACTACAGCAGATAGTTAACGAGCTTATGGAGAAAGGGCTGTTCTCCTGCGAAGGGGAGAAGGTGAGGAAGAATGGTGAAAGGTTTCCTGCCCAGATTCTCTTCACCTTGACCAAGGACAAGAGCAGCAAGATAGTTGGCTTCATCGAGATAGTAGAAGACCTCACCGAGCGTAAGCGTATCGAGAAGCGATTGTGGGATAGTATGTCAAATTTCCACAAAGTGATAAATGATAATCCAGATAGCATTATCATCACTAACCGCCAAGGAATAGTGCGCTATGTTAACCCGGCCGCAGAATCCCTCTTCTGTAGAAAAAGTGAGGATTTTACTGGGGAGCAATTTGGCTTTCCGATTACATCAAATGGTATGACGGAGGTTGACATTATCCGCCAGGCAGGTGACATAGTTATCGCTGAAATGCGTGTGGCAGAAACGATGTGGTACGACGAAATTTCCTGCCTCATATCGCTGCGTGACATTACCGAGCGTAAGCGGGCGGAGGAAAAGCTGCGAGAATCGGAAGAGCGTTACCGAGACCTCTTTGAGAATGCTAATGACCTGATACAGAGTGTCAAGCCTGACGGGCATTTCCTCTATGTGAACAGGGCATGGCGGATGGCACTGGGATACAGCGAGGAGGAGATTCCGAATCTCATACTATGGGACATAATACACCGTGATAACTTGGCTCACTGTCAGAGTATCTTCCAGAGGGTTATATCCGGTGAGAAGGTTAGTAGTATTGAGACTGTCTTTTTGGCTAAAGATGGTAGGTCAATCATTGTCGAAGGGGATGCCAGCTGTCAGTTTGAGAGTAATAAAGTGGTCTTAACTAGGGGTATCTTCCGGGATGTCACCGAGCGCAAACATGCACAGCAAGCGCGGGAAAGGCTCAGCCAGCAGCTTCAGGCACAAGTCAGCGAGTTAGAGACATTTAGCTACGGCATCGCTCACGACCTGAGAAGTCCCCTGGTAAGCATTGAAGGTTTCAGCCGCCTGCTCCGGGAGGACATACAAAACCAGAAGGTAGAAAACGTGCAGGAGGATATACGCCTGCTTGAGTCCGGTGTCAGGAGGATGCGGAATTTCTTGAACAGTACCCTGGAATATTCCCGGGCTGGTCAACTGGTAAATCAGGCCAGTAAGATTTCTTTTGGAAAAATCGCCAAGGAGCTGGTTACAGAGTTTGCCGAGCAATTACGTTCGATTGGGGCTGCCGTTTCCCTTGCGGATAAATTTCCCAGGGTTTACGCGGACAAGGTCAGGATAG
>JBGPRB010000127.1:0-8888 GCA_041489355.1 Dehalococcoidia bacterium
CCTCTGGCCCGACGAAGGCATACATGCTTCCCGGCCATGGTCGCGGCTCTTTATCGTGGAGAGTCACACCAGCGGCAGCCAGTTTCTTAAGCTCGCCAACAATATCATCAACTTCGACGGCGATATGGTGCAGACCTTCTCCCCTGGTGGCAATAAAATCGGCAAGCGGACTGTCTGCAGCCCCTTCAAGGAACCCCAACTCCGTCTCGCCGACTGCAAAACTGGCTGTTTTAATTTTAAACGCAGCTATCTCGGTTAAAGAATCCGGCTCTTTCCCCAACATCTTGCTGTAGAGCTTCACGGTCTCATCCAGATTTTTCACAACGATGCCGATATGATGTATCTTTTTTATCATATTCTCCTCCTGTTACTTTTTAGGCTGGACGAGCTCGACGAGAACGCTGTTAAACGATTTAGGATGGAGGAAGCCGATTTTTCCAGCCACTCCATCTCTGCCCTGCTTATCGATAAGCTGCACACCCTTCCCCTCCATCGCCCGCAAATCTTTATCGATATCATCGACCTCAAAAGCAATGTGATGCAGTCCTTCACCACGTTTCTCTAGGAACTTCGCCACGGCGCTATCGGGGCCGGTCGGCTCAACCAGGTCAATCTCCAGCCCTCCGCCGAACGTGAAAATAGCCTCGGTCACCTTCTGGCAGGGAGCATCCTCGATATGCGCCTTGAGCCCCAGCAGGCGCTCGAAGAGAGCCACGCTCTCCTTGAGGTCTTTTACGGCAATACCGATATGGTGAACCTTTTTAATCATCGTTGTTTTTTCTCCTTACAGGAGGATGTTCAGCAATATTCTATAGTCATTCCCCACCCCGAGATTCTTCGTCGTCCCGACAAGTCGGGTCTCCTTAGAATGACAATATTATTTACTCTCTTGTGCCTAGCTCTAAAAAATGAGGGACTCCCTCTGCACACCGAATACGTCGCGGAGGGCATCGCAGATTTCTCCTACCGTGGCATAGGCTTCAACGCAGCGGATAAAAGCGGGCATGGTATTTTCCGAGCTACGGGCGACCTTTTTAAGGTTGTCCAGGGCCGAGATTACATCGGCAGTGTTACGCTCTTTTTTTACCTTTTTAAGTCCGGCTATCTGCTTTTTCGCTTCTTCGGGATTAACGCTCAGGAGCCCTTTGATTTTAGCATACGGGGTAACGAATTTGTTCACGCCCACGATTGTCCTTTTTTCAGCTTCAACTTCCTGCTGATAGCGGTAAGAGCTTTCCTGGATTTCCCGCTGCTGTAAACCTTTCTCGATGGCTGCCAGGGCGCCGCCGAGGGAATCGATTTTAGCGATATACTGCTCGGCGGCCTTCATCATATCCTGCGTCAGGCGCTCCACCATAAACGAACCGCCGAGCGGGTCTACGGAGTCGGCCACGCCGCTCTCATAAGCCAGAACCTGCTGTGTCCGTAACGCCGTGGTGACGGCCTCTTCCGAAGGCGTGGCATAAGCCTCATCGTAGGAATTGGTGTGGAGCGACTGCGTGCCGCCGAGGACGGCCGCCAGCGCCTGGATAGCCACCCTGACGATGTTATTGTAGGGCTGCTGGGCGGTCAGCGAGCAGCCGGCCGTCTGTGTATGGAAACGCAGCATACAGCTGCGCGGCTCTTTCGCCCCGAAGCGCTCTTTCATTATCTTAGCCCAGAGAAGCCGCGCCGCCCGGAACTTGGCGACCTCTTCCAGCAGGTTGTTATGGGCATCGAAAAAGAAGGAAAGCCTTCCGGCAAAGTCGTCGACATTTAGGCCGCGGTCGAGAGCCGCCCGGACATAGGCGATACCGTCGGCAAGGGTAAAGGCGATTTCCTGCACCGCCGTCGACCCGGCCTCGCGGATGTGATAGCCGCTGATGCTGATGGTGTTCCAGCGGGGGAGTTCGCGGCTGCAATATTCAAAAATATCGGTAGTCAGTCTCATCGAGGGTAAAGGGGGGAAAATATAGGTGCCACGGGCGATATATTCTTTCAGGATATCATTCTGGATGGTGCCTTCGAGCCTGTCCGGCGGGACGCCCTGACGAGTAGCCAGGACGATATACATAGCCTGCAACACCGGGGCGGTGGCGTTGATGGTCATGGAGGTGCTGACCTTATCCAGCGGGATGCCTTTGAATAATACTTCCATATCCCGCAACGTATCGATGGGTACACCCACCTTGCCCACCTCGCCGTGCGCCAGGGGATGGTCGGAATCATAGCCAATCTGCGTGGGTAAATCGAAGGCAACGCTGAGTCCGGTCTGGCCCTGCTCCAGGAGGTAGCGGTAGCGGCGGTTGGACTCCCCGGCGGAGGCAAAGCCGGAATACTGGCGCATCGTCCAGAGCCGACCGCGGTACATGGTGGGCTGGATACCGCGTCCGAAGGGATACTCGCCGGGATAACCGGGCGATTCTTCGAAGTCGATACCCTCAAGGTCTTCGGGGGAATATAAGGGCTTTAATGCCATACCCGAGGTAAGGTTGAACTCCGGCTGCCGCTCCGGGAAACGCTTTTGCGACGGCTCCAGAACGTCCCTGACCCACTTCTCCTTACGCTTACCGGGCACTAAAGCTTACCTCCCCTGCGGGACTTTTTCTTACGGCATTTTTCGCACAAGCCGAAGATAGCGACATGCCGCAATTCGGCGCGGAAATTATAGTCACGGAGCAGGATATCCCTGAGAGAAGACAGGGTTGATTCGTCAATGTCTATAACAACACCGCAGTCCTGGCAGACAAGGTGATGATGGTGGCCACTCTCTTCCGCGTGATACCTGATGCGCCCTTCTCCCAGGTTAATCTCGTACACCATGCCGAGCTTCTTTAATAGTTCCAGGGTACGGTAGACCGTGGAGATATTGACATGAGGATATTTAGCCGCTACCTGAGCGTAAATTTCCTCGGCGGAGATATGGTCGCGGCTGCTTTCTATCGCCGAGAGAATCATCAACCGCTGGGGCGTCAGGCGATACCCTTTTTCACGCAACCTTTCGGTGATGCCGGTGGTATCATGCATATGACCGTGTTTTTTATTAGATTCAGGCATTTAATAGTCTTCCAGACCCCATTGTTTAAACATCTGCTTATAAAAGTCCGGCCGCGGGAAGTCCGGCAGCATAAAATAATTATGGTTCCGGTAGGCAAAGCCCTGGTCCTGGAATTTGTTAAGGCCGGTAAGCAGTCCGTCCATCCTGGCCGCCGGGACGGAAAACATCATTTCACCTTCATCGCCAAGGGCCCGCTGGTACTCGCCGGGGTCAGGCAGGATAACCCAGTAAAGGCCGCTGTTCATGACGTGAACGACGGCGTAAGCGCAGGAGGGAGGGAAGAAGTGACTTTTCACCTGGGGAATTTGTTCAAACGGTAACGACAGAATCAAGCTCCGCAACTGAGAGGTGTTAGAATAGATAATCACCACATCCGGTTTAAAAGAGGCACTTTTAAGCGGCGCGGTGACAATACCGACATATTTCCCGTATTCAAAGCAGTCGTAGGGGTGACTCTGTACGGGAGTACGTGCTTCCGGCATTGGCACCATCCCATAAGCCATCAGAGCGGCCGGGCACCAGTGGTCTTCCTTCAGCATGGCGACGGTAGCCCCCTCCCGCCGCGACATGGCGAATGCCTGGCACTGGGCAAGATGGTAGTTGTGGTCTTTCTTCGGCCTGATAGCCCCCTGCGGGATATCTGCTTCCTTCTCCAGCATTTTTACAGCCACAGGAGATGTCCTGAGCAATAGTATCTTCTCAAGCTCTTCACCAAAACGATTGAACTCTTTCAACGTGGTCACGATAATTCACCTCCTGATTTTTTTCCTGCAGGAATAATTATTCAAAACACTATCTATTTATACTGGCTGGCTTTTCCAGAAGAGACATGGAAGATAGGCCGCTTGATATTCCGGATGATGACGGGACCGTGCTGGACACCGGCCGGTATGCAAGCAGAAAAACTCCTGTCTACTATGTTTTTTTCATTATCGATTGTAATCTCAATTTCCGCGCCGAGGTCCTGGATATTATCGTAATTGTAGCCAAAAAAGCCGAGCACCTCGTTGAAGTTATGGGTATGAGACTCACAAAGCTTTATTTCCTTCTTGGAGCCGGGCAGTATCCACTTGGTCTCGGCGTAGAACTCTGCGCCAGGGACGGTATCGGCATCGACCTGAACAATCGGCTTGACGATGTTGGGGTCGTTTTTAACGCGGTAAGGAGGATATTTGGCATTGGCTTTAGGCGTATCTATAACGTATTTAGCGTTTCTACCCGTATGCATTTCAATTACCTCTTTCTAAAAATAAAATGAATTTGACATCTTAAGCTAAACGTACATATCGCCCGAACCAAGGGTCATGTGGAACATGGGGGCGTCCATGCGGTGGAAAACCAACGGGTTGTGCATCATACCTTCCGGGATGTATACCATGAAGCTCCTGGTGAGGATGAATTTTTCATCTTCCAGCCAGAACTCAATCTCGCCGCCGAGGTCGCTGGGGTCGTTCATATTAGTACCGAAATAGCAAAACAGCTCGATGAAGGGATGGGAATGGGGGGTAATGCCGGGCATTTTTTTTATATCTTCCGGCTTAATGACCGCAGGCCTTACTATCTGCCGCTGGTCTTTCATCGTGGAGGGCCACTGCCAGGTGTATTCGCCGTAGAAAGCGTCCGGGAGCACCTCGTTATCCATCCAGATAACGTGCTCCAGTCCCAGACGGTAGCCATCCCGGTAACCCTGGGCGATTTGCTGGGGGCCTTTGTAGCCGGGCATGACAATGCCCCTTTTCAATTCCGTTGTGATATACTTACCGTATTTCGATTTTGCCATTCTCAGGTTCTCCTTTCTTCCGTTGTAAGATTATAACATTTCGCCCTATATTATTGCTGCTTTGGTTCTATTTTTCAGGCTATTCCATTTTTTTTGGTATCCAGCCCCGCCTTTTTACCCACCAGTAGACAAGACCGGTAGCCACGACGGTGGAGCCAATCATCAAAACCAAATACCAGCCAAGGTCTTTGGGCCCGATGTCAAAGACGGAGTTGCCTAACATCGTAGCCAGGGTATTGGGAACAAGGACAGCGGTACCTATGATGGTAAGATAGGACATGAGCAAAGCCAGCCGGTTATTGAGGTTCTGAAGCTGGTTATTATAGATACTCTGTAAGACCTCCAGCCCTGAAGCCAGGACTTCCGACAAATGCTCCGCCAGACTTATCTGCCGGCTGACATCCTCAGCCAATATGCCTAATTTATCAATAAGCTTCTGGTCATTAGTAATAAGCTCAGCATCTCCGTAACGCAGGGTATGGATCACGTGTACAGTATCCCAGAGGGCATTAAGGTAGATAATCAGGGCATGCTTCATGTGGTATATTTCCGGTCCCAGTGTACTCCGGGGGGTATAGGGGTCTATCATATTTTGGTTGAGTTTATCGCCCTTTTCCTCAATCTCCCGCAGATGTTCGGAATTCCATCCGTTATTTTCGTCAATAATGCGCATGAGCAGCATGGTCAGTTTATCTTCCGCATTCGCGTCAACCGGTATTTTCTTTAGAACGGTTTCCGAGTATCTCCGCAGGCGGATAAATCTCCGGTCGATATTAAGCGGGTGTATGGTAAAGACAAGGTTCTTCTTTAAAAGTATCATGAGCGGATTTGGCTCCACCTCCAATTTGGTGACCTGAATGGAAGGCATTTTCATCCCGACCTCAGTCTCATAATCGCGGTAGGTCGACCGCGATTCGCCGGTCAGGTCGGAGATGAGCTGATGAGTGAAGCCGAGCTGACCAGCAACAACCGGCAGCTCCTTATCAAAGTCCCGGGCGACGAAATCAACCCAGCTGATAGCCGCAGTGTCGAGTATCTCCCGGAATTCTTCCATTGACTCGGTATTTTTTCTGATGATACTACCCGAGGACGAGAGAGCCACACAGAACCAGGGTCTTTGTAAGGCTTCAGGCGCACTCTCAACTCTCTCTTCTTTTGCAGTAGTTACTCTGGTTTCGTCTGCCATCGCCATCAAACACCCCTCCGTTCTTCCGGTGGAATTTATAGATTATACAAAAAGTGACTGCTTAATTCATTATCTGCCAATAATCAGCAGCGCGTCAACAGGTTTCAGGATGTTAAAAAATGAAGAGATTGAACCAGCTGGTTTTCTGCTACTGATATATTTGACAGAAAATGGCTTAATACAAAGCTTTGGTCAATGGGCCAAACAAGCTGAAGATTGATAATTTTTCTGCGTGGATGGGTAGACAGTACAGGACTCGAACCTATTACTTCCTGCCTTTTATCATATCCTTAAGCACAAAGTCCAGGCCCAGTTCCTTCAACTTCTTCTCGGTGGGGATGCCATCTTTCGTCCAGCCGCGCAGCTGATAATATTTGTCCAGAAACTCGTCCTGGTGGCTGACTATCTGCCCCTCCCCTGGGGCTTTCCTGGTATGAAGCGGCTCAGTAAGTATCCGCTTTGGCAAAGTATCCTGCTTCCGACTGAACCCCTCGCGCACGTTGAAAGCCCGCTCCAGGTTAAACATGCGCTCACCTACTTTCTTCAGGTAAGCATCATCCGTAAACTTATCGATACCCCTGGCGGCGGCAATCATTTTCCCGAAAAGGTTTACCCAGCCCCAGCCGCCGGCGAAGGCGCAGACAACCCCGGTTTCTTTCCAGGCAGTACCGTCCTGATTGTAAATTACCACGTCCGCATTTTCCTCTGAAAAGCGGTCGGTGGGCCTGGGTTCGGGAGAGCCGAAAATGTCCTGGGCGGCATAGCCATAGCAGTGGCTGGCGCCGATGCTGGCGGTAGCATAGTTATATCCCTGGGACTTAGCCCCCCGGGGCTCATAGGCGGGAAGCTCCATGCCCTTGACATGTATGGCACAGACCTCAGACCCTTTGCCGATGGAAGCGGCAGCACGCATCGTGCCCTCGGCAAGAAGGTCGCCAATGCCCTCGCGGCGGGCAATTTTCTTAATGAGGGCGACCATCGGCTCATGTCTGCCGTAGACAAGCTCCAGGCCATCGGTATCCGACTTCTTGAGCAGGCCCTTCTCATAAAGCTCATAGGCGAAGCCGATGCTGCCCCCGGTGCTGATGGTATCCAGTCCCAGGTCGTCGCAGAGCTGGTCGGCGGCGATGCTGGCTTCGATGCTATTGCTTTCAATCGGGCCGGTAAATGCCCAGATGGACTCGTATTCCGGCCCTTCACTGTGGGCGCCGGCATAAGGCCCGGAGGTGACGGTGTGCACCTTGCCGCACCGCGCCGGGCAGGAATAGCAGCCCATGTCCCCCACCCTCAGTTTCCTATACTCATCGCCGGTGATTTTCTGGTAGTCGGTGTGTTGTCCGTAGCGGAAGTTACGCACCGGGTAAATACCGATAGCATTGGTGACATCCTGGGTGCTGGTGGTGCCCCACTCCTTGTGATTCTGAAAACTGCCGTTATTACGGATGATATTGACCTGCTCTTTAGCCAGCTTATTATAGGTTTCAGGGTCAGAGAGCTGGATTTTACGCGGCGCCGTAATAGCCACGGCTTTCAGGTTCTTGGAGCCCATCACGGCGCCGGTACCGCAGCGTCCGGCGGTCCTTCTATCGCTGACAACGGCCGCATATTTCACCAGATTTTCACCCCCCGGACCGATACAGGCCGTCCGCGTGTTCTTACCATGCCGCTGGCTGAGCCATGCCTGCGTTTCTTTAGTGTCTTTGCCCCAGATTTCACCGGCGTCTAGAATCTGGCAGCCATCGGGGGTAAGATGGAGGTAAACCGGCTTTTCGGCCTTCCCTTCGACGATGATGATTTCATATCCGGCGAATTTCAGCCAGGCACCGAAGTCGGCACCACACACTGAGCGGGCGAAGGCACCGGTCAGCGGGCTTTTGGTGCACGTCATCCACCGGGAAACCGCCTGGGCCGTGGTGCCCGCCAGAGGGCCGTTGAGCATCAAAAGCTTGTTCTTTTCCCCGAGGGGGTCGGTGCCGGGGGTTATTTCATCATAGAGATACCGGATACCGTAGCCCCTCCCCCCGATAAAATCCTCCGCAATTTTTTCGGGGACGGACTCCGTAGTTACTTTGCCACTGGAAAGATTCACTCTGAGTATTTTACCGGTATTCAATGCCATATTCGCCTCCAATTTTTATATAAATATACCAAGCCATGAACTGAGGAAATATCTATTTTTCTTCCCGTTTTAACCCTTATCCCCCCAGAACGATATTGGTGATATAAACCTTATCACCGTCATGCACCGGCCGGGCAAGTTCCCCGGGATAAGCGCTTTCTCCGTTAACAAAAATACTGACACCTTTAGGCAGCTTCCCCTGCCGGTTAAAGAGCCTGGGCTTTAACCGGGGATACTGTTCGACCAATTTCTTAAGGCACTCGCCGACCGTGCTGCCGCTGACATCAACCTGTCTGACACCGTTTACCAGAGCCTGCAATACGGGGGGAATGTTAATTTCAACACTCATGATTACTCTCAACCGATTATATCACTTATGTCCTGAAAGACGATAAAAATCAAATCAGATAGTACAGTTTGCTTTTGGGTGGTATAAAATACTCACCCCCTTTGTCCCCCTCTCGCTACGCACACCCCTTTAGCAGCAAGAAAAAAGGAAAATCAAAAAAAGACACAAGAACTAAGTAACACTCTTTTATTTCCGGGGAGCCTTAGCCCTGACCCACTCTTTGCCCATATTCACGCCGAACGTAACCAGGAGGAAAGGCCGTTTAATGTTTTTAAAAATCATGGGCAGGTGCACTAATCCCCGGGGGACGAAAATGCAGGTCGAGGTGGTAAAATGATATTTTTCGGTATCTTCCCCCTCCCCCAGCCAGAACTCCACCTCTCCGCCGAGGTCGTCGGGGTCGTCACGATTGCTTCC
>JBGPRB010000128.1:0-8846 GCA_041489355.1 Dehalococcoidia bacterium
CTTATTTTGGGCAACTAGGGCATCCAATAGCTTTTGACTTGGTGGGCACTTACCATGCTTAACCTGCGAGATATAGGATTTGCTGAAATTACTTAACTCGGCAAGCTCAGTAACCGTCAGTTTGTTAAGTAGTTTGAATACGATTGGGGGGACTTCAAATCCGTTGGGGGGCATTAAACATGTCTTCGGTGGGTTCGACTCCCATGCGCTCCCGCCAATGCATACCACCCTACCTCTCCACACCAAACCCATACTTATTTCCCCCTACCTCCCCTTACTAAAGTACCAAGTATCAATTTACCACATGGTACTATCTGGCTATATTAGGACTGGAATAAACGGGGTAAAATATATACAGGTATAACTGCGATTACAACTATGCCCTGAAATTTTAAGCTGGGTCGTTACTAATATGGCCGAACAACAGAATACTAAAACGTTCCCAAATGACGAATTTACCAAGATTTTTGACGCATACCGCGTCAAGATAGATGAGATTACACGGCGAACGCAAAGAAATTTCCATAATAATGGCGGGGCGTCTGATGCTGCGTCTGGCGATGTCTCCGATGACCCGGAGGTAAAGATATCACAGGTCCTGGAGGAGCTTATTAAGCAGCCGGAAAAAACCAGCGGACCAATCAAAATAGAACTGTCTGCTCTAAAAGAATCCGAGGAGATAATCAGCGAGGCTAAACGTAAAGCTCGGCAGATAGTTGCCGAAGCCGAAGCAAGTATTAGAAAAGAAGCCAAAAAAAGGACACAATCACTAGTAGAAAAAATCACCGAAAACGCTCAAAAGGATGCCGAAGATATACTGGCACAGGCCAAAGAGGCAGCCGAAGAAGAAAGAAATAAAGCAATAGCCACGGTTCGAAAGGAAACCGCACAGCTTGTTAAAGAAATTACAGAGAGATGCCGGCAGGAAACTCAAGCACAATCATCTCAAATTGTCGCTGAAACGCAGGAAAAAGCAGCGAAAATGATAACCGATACCCTCAAGAGCAGCGCGGAAATCAGCCGACTTATTGAAGAAATGGTTATAAAAACCAAGAATATGATGAATGAGTTCCAATCGAAACTACAGATAGAAACGGCAGGTTTGGCCAAGTCCATTACGGAAACTCAAAATAAACTCCAGCATAGCACCGTGATAGCCAAGGAGGAAGAAGCCAAGCCGGAACCCCCGAATAAAAATAAGGAACAGTATAAAAATCCTACCCTGGCAGTACATTTACTGAGTGATAAATCCGTCAGCAAGAACGGCAACAACGGACTCTTCATCGGCCAGATAGAGATGAAGTCGGTTTCAACATCATTTGACTACCAGTATCTTAAAAACCTCAAAAAATATCTGATTAATATACCCAGCATCAAGTATCTTCAAGAATCTGCCTCCGAAAAAGAAACGACAGTATTATTCGATGTCAAAGAACCCCTGCCGTTGCTCGATATATTAAACAACATACCACTGGTCGATGAAATCATTACCGAAACCGACGACGATATCTTCATAATTTTTAAAGACTTCAAGTAAATAATATTCATAAATTATGCTAAATGGGTTTAATTAAAT
Source organism: Dehalococcoidia bacterium (assembly GCA_041489355.1). Classification (GTDB taxonomy): domain Bacteria; phylum Chloroflexota; class Dehalococcoidia; order Dehalococcoidales; family RBG-16-60-22; genus JBGPRB01. The sequence continues at coordinate 1,577 of JBGPRB010000128.1, forward strand.
GATGGTAGCGCAATTTGTCTGGCGCAATATATTTACGATATACGGGATATGTCACTTAAGTCACATACAACTCCTTAGTGATGCCGGTAGAATAAAAAAGTAGTCAGGGCTAAGGAGGAATGTACATTATGAAGATAAAAGATATTTCCAGGATTAAGGGAAGGGAAGTCATCACAGTCAAGCCCCACAACACACTTTCGGAAGCGATTAAAAAGCTTGTCAATAATAAAATAGGCGCCCTGCCGGTGTGCGACTTCAAGGGTACGCTGCTCGGAATACTCTCGGAAAGAGATGTGGTAAGGTGGATTCACCGGGGCAATAACGATATCACCAAAACCCAGGTTAAAGATGTCATGACCTACAAGGTCGTCACCGGCGACCCGGAAGACAATATCGATAATGTCCTGAAGATAATGACGGAAAAAGGAATCAGGCATCTGCCGGTATTAATCGGAACGAGAGTGGTGGGGATGCTTTCCCTGAGAGACGTAATCGAAGAGCAGCTCACCGAACACGGTTCCCAGGTACGCCGCCTGAATGAATACGTCGCCAGAGGTTACGCTCCAACCCATTAATAGCTTCAAGCAAAAGCGCCTGAGTTCTATTTATCGTACGGCCTGTCCGGCGGATTGATAAAAAGTACCTGTTGACGAAGGCCTTTTATATATCACCCGGCTTATTGCCGAAGTACACCTTGGTATGAGGGTAGGGTATCTCTATACCAGCTTTATCAAATTCCCTCTTCAGGCGCAGCCTCAGTTCCCCCATCGCATTCCACTGCTCAAGGGGCTTCACATCTCCAAGTATCTTGATATCTATGCCAGAATCACCCAAATTATCCACCCTCAGCACGCTGGGCACCGACTGAAAAACCTTGCTCCATTGTTCTTCCTCGGCCATTTCTTTACAGACGCGGTTGATGACGCCGATAGCATAATCAAGGTCGGTGTTATAAGAGACCGAGACATTGAGATTGACCCTGGCGAAGTGCCGAGAATAGTTGCTGGCTACCCTTATCTCACCGTTGGGCACATGGTGGACGACGCCGTCAAGGTCGCGGAGGACCGTCTTCCTGAGGTTTATTTCCTCCACCAGTCCAGAGACATCAGCCACTTTAGCAACATCCCCCACGCGGAACTGGTTCTCCATGAGGATAAAGACGCCGGCGATGAGGTCTCTTATCAAGTACTGAGCGCCGAAGCCGATAGCGATACCGACCACGCCGAAGCCGGCCAGGATGGGGCCAACCGAGACACCAATCTCCGAAAGCACCATGAGGACAACCAGCAGGATAATGATAATCCTGCCTAATCCCATAAAAACACCGAGAAGAGTATCAGCCCGTCTCTTTCGCCCCTCCCGGCTTTCCCCCCGCACCTGCCTGGCCGTAATCCTGATTACCAGCGGGGGCAGGAACCTTTTAAGGGCAGCCCACAGCGCAAACCCCACCACCAGGATAATGACAATCTTAATGCCGTGCTCCAGAAACCATTTTTTTATCGCCTCCGTGGTTACCAACGGCGGGGCGCCCTCGCTGGAGAGCGTCATGGCTACAAATGCCACTATCATGATGACGGCGACGATGCCTTCTAAAGTCCAGAGTATTGCGTTGATTTTGCCAACGGCTTTCTCTCTCTGCTTAGCCGGCACCGTGCCGGCGATGATATTACGGGCTTTTTCGCTGAAAAAGAGGAGAAAGATTACCACCAGGGCTGAGGCAATAAGCACCCACAGGCTGTTATCAACGAACCATCCCCACATGACAGACATCCTCCTTCACCAGGATAGAGATATTATACAATATATGTCAAAACGGAAATAACCAGGAAACACGGGAAAATATTATAGATTTAATATAATTTAATATAATACTCTGTCGTCGCCCACGCGGCGGGTAACTTTTTCCCGGTCGAGGTACTCCAGCAGGGCCTGGGCATATTTACGGCTGGTGCCGAACATATCCCTTACCTCACCTAAACTTAACTTACCTTTATCTTTGATTTGGGCTGTGATTTTTCCCACCATTTCATTGTAGGCAGAGGCGGAAAAGGCGACGTTATCGCTGACTTTCACTACTTTGCCCTGCTCGATAAGCATATTGAGCAAATCGGGCTCCGGGATAAGCTCACCGGGAGGGGCATAAGGGTTCCGGGTTAAAGATTTTAGAAAGGAGTCTATTTGAGCCTGCTGTAAAGGGGTAAGCTGGACTTTGTGAGAAGGTAAACGAAGATGGCCACCTTCCTCGACAAGGATACCCTGGCTGACAAGATTTTCCAGCGCCGCCAGGATATAGTTGCCCAGCTTGAGGCGACTGCTCAGTTCCACCTTGGGCATGCCGGAACGGGTCGGGAACTTTTTATGGTAGTCCGTGAGCACCGCCATCGCTTTCTCGGCAAGGCCATGCCAGCCTGAAGCCGTTAAAAACAATCGATTTTCGCCCTCGTCCATAGCGACAATCCGACCCTGATGGATAAGTGACTCTATCGCGGCATCGGCTTCATCAGCCGGCAGATTGCACTGGGCTAAAAGGGCGGAAAGCTCCAGCGGCTGCTTCGTCTCAAGCAATGCCATGATTACCTCTTCGGTAGTGCCCCCCTCCCTCGCCTTGAGATTCTCGATAACCTCGGGGCGGAAGCGCCGCAATCTCCTGGCCTGAGCATCGATGATACCACCTCCACCCAATGTTTCCATGGGCGAGCGGATAATATAGCGGTCGCCCCTGATGATAGCCAGCGGCCTTTCCAGCGAAAGCTGCGCCCAGGTGGAGTCTCCCGGTCTAAGCTCATCCCCTTCCAGCAGGCGGACTTTAGCCATCGTTTCCGCCGCCAGGGTATGAAAGCTGACCTCAGCGCCGTGAGGCAGAGGTCGCTGAAGATAAGAAATGAGCTTCAGTTTTACGGTTACCATACTGGTGGGCTTTAACCACCCGGGCCTGGTGACGACGTCTCCCCGCTCTAACTGGGAGGTATTGACCCCCACCAGGTTCGCCGCCACCCGACTGCCCGGACTGGCCGTAGTGATTTTCGATTTATGCGTCTGTAAACCACGGATGCGTGATTTCAGACCGGATGGGACAATCTCCACCTCCTGCCCCACTGATAGAGTGCCGTCAATCAACGTGCCGGTGACTACCGTACCCGAGCCGGCCATGGTAAAAATCCTGTCCACGGGGAGGCGGGGCCGTCCCAGGTCCTGCCTCGGCTCGGTCTTGTCCAGCATTTTGTCAATGGCAGCCAAAAGTTCCGGCAGTCCTTCGCCGGTGACCGCCGAGACCGCCAGGATGGGAGCGCCGGCGATGGTAGTGGCGGCGATAATTTCCTCCACCTCCATCTTAACCAGGGTCAGGAGTTCCTCGTCTACCAGGTCTTTCTTGGTGATAATGACAATCCCTCTCTGCACCCCGATTAAATCAAGAATGGCCAGGTGTTCCCGAGTCTGCGGCATGACACCTTCGTTAGCGGCGACGATAAGCATAGCCAGGTCGATGCCGCCGACCCCGGCCAGCATGTTCTTAACGAAGCGCTCATGGCCGGGCACATCAACGATACCCACCTCCCGCCCGCCGGGCAGCTTGAGCCAGGCAAAGCCGAGCTCGATGGTCATACCCCGCTCCTTCTCCTCCCGGAGGCGGTCGGGGTCAATCCCGGTAAGAGCCTTTACCAGCAGCGATTTCCCGTGGTCGATATGACCGGCAGTACCCAGTACAAACATGATTCTCCCGTTATTATCAAGAGGTTAGTGGTGGAAAAGCCTGACTCCGGAAAAAGCCATCACCATACCGTAATCGTCACAGGCTTTTATCACGTCTTTATCCCGTATAGAGCCGCCGGGCTGCACAACATAGCTGACGCCGCTCTCATGAGCGCGGTCGATAGTATCGCGGAAGGGTATCATGCCGTCGGAACTCAGAGAGACCCCCTTCAATTTGTTTAGCCAGTCCCTCTTCTCCTCATAAGTAAGCTGGGGCGGCACTTTTTCCAGCGCCGCTTTCAGATTTTCCTTCTCGAAGCTGTTCAGCCTCTCCTGGAGGTAAAGGTCGATGGCATTATTGCGTTCCGCCCGACCGATTCCCTGGAGCCACTTAAGCCCGAGAATGGCAGGATGCTGGCGCAGGAACCAGCGGTCGGTTTTTTCCGCGGCCAAACGCGTACAGTGAATGCGGGACTGCTGGCCAGCCCCGATACCAATAGCCTGACCATCGAAGGCAAAGCCGATAGTATTGGACTGGGTATATTTGATGGCAGCGGTTGCCACGATAAGGTCCCTTACCGTGTCCGGCGGCAATGCCTTCTTTTTAGTGACGACATTTTTTAATAAATCAGCAGTCACAACCAGGTTATTCCGCTTCTGCTCGAACTGTAAACCGAAGACCTCCCTTGTCTCAAGCTCTTCCGGCTCATAATCCGTAGAAATCTCAATGACCAGATACTTCCCGACCTTCTTCGTTTTAAGGATATCAAGAGCCTCTTTCGTATATCCGGGGGCAATAACCCCATCAGATACTTCACGGGTCAGCAATCTGGCGGTCGGTACGTCTACTGTATCGCTCAACGCAGCAAAGTCGCCATAGGAAGAAACGCGGTCGGCGCCCCTCGCCCTGGCGTAGGCAGCCATAAGAGGAGATACCTCCATATCATCAACAAAATAGGCTTTCTTAAGCGCATCATTCAGCGGCATGCCGACCGCCGCACCGGCGGGACTGACATGCTTGAAAGAAGCCGCGGCCGGCAGTTTCAGGACCTGTTTCAACTCCTTGACCAGCTGCCAGGAGTTAAGGGCATCGAGCATATTGATGTAGCCGGGAGCGCCGTTCAGCACCCTGAAAGGAAGCAAACCCTTTTTTGAGTATATCCTGGCGGATTTCTGGTGAGGATTGAACCCGTAACGAAGAGCTATCTCGGTTTCACTCATGCTTATATCTCCTATTATTTTCTAATTATTCTGCTGAGGTAATATTGAGTGGACTTATTTCCGGGTGGCGGCTATCTCGCGGAGCGCCTTGATAACAATCTCGTCCTCTTCCGGAAGCACCGAACGCGGGTCGAGGAGAAGCACGTCCTTATCAATACGCCCGATGACCGGCACCTCCCGAAGGCGCAGCTTCCGGCTGATGGACTGAACCTTCTTACTGCCGCCGCCAATCGCTACCAGCTTTGTCGGCAGGCTTCCGCCGGGCAGGCTGCCGCCGCCCACCATGGTCTCGCCGGGCATTACCTGTGCCATACCGCCGAGAGCCTGCGCCCAGAGCCCGGCGCGCCGCTCGATTTCCTCCGGCGGCGCGGCAATCATACGCCACACCGGAATCTTTTCGGTAGCTTCTTCCTTAAGATAGTGAAGAAGGGTAACGGCCAGACCGGCCAGCCGTGTTTTATCTATCCGCACCGCCCGTGCCAGCGGATGCCTTTTCAATTTATCAATGTATTGCTGGCTACCCACGATAATGCCCGCCTGCGGTCCGCCCACGAGCTTATCGCCGGAGAAGAAGGTAAGCGAGGCACCGGCCCGCACGCTTTCCTGGACCATCGGCTCCGGGGCAAGCCCGAAAACGGTCGTGTCCAGAAAGCAGCCGCTGCCCAGGTCGTCAAAAACCAGAATATTGTTTTTTTTACCGATGTCCACCAGCTCTTCAAGAGAGACCTCGCTGGTAAACCCCACCAGGCGGAAATTGCTGGAATGCACCCGCATCAGTGCCGCCGTCCGCTGAGTGACCGCCTGTTCAAAATCACGGGCATAGGTGCAGTTGGTCGTTCCCACTTCCACCAGTTTAGCGCCGCTCTGGCGCATCACGTCGGGGATGCGAAAACCGCCGCCAATCTCCACGGCCTGCCCGCGGGAGACGATTACCTCTTTCCTTCTGGCCAGAGCCGTCAGGCCCAGGAGTACCCCCGCCGCATTGTTATTGACAACGAGCGCCGCTTCGGCGCCGGTAAGATGGCAGAGAAGACCTTCGATATGAACATGACGCGACCCCCTGACGCCGCTTTCCATGTCGAACTCCAGGTTAGAATAGCCCCGGCTCACGTCCTCCATAGCCGCCAGAGCCTCCCGGCTGATGGGAGCGCGGCCAAGGTTGGTATGCAGTATCACTCCGGAAGCATTGACCAGCCGACGCAAACTCGGCTTCGCCAGAGCCTCCAGTTGAGCAGATATCGCCATGACTATCTCGTCCAGGGAAGCGCAGGGCTGACCCGCCGCGATGGAAAGTCGCTCAAGCTCCAACTGCTTCCTGATAACACTCACCAGCAGGTCGTGCGGATAGCTTTTAGCCAGCCGTGAGAGCCGCTCATCGGAAAGAACCCTATCAACACCCGGCAGGTGCCGGAAGTCTTTCTCCATCGGATTTATTCTACACAATAAAAGACCATACTTCAAAGTTGACAGTAATTACGATTAATGCTAAACTGGACAATGTTTACCATTTTAGTCAACAATAGCCTGGAATGACCGAAGACACAATTCACTTTAAAAATAAGGTATAATTAGAACAGGAACGCATACGATGCCCTTCTTGGCCAAGCTAAAAAGGAAACGCTTAAGTGTTCAAGACGCTGAAAGAGGACATTAATACAGTATTCGCTAAAGACCCGGCCGCCAGAAGCGTGCTGGAAATTATCCTCTGCTATCCCGGACTCCACGCTATCTGGGCACATCGCATCAACCATTTTCTCTGGTGCCACAAGTTTAAGCTGCCGGCCCGCTTCTTTTCCCACCTTACCCGCTTTTTTACCGGGATTGAAATCCACCCCGGTGCCCACATCGGGCGCCGGTGCTTCATCGACCACGGTTCCGGCGTGGTCATCGGGGAAACCGCTGAGATTGGCGACGATGTCCTGCTGTACCAGGGGGTGGTGCTGGGCGGTACGACACTGGAAAAAAAGAAGCGCCACCCTACCCTGGGCAACGGCGTCGAGATGGGCAGTGGGGCGATAGCTCTGGGGCCCATTACCATCGGCGATGGCGCCAGGATAGGCTCAGGCTCGGTCGTCATCAAGCCGGTGCCGCCGGGGGTCACGGTCGTGGGCATTCCCGGCAGGGTTGTCACCAAGCAGGTGCAACCGGTCACGGACCTGGAACACGGTAAGCTACCCGACCCGGTTGCCGAAGCCATCAGGCTGGTCTTGAAAGAGCAGGACAACCTGGAGGAACGCCTGAAAAAACTGGAGGTTGCCTGCGGCCTGCTTACACCGCAGGATGAACTGGAGGAGACAAGACAGGAAATTGAGAGGGACTTTGTCCAGGGTGGGGGGATATAAAGACGTCCTGAAAAATA
>JBGPRB010000129.1:0-8845 GCA_041489355.1 Dehalococcoidia bacterium
GCCGCTAAAACAAGCTACGGATTTTTTATTAAGCAGGTGTATGATATGCAGATTGTCAGAACCGATAAAGGTTACGTTTCAGGTACTCTAATTGGTGAGCCGGGGAAAGAAGTATCTATCTTCCGTGGAATCCCGTATGCAGCTCCTCCAGTGGGAGACCTTCGCTGGAAACCACCGCAGCCTGTTGTGCCCTGGAAAGGAATCCGTGAATGTACCCAATTCAGTCATATCTCACCCCAGCCTGTCATGCCCGGTATATCAGGTGAAATGCCCCAAAGTGAAGACTGCCTTTATCTGAACGTGGTTACACCAGCGCGCGAACCAGATGAGAAATTACCGGTCATGGTATGGATGCATGGTGGCGGCTATTCTACGGGTTGTGGTAACGACAAAATATGGAACTATTACAGACTCCCACAATATGGAGTCGTTGTTGTCACTTTGAATCATCGGCTGGGACCTATCGGACTGCTAGCTCATCCCGCTCTTTCTAAAGAATCCCCGAAAGGAGTTTCTGGTAATTACTTGTTCCTCGATCTTATTGCTTCTCTTATGTGGGTACAGAATAATATTGCGGCTTTTGGCGGTAACCCAGACAACGTCACTATTTTTGGTGAATCAGGTGGCGGTGCTAAGGTATCTATCATGATGTCCTCACCACTTGCAGAGGGGCTGTTCCACCGAGCTATCTGCGAAAGCGGCACGGCTTTGACTATCTTACTCAGCAAACCGCTGGCGGATATCGAAAAGAGTGGAAAAGAGCTTTTTGAAAAGCTGGGGATAGACTCGGCTGTTGATCCACTGGAGCAGGCGCGCGCGATACCCTTTATAGAAATCATCAAAGCCAGTCAGGCAATGGAGGGGCCGCGCACTCCCGCCAGACACCCGGCCTTTGTTTGGGATGCCGCCGTGGATGGCTGGTTGTTGCCAGAGAGTCCCGAAAATACGTTTAAGTCTGGTTCCTGCAATGCTGTTCCCCTCATGGTTTCCGCTAACCTGGGAGAGTTGACAGGGCCTGGTCCGCTGGTCATGCCGTATATTATTCCGGCCTACATCGAGATGCTGGAAGCTGTTAAGAAGCAAGGATACAACGGGTATGCTTGCATCTTCGACCAGGTACCCGCACCATGGAGGGGCGAAGGCTGCGTCTCCGTGCACTCGATTGAACTTCCTTACGTCTTCGGCGATTGGGATGATTCCACAGGATGGTGGACCTCCGTGTATATGCTGGCTCAGCAGGTAGGTGCTAAACCGGCCAATCCCGGCTTGGGTGCGATTGACAGAAACGTTTCGGAGACCATGATGGGCTTATGGGCTAACTTCGCGAAGACCGGTAGACCTCGGGCACGAGGAGTTCCCGACTGGCCCGAATATTCGGGAAACACGGACCAGTACCTGTATATCTGCAACCATTCTGCAGTAAGAACCGGCTTCTCGAAAGTAGTGGAGCAAACTTCACCGTAGTGCCTTTCACAACATAAACTGCCATCAAATAATTTGCCGCCTGAAAAGGAGACTTCATTTGTTACTGCTGCTTTTCTTGAGTCTCAATACGCAGTTTAGTCCGAGGAATTTTACCCGATCCCATGTCTTTTTATGTTCCTTTGCTCAGTCAATGCGAGAGGGCCGGAGGTTTTAAAAACTCCAGCCCCTAATCACTCTATTGGGGTAAGGTCAGCTCTAGCCGAATGTTAATATCGGTATGAATATCATTCCGCAACAGAACCTGTAAAAAACAGGGCGGGAATTCGTTGCGTTTTTACCTCCACGTATCTACTGATGCTGACGCCATACAAGAAAGATCTCCAGCCATCCAAAATGCATCGGTTCCCCCTCCAACTACCACTATCTCAACCGGGACATCGCGCAGGATAAGTGGTCGTGGCGAGTTCGCTTCCGGTGGAAGTTTCAGCCAAGACGCAAATGGCTCGTTACCTGCCTTGGCAGATTCCAGGTCATCAGGCATAGCTGCCCAATAGTTCCAAAGAGTCATATACGTATTTTCCTTAAGCCATTGGCTTAACTGCTCCTTACTATCGAAGCCTTCATTCTTAAGATCCATAGACGTTATCGGGCTTAACAAAAGAGTAGCTTGAGTTCCGGGGTTTATTCCAGGAGTGTGATGTGTGCCGGCTCCACTGGTTTCAAAACTTATCAGCTGCCGCTTCATTATTTCGTGATGTGGATGTGGTTTATAAGCAGCATAGTTAAGCAGACTCCAACCACCCAGAATATTAACAACGCTTTCATCTGATTTAAAACCCTTTTGTACATGAAAAGGACTCCATCCTTCGGGCAGTGCCTCCTCATTCTCGGCGAAACAATTATTATTGTAATTGGTATTATTACCTAAATCACCCAAGTAAGTTTCACCCCGTATCGATCCTCCCAGATTCTTGGATATGAGTGTCCAAGCCCTTCCAATGACAGCGTTAGCCTGATTAAATGGGCCCAGTGCACTCAGACCACAATTCATATTTATTTCTTTTCGTATAGGCCCATTAGCAACGACCATCCTAGTCATAGAAGTCGCGGAACTGAACAGCGAAGTTACCCCTGTTGATGCTATGGCCAATATTACCGGGAAATGCTCTGGTTTGGCTCCTGCCATCACGGCGTTAATGGCGATATGTTCTACGGTGTACTCCCAGGCCTCATGAGGAGGGGACGGCTGCATAATTACCGGGAAATCTCTTTCAGCTCCTCTTCTCGCACCAGCACCAAGCTGCTTTATGCGACGTTCCCAGACCTCGTTAGGAGGGATGGGTTGCATCATGCCAACTACTTCATCAGGTTTATGGCTTGTTCCTTTGAGCATCTCGGCTACTCTTTCTTCCGTAGGAAGCACTATCGGAAGATAATCAGTCCATCCTTTTTCAAGAAAGAGATGCTCCAGATTCTCCGGGGTATCAGGCTCTAACAACCTTGGCATTGACCTATCTATAATCCCTGTCTTCTTTTCCTTATCAGTTATCGGTCTGGTCAATGCCTCAATAATTTCCTCAATAACTGGCTTGCCGTTTATCGGGTCGTTACCCTCTAGATATTTGCGGTGTACCTCGAGTGGTCTATTTGCGAAAGGATGGGGAACAAAAGTAAATCGTAGTTCGGGCATTCCCTTCTTATATGCAAAAGATTTTATGAGCTCTGGAAATGCCTGAGTAACAACAGGTGCTGTAGGCACCCCTAATTTTTCTAATATCGAGCAAAAGATGATGACCGACGGCGCACACGTGTCTAACTGACCGATACCCATTATCACTCCATCGCCTTTTTCCTTAATTTCAGCCCACAGCTCTGGGTCATTATGAAAGTAAGTGCCTACTTTAGTCCTGAGTACCCAGGTCGCCTCGGGATATCTGTTGGCGAGTATTTTTTGCATCTCTTCAAAGAATTGATGTGTTCGTGGAAAATTCATGTCAACGATGTATACTGTTTTGCCCTCGAGGGTATCAAGCCGAGACGCCATAGGCACCAATTGTATTGGAGAAGCTTTGCCTTGCGGTCTCAACACCACTACTTTTTTACTTGTCATGTCGATCTTTATACTCCTTTATTTTTTTATTTTTTCTCTAGATTGTACCCCAACTATGTACCTCCAGGGATAATAGGCAGCAGCATAGGCAGCCCATCTGTCTAGCCGCGTTCGCAGAACAAGTTTGTGATTTCTTCTAAAGAATCCTCTATTTTCATTTTCCCTGAAATCAAGTCTGTAGTATCCGTCAAAAAAGACCTCTTTTGTTAATGAATTTCAGAGTTTTTATCCAGGTCCAAAAGAATTGCCGGATTCATTTTAGCCATCAACTCAACTTCTTCCTGTGATATTCCGTGATGAAGCAGGGTGGCCATAAGTAACCTCATGCCCTCGACCGGGAGCGGATTTTGGGGTTGACCAAGATCGGTACTGATGACACAGTGTTCCGCGCCGATAGTCTTGATTGTCCGCGCGATTTGTGCTGGATCATGACAAAACTCATTTGGTAACATTCCAACCAAAGTGAACTCGATAAACGCTCCTATCTTGGCCAATCGCTGCAGCTCTTCAATACTGAAATGTTTTTCTGAAAATTCTATATCCGTAGGATGGGTGACGATGAATTTTTTTATCCCGATTCTCTGAGCCTCATTTAGGAGAATAAACGTTTCTTGCGGAGAAATATGACCAGTAGCTAATATCATATCATGTTCTTTTATAAGCGTGAGTATGAGTTCCATTTCCGGTAATAGTTTGCCCGCATCATCTATTAGTGAGAGTCCCTCACCTTTAAGGGGAAGTCCCAACGCTCTCATCTTATTGATTGAATTGGTGGAAGAGAAGGTAGGCATCCAGACTACTTTAGCCCCGAGCTGGGCTGCGTTTTCCACGGCATGAGAATTAAGCCCCCCGATTTCGTAATCAAGGCAGACACTTCCGAAAACGTGTATGTCAGGTACTAATCGATTCACGATGATTGCCACTGCAGAGGCAGTATAACTATGGCTTTTAAGGACAATGCCCCTCATTCTGGCCTGCTTTGCCTGCTCGGCTGCTTCAAGAGCATCGAGACGGCAAGGGCCTCCGGCAGGGCCCGGATGCATATGCATGTCTATTGAGCCGCTGAGTAGATCATCAATATCAATATTTATCATTTCGCTTCTCCTTTTTAGCCGACAATACTGCAATTCAACTGGTAAGATTCTACCAGCCTTTTTATGTTATGCAAGACACTATCTGGAATAAGAGGAATATCAGCTATTGGATAGGCAAGGTTCAGGCTATCGTACCTTGCCTTCCCTAGATGGTGTAATGGTAAAAGGTCTATATTTACCGACGAAGATAAATCACGGGCGAACTCACAGGTAGCCCTGATATTCTCTTCTGAATCGTTGTAGCCCGGGATTACGGGCACCCTGATATAGAGAGGTATATTTCTCTCGGAAACAGAACGAGCATTACTTAGGATAAGCTTGTTAGAGACACCGGTGAATTTTCTGTGTTCTTCGCCATTCATATGCTTTATATCCCAGAGAAAAAAATCAATATAGGGTAACACTTTCTCAATGTTCGTCCAGGGCACATGACCGCAGGTATCAACTCCAACACTGATGTTCTCTTCTTTGAATGCCCGAAGCAATTCCTGAGTGAATTCAGGGTTCAACAGGGGCTCTCCTCCTGAGATGGTGACTCCGCCACGGGAGTGTTTGTAGACAATGGCGTCCTTTTTCGCCTCCGTAAGCAGTTCTTCAATAGTCATCTCCTGTCCTAGAAGTTTTATGGCTTCTGTGTAGCAAACCTGAGCACATTTGCCGCAGTTGTTGCACATAGAACGATTAATGCTCACCGTCTCGCCCGTTAAGTTTATGGCGTTCGTGGGGCAGACCGGGACACACTGTTCACAATGAATGCATCTATCCGAGTAAAGAGCAATCTCAGCTTCGTCCTTCTGAGCCTCCGGCGTCGAACACCACAGGCAACGTAACGGGCACCCTTTGAACAGAATTAAGGTGCGTATTCCCGGGCCATTGTGAACGGTCATTCTGATAATGCTTAGGACGAGTCGCTTTGTAGTGGCCGTTTCTGAATTTTTCGCCAAGTCTTTTGATGCTCCCTTTGTGTCATTTATCTTGACACTTAAATCCTTGGGATAATGTCTGCTTAAATAGATGGCCCTCAGTTCTCAGAAGCAGAGGTTTTTACCAGGCTTGCTGCTCGGTACGATTAATAATATCAAGCTGTTGCTCCTCCGTAAGCTCGCAAAAGTAGGCACAGTAGCTGGCTACCCTGACCAGCAGGTCCCGATAATTTTCTGGTTCTTTCATCGCCTTGCGCAGGAGTTCCGATGAAATCACGTTGAACTGTGTGTGATATATCCCCAGTTCTTCAATGGCTCTGAGGAAGGATACAAAGTTGTCCAGATCGCGGTCAGTGGCCAGGAGCTGACGACTCAGCCTCAGATTCAGGGGACCACCCATGGCAAACCGATGTGTTGGCAGTTTACTAACTGACTTGACTACAGCTGTGGGGCCATTCTTATCGACGCCTGGAGACGGAGATATACAGTCAGCCAGAGGTCTTGGATAGATGCGTCCATTAGGTAGAGCACCAGGCCAGGGCCCGAAGGTTACATTGTTCTGACCGATAATCCCAGCACCAATGTATAAACCACCGTAGTACGGCAGCAAGTTCTTCTGATTGTTAATCCAGTCCACGCTATCGTACCAGGTGTCCATGACCCAGGACGCCCAGCCATCGGCAAAGTCATCGTCATTACCGTACTTGGGTACGCCGTTAATGCAGAGTTGCCGCAAGTTTTCATGATCTTCCCAATTGGCTTTGATAGCCTCAAGCAACTGGTCCCATGTTACCTTCTTGTCACGGTAAATCAGCTTATCAATCACGGCTAGAGAGTCAGCGGTGTCGGCGAGGCCAGCAAGATATACACCATAGGTAGTGTACCAAGCACCGCCCTGAGAAAGGTCAAGTCCCTTCTGCAAGGGACCCTCAGAGAGGGAAGAACAAAACGGAGCCATCATCCTCTCAGCCTGTGCTTCCTTCACTACTTTTATGCCCTTGGTCATATGCTTCATCCAGTAAAACACCTGCTCCTGAAGCGCCCGCCTCACTGCTGCCATAGACTCAAAATTCCTGGGATCACCGGTCAAGGGCCCTATCTGTCGGCCGCAGAGGGCACACTTTCCGTCATTCAGCGCCAGTTCCAGTATCTTGGGTAGAATGCAAACCCCTTCCCAGCTATGTTGCATGGTAATATGAGGCAAACAAAGCTCCGAACAGCCCATCATCACACACTCTCGCCAGTCCTCGATGGTTCTATCAGGATAGGCCTTAGCCATCATTTTAATAGCTTTCCGGTCGCCAATAAATTTTGGCTTACCCCAGCCCAGACGGATGAGCTCGGTGGCTTTCTTTAGATAATTATCAGGTGTCCCTTCCCATATTCTCATGGCAAATTCTGGCTGGGGCCGGGCTAGTTGTTCCTCAGCTTCCAGACAGAGCATGGTAACTTCGTTGCAGGCATCTCTGCCATCTTGGGTCTGGCCCCCGATGGTTATCGTCTGACTTAGCCCCTGCCCTGGCTGGTAACTGGCAACGTCATAGCTAAGGAGTATAGCCCACTCATTAAACTTTATCCAGAAACATTCTAGCAGCTCCAGAGCTTCGTCATGGCTCATCGTTTTCTCGTCAATTACTGATTTCTTGTAGAAGGGATACATATACTGGTCGAAGCGGCCCAGGGAGTTGGCAAGGTTGTAGACATCGCAATGGATGAGGACATGAATCATCCATACGGACTGTGAGGCTTCCCACCAGTCCCTGGCAGGATTTGCCGGTACCCGCTGACAAACCTCGGCGATGTGTTCGAGTTCCTGCTTGCGCTTGGGGTTGCCTTCTCTAGCAGCTACTTCCCGCGCTAAGTCAGCGTACCTCCTAGCGTAGGCCATAGCCGCATCAAGTGCAATCAGTACCGCCTTGTAGAAGTCACGCTTCTCCTGAAGCCCAAAGTGCTGATACGGCTGGTCGAGCTGGGCCATATACCACTCGACCTCTTCTCTGATGCCTTTGAGACCTTTATGGAGCACCTTTTCATAATTGGCCATCTGGTGGCCAATGTCTTTGTCTAATGATAAATCAGCGATGACAGGAATGTGAGGGCAGGAAGAGGTCACCGAGAAAGCCTTTTCCTTGACTTCGGCGTCGGCTATTTCCAGAATATAATCGCCAAGAGTCTTCCCCTTGAAGTAGGGGATAAGCACTTCCCGAATCTCTCTCCTCTCCTCAGGGGTAATCATAATTTTTTCGTACGGGCGAATCTCAAAGTCTTTTACCGGGTCGCCGAGCTCTTCATCTACAAAACGAGACATTTCACTGGAGAATGAAGCACCGCGTATTTTGCTGGTGATATTGCCTGCGATGAGCTCATCTTCCAGAATATAGATGGTTTTCTCTTTAAGATAGGTCTCAAAGATGCGTGCCCGCTGAATGACTCTGGGTTCGTTCTTGTATTGTTCTAAAGCCTTCATCTCGGCATGAGCACGCTCCAGGCAAATCTCCATCGGTCTGAGAACACGATTTTTCACTCTCTGAACGCGCTCGGAACAAGTTGGAGTAAAGGACTCCTGCCAGTTGCTCGCATCTCTGACTTTTTTATCGCCGTGTACGGTTGACATATTCCGCCTCCTTTAAAGAGCCAACCTTACCCTGAATCCGTGTTAGTTACATTAGGTTTTTCTGACGATAGTACTTCGATATCTGCGAAGGCCGCATAATCGTCTTTTGGGTGATAGAAAGTTCATTGATGGCACTATCCCGCAATATTTCTAGGGCTGACTCAAGTTGGCGTTTTTTTTCTTCAGTCAGTGATAACATTACTTTGTGGAGATATTCTCTGTTTTCGGAAAGGGTTAAAGCCTTTTCGCCCTTGTCTGTTAGGGTAACTATAACACGCTTATTACCACCAGATTTGTTTGTTTTTCTTATCAGGGCTTGCTTTACCATCCTGTTGAGAATGTCCGAGACTGAACTTCTCTGTTGATAAACATATTCGGATATTTTTGAGGGAGTAGTTTCATCGCCGAGGGCTTTGATAATAAATAAAATATATGATTGTACCGGTAGAATATCGTATTTTGAAAGCTCCAGTTTTCTTAACATGGCTATAAGGTGATATACCCGGCTCAACAATATCCAGAGGTCATATTCTTTATCTTCGACTTTGCTCATCGTTTTCAGTCCTTCCTTATTCCATTACCTCATTGTTTCATAATTTACGACTTAATATAATCTAAAATAATTAAACAGTGAAATCAAGAGCATCTACGTTAAGCTCCATAGAATAATTGACAATCA
>JBGPRB010000130.1:0-8816 GCA_041489355.1 Dehalococcoidia bacterium
ACCGGGACCGGCGAGTCGATATTCCCTGGGCACACGAACATTATCATAATGCACCGAACAATTTACCGATGTTTTGAACAACATCTTCTTTTCCGGCTTTCCAAACGAAAGCCCCGGTGCATCTTTGGGAACATATATCAGGGCGATACCATCGTCCCCCGCGTTGGTGTCAGTGGTACATATGGTCAGGTAGCATTCCGCTATACCGCCATGAGTAGGCCACGACTTGTTCCCGTTTATCACATACTCGTCACCCTCCAGTTTAGCTGTCGTTTTAATGCCGGCGCCGGCTAATAGCGGGTTCTCGGAATCAGCACCTCCAGCTTCATCGGTCATGGAAAGGCAGGCATAGGCTAATTTCCTGCTACAGAAGGCCGGGATAAACCTGTCCATCACAGCCTTGTTCCCGGCTACTACCGCCGGTTTTAGAATAAGACCCCAGTTGATACCCGTGGAGAGACTTATACCACCATCCCCCCTGGCGAGTTCCTCACAGATAATGCCGAGAGCGGTGCTGGAGCCGTCGCCCCCGCCGTATTCCGCAGGATACCCCGCCGCCTGAATTCCCATGCCCACAAGCTTCTGATGGACTTCTTCCACAAATGCGTAGTCTGTTTCCAGTTTTTTGGTATTGGGGATAATCTCTTTCCCGGTAAAATCTCTTACCGCCTCCCGAATCTGCCGGTCTTCATCGGTCAACAGGTGCTCTAAATTCATAATGTCACTCCCACGACTGTATTTTTAACAGGATGTTATAGCTTTGACGATAGCTTATTATATATTCTTTCGCCTGATAATTTACCGGTATGGTAAACCTAGTAGACTTCTTCACCCATGAGGGTATGGAAGTCCGGGTTCACCATGGTGCTCCATTTAGCCGCGAAGTCCTGGAACTTCTTTGAGGGAGCCGCTTCCTTGTTAAATTTCTCCGGGTCCGCTATGTGCATGATACCTACATACTTGTAAGGTATCTCTCCCTTCATCGAGCCTGTTATTTTAACCAGCTCAAACTTTTTAACCCCCGGCAGGCTGTCAAGCAGCGGACCTTTCTCATTTTTCACGTACTTTTTATACTGTGCATCGGTTACGTGAGGTGCCAGATTGTAGAGAATAATTTGCTTCATTATTACTACCTCTTTCTTTAGATTTTACTTACCGGGATTATACCTGACTCGCTAAGAGATTAGCTTATATATGCCTCTTTGTCAATCTCTAAAAGTTTTAGGCTTCATGATGTGACAATAGTTACATTGCTCTACCAATGGTAACATGTTAGACTATTAATATAAGATATCATGAACTACACCATCATCGAAGATAGTCTGGCAAACCTGGACTCTTACCGGACCGATTCCCAACAAATTCTTAACTGGTCTTCCGTGTTTGTTTTGCCGGCCTGGATGCGGGTCTGGTGGCGGGTATTCGGTGGGGGGGCGGAAATGTATATACGCACGGTGCGGGGTGGGGATAAGGTCATCGGTATTGCGCCGTTGATGGTGAAGGACGGGACGGCCTGTCTTATCGGGGGCACCGACGTCTGTGACTATCTCGACTTTATTATTGTTCCGGGCAGGGAGCAGGACTTCTTCAACGTATTGATGGATGATTTGAAGAAGAGCGGAATAAAGCATCTCGACCTGAAGCATGTTCGTCCCGATTCTACCGTGCTTAAAAACCTCGCGCCACTGGCCGCGAACCGCCAAAACGAGGTGGTAAGCACGAAGGAAGACGTCTCTCTGGAGATGGATTTGCCGTCAGCCTGGGAAGGATACCTTGACGCATTGAGCACCAAGCAGCGCCACGAAGTGCGACGCAAACTGAGAAGGCTATCGGAAGAAGGTAAGATAGAATATCGCTTTGTAGATAGCGGCGGCGCGGTACCCGCAGCCATGAACACTTTTTTTAGGATGTTCGTCGAAAGCCGGCAGGATAAAGCCAACTTCATGACGGAAAAGATGAAATCGTTTTTCAATCTGCTGGCTGATACCATGGCCGAACGCGGCCTGCTGAGACTGGGCGTCCTGGAACTGGATGGTCAGCCGGTGGCGGAAATTATGTGTTTCGAATACAATGATTGTATCTACCTCTATAATAGCGGCTACGACCCGAGATATACCGCATTGAGTGCGGGACTGCTCAGCAAAGTGCTGGCTATCAAAGACAGCATCGAGAGAGGTATAAAAAGATTCGACTTTCTCAAGGGCGCGGAAACCTATAAATACCACCTCGGAGGTAAAGAGGTGCCCCTGTACCGGTGCCAGATAGCTGTATAATATTAAGTATCAGGAAAGAAGTACAACATATGACAGAGAACAAATTAAGGATTGCCATGCTGGCCGCTCACAGCTGCCCGGTGGGAGACCTGGGAGCCAAGGACACCGGCGGCATGAGTGTCTATATCCGCGAGCTTGCCCGTGAACTGGGTAAGAAAGGGCATTCCATAGATGTGTACACGCGCGTCCATGACCCGGCCGACCCCCGGGTCGAAGACCTGGCAGAGGGGGTACGGCTCATTCACCTCAAGGCGGGGAAGGAAGCAAAAATACATAAAATGGATGTCTACTTCTCTCTTCCCGAATTTACCTTCAATCTGGAGAACTACTGGAAGGATAACGGGCTTCAGTATGACATAGTATTCAGCCACTACTGGCTGTCCGCTCTGGTGGGGAGATATCTCCAGCAGAAATGGCAGATACCTTATCTCACCATGTACCATACTCTCGGCGCGGTGAAAAACGCCATCGGCATCGGGGAAGGCGAACCCGCACTCCGTATCGTCTCGGAAAAGGACACGGTGAGGGATTGCCAGCGGATTATCGTGGCTACGGAGAAGGAAAAACAGGACCTGGTACGCTTTTACAGCGCCCTGCCTGAGAAAGTCGGCGTGGTGCCCTGCGGCGTCAATATGGAGCTATTCAAACCTGTAGATAAAATATCAGCCAGACAAAAACTGGGATTAACGGACGAAAAAATCCTGCTATTCGTCGGCAGGGTTGACCCCTTGAAGGGCATCGACCAGTTGCTGAAAGCCATGCCTCTAATGAAAAATCACGATGGACTGAGACTGATAATAATCGGCGGGGATGAGCGCAGCGAAGCTGAAGTGGAGAAGCTGCAAAAGCTATCCGAGGAGCTTCATATTCAAGATTCCGTCACTTTCCAGGGGCTGATAAAACAGGACCAACTGCCTTATTTCTACAGCGCCGCCGATGTTTGCGTCGTGCCGTCTTACTATGAAAGCTTCGGCCTGGTGCCGCTGGAATCGCTTGCCTGCGGCACGCCGTTAGTCGCCACGGACGTCGGCGACCTGAAAAACATCATAAGGCAGGGCGAAACGGGGTATGTGGTAGCAGACAATGCCCCCGGAAATATTGCTGCGAGTATAGCTTCAATCTTATCAAAGCCGCCAAGGGATACGGAGTCCACTCTCGCCATCAGAGCATCGGTGAGCCGGTTCAACTGGGCGAATGTCGCCGAAGATGTGGTCAGAGAGCTGCAGATAGCGCTGGAGAGGCGGTTGGTCCCGGTAGCTTAATCCACTAACCTTACATACATAATCGAGGAGTTTCACGCATTATGAAAAATGAGACTTATTTGATGGTAATTTCGCCGCATCCGGACGACTGCGAGTTCGGTATCGCGGGAACTGTAGCCAAACTGACGCAGGAAGGCAAGAAGGTCGTTTACGTAATATGCACCAACGGAGATAAGGGCACCAGCGACAGGAAATTGAAACCGGAGAAGCTGGCCAAAATCCGAGAAGAGGAGCAGCTGGCGGCGGCCAAGGTGCTGGGTGTCAGCGATGTCGTTTTTTTACACTACCCGGACCAGGGCCTCGAAGATAACCATGAGTTCAGGAGGGACCTGGTGCGCGCGATAAGACGCTATAAGCCCTTTGCCGTAGCGACCGCCGACCCTTACCGCAAATACATGTGGCACCGTGACCACCGCATTGCCGGAATCGTGGCGCTGGATGCCGTTTATCCGTATTCGAGAGACCATCTTGCCTATCCGGAGCTACTCGACGAAGGGCTGGAACCTCACAAGGTGAGAGAGATGTGGTTCTGGGGGGCGGAAGAGCCCAACTATAAAATGGACATCACGAACACCATTGATACCAAACTGGCTGCCCTGGGCTGCCACAAGAGCCAGGTGGATATCACACCGGAGATGCGGAACCGCATGAAAGACTTTGCCATGATGAACGCCAAGGGAGAGAAATTCGAACTGGCCGAAGCCTTCCACCGCATCGAGATGAGGTATTAGACACTTTACGATATTAACACCAAGCTGCATTAATCCCTGTTCTATTGGAAGAATCACCTCTCCATTGATGGAAGAGGTTGGGTGAGGGTGAAATTTAAGCCCCCTCACCTTAATCCTCTCCCACGGAGGGGAGAGGAGATATCACTTCCTATAGAATTAAATACTAGCCAGACAGCCAGGTGACATCGCCGCAGAGGTCGGGACTGTGGGGTCGGGAGGCAAAAACGGCGTACTCTTCCTTAGCTTTCTTTACAGTAGTACCATCGCCGTGGCCGGGGTAAATAAAGGTATCATCAGGCAATAAAAATATCTTTTCTGTGATGGATTTTAATAGCTGCCGGAATTCATCCGGCGACCATGTTTTGCCGGGGCCGCCGGGGAAAATAGTATCTCCGCCGAGCAGGTATTTGCCGATTTTAAAGCACAAGCTGCCCGGCGTATGACCCGGCACATGCGGCGCATCCACTTTAAGATTCCCCAGGGAAATAGTATCGCCGTCTTTTAACAATATCTCAGGGGGCGTTTTTAAAGTGGAGGAGTCGGCTTCATGCGCCGCCAGGGGGACTTTAAGGCGTGACCTCAAAGAAGCCAGGGCTCCCGTGTGGTCGGAATGGTCATGGGTGAGCAGGATATACCGGGGATTAGTCCCTTGCAGGCTTGCGATGATTTCAGAGGCTTTTGCTGGGGCATCCACCACCAGACTTTCATTTGTCTTCTGGCACACCACAATATAGGTGTTGGTGTCCCACGAGCCTAACGTGAGTCTCTCGATGCGGACATCGTTATCATTTACAATAACAGCCATGCTCTCCAATCCTTTTTAATTTAATTTATTTTTAAGCGTCATTCTCGGGCTTCAGCCTGAAAGCTTCAGCCTGAAGGCTTGACCTGAGAATCCAGACTGATTCCCCCTCCCCGAGATTCTTCGTCCTTCAGCGGAAGGACTCAGAATGACAGAGTGGGGATACTGGATTCCAGCTCCCGTATCAATCCCGTGTCAAGCACGGGACAGGGTATGGGACAAGCTTCGCTGGAATGACAAGTCTTTGCTTAAATATATGACAATAGGTTAGTATAGGCTAGTATAAGTATAGCACCTGATTGACAATGAGAGAAAGACTGTCCAGGCTCACATCCAGCATATTGAACCCTTTTCTGGTGAGTTTCATCGTTATACTGCTGCTTGCTTTTAAGTCGGCGGCCAGCACCATCGATGCCTTAAAATGGGCTTCAATCTCGATTGTTCTCAGCGTATTGCCGGTATTTATCATCGTCATCTACCTGGTCAGACGCAGGAAGCTGAACAGCATCTTCGCTAATCCGCGTGAGCAGCGGCACGGGATTTACATACTGGCCAGTGTCCTGGGGGCTATAGGCTGCGGCGTGCTCTGGTACTTCGGAGCGCCGGAATTGCTGGCAGTTACCTTCACCGCCGGTTTAATAGCGATAGTTATTTTTACGACGATAAACTATTTCTGGAAGATAAGCCTGCACACCGCCTTCATGGCCGCAGCGGTGGTGGTGCTGGTTATGGTCTATGGCGCCGCGGCGGCCTGGACATTCGTGCTACTGCCGCCGGTGGCCTGGGCGAGAATGGAATTGAAGCAGCACTCGTGGGCGCAGGTAGCCACGGGCGCTATACTGGCGGCGATAATCGTGATTGGGGTGTTCCGGGGATTCGGGGTGGTGGGATAATAGTTAAGAAAACCTGATGAAAAGGCGAAGAAGTCAATTCTTATTACCCCTCTTCCTCTTCGCTTCAGCAACTCTCCTTATTTTGGTGAAAGATTGTCTTAGATGTTTTTTATAGTCTTCTTTTTACCCTTGACCGGCCGGACCAGCAAGAGGGGGGTATTGCCTTCGTTTAAGACCTTGTTGGCATTGCTGCCGAATATCCAGCGTCCGACCCCGGACCTGCCGTGAGTAGCCATGGCTACCATGCTGAATTTTCCTTCTTCCGCCAGTTTGATAATCTCCGCAGCTTCTTCACCCTGATAGACTTCACTGAAAACCGTATTGACGCGCAATCCCTGCCCGGTAAGCTTTGTCCCCAGCTTTTCAGTATAGGCTTTTTCCTGTTTTCTCATTTTTTCATCTCTATCGAGCATTTGCTTAGTAGGAAATGCCTCAAATGCCCTTGCCCACATATGAAAGAGGGTCAAATCCAGACCAAGCCTGGACGCTAAATAGGTAACAAAATGGAGTATCGATTCACTTTCTTGTGAACCATCGACAGGTACGAGCACCTTGACAAGCCTGTCTTTGTAAACGTCCGATTGCGCACCCCTGGCTCTGATAAGAAGCACCTGTTTACGTGTAGCCCCGACTACTTTGTTCGCCACATTACCCATTGCCCAGCGCTTGATGCCGCCTTTCCCCTGGGTAGATAGAATAATAAGGTCGATTTTATTTTTATCAGCGTAATCGATAATCTCTTCGGGAGGGTCGCCTTTAAGTATCCTGTAATCGACGACGATATCGCCGCCCTGTGTTTCCGCAGCGATTTTCTCAGCATCCGTCTTGACCTTGACGACGGTATCTTTGAGATAACATTCATACATATGCCGGGATGTCAGTTCATCAGGATTAGTGACGTAAACCAGAGTGAGAGAGGCTTGCAGCCTACCGGCCAGTCTCGCGGCGTACCATAGCGTTACCTCGGCTAGTTCCGAACCATCCAGCGGTACAAGTATTTTGTTATACATATAGCCCCCCTTTGTATCGTTTTCTGGTATTTTAGCTGTAAAGGAGGAAACACTGCAATATATTCAGGATATTAATACCTTCTATGAACGAATTACTCATCCCGTTAATTAACCTGTACTGTCCTCCCCCTCTCCGCCATCCATGCTCTCTTCGTTTTTCTGCTCCTCTTCCTGCTGCATAAAGGCTTCGAGCTGCTCCATGAGGCGGGCGGCGCGGGGGTAGCCAATGTGCAGTTTCCTCTGCAAAAAGGATGTGGAAACATTATCGTACTGCCTGGCAAGCTCCCTGGCCTGCTCCAGGAGGGGGTCGCGGGGGTGGCCGCCGATAGTGCCGGACGGGGTGGTGGCGATGAGCGTCTCCATTTTAAGCTTATCAGGTTCGTCTTTCCTCTGGCTTCCCCAGAAATACACCAGCCTTTCAATCTCGGCATCGGAGAGGAAACAGCCCTGAAGACGCTTGGGCTTGGCCGCCTCGGTGGGCATGAAAAGCATGTCGCCGCGGCCTAAAAGCTTCTCGGCGCCGGCGCCATCGAGGATGGTGCGCGAGTCCACCTGAGAGGTAACGGCGAAGCTGATGCGCGTGGGGAAATTGGCCTTGATGAGCCCGGTGACCACGTCCACCGAGGGACGCTGTGTCGCCACGACCAGATGGATGCCGGTGGCGCGGGCCAACTGTGCCAGACGGCACAGGTTGGTTTCAACCTCGTCAAAGCCAGACATCATTAAGTCGGCAAGCTCGTCAATTATCAGGACCAGATAAGGCAGTTTTTCGCTACCCGATTTATTTTTGTTGTATCCCTCGATGTGCCGCGCGCCGGCGGCAGCCAGCTTCTGATAGCGCTGGTCCATCTCCTGCAATAGCCAGCGTAGAGCAGACAGAGCCTTGGCGGTATCGACGATTACCGAGGTGGCAAGGTGGGGTATGCTGTTATATTGTGTCAACTCCACTCTCTTGGGGTCGATGAGGATAAAGCGGACATCGTTGGGAGTATTATGCATCATCAGGCAGCAGATAACGGTATTCAGACAGACCGTCTTGCCGCTGCCGGTAGCCCCGGCTATAAGCAGGTGAGGCATCCTGGTCAGGTCAGCAGCGATAGCCTCGCCGCCGGCGCCCTTACCCAGCGCCAGCGCCATTCTGGTCTTGGAAACCAGCTTCTGGAAAGTGCTGGTCTCGACCACGCCGCGCAGGCTGACTAAATCTGACGTCGTATTGGGCACCTCAACGCCGACGAAGGCTTTTCCCGGCACAGGGGCTTCAATCCTGATAGTGGGCGCCGCCAGGGCTAAGGCAAGGTCGTTGGACAGGGAGTTAATCCTCTCCACCTTGACCCTGGTCCGGGACACTTCTTCCTTCCTGACCTGTACGTTGCCGTCACGGTCTTTCTCTTTAATTTCCTTATATCTAATGTCCCAGCCCGGTTCCACGCCGAACTGGGTAACGGTGGGGCCGGCGTTAATCTGCACAACCTTGGCGTCGACACCATAGCTGACCAGCGTTTCCTCGATAAGCTTGGCCCTCTGCTGGTTATCGGCATCGCTGAAGGAGACCTCAGGAGTCAGGTCCAGGATATCGACAGGGGGGAGACGCCAGCCATCGATAACTACCCCGGCTGACGATTGGCCGTATTTCTTCCAGACATCATCAGTGACCTGCCGCAGTTCCTGTTTAGATGGTGCAGAATCAGAAGGATTCGCTCCGGGTCTTAAAGTGGCCGCCTTTTCCGCCAGAGCTTCCAGCCTTTTCCGTGAACTGATAACATCCGGCGACTCCTCTGTTGCCGAAGTCCGGTATCGTTTTTCTCCAGATGGAATACCCGGTTGAAAAACACGTTTTACCGGCTG
>JBGPRB010000131.1:0-8766 GCA_041489355.1 Dehalococcoidia bacterium
TGGCAGACAGGAAACAGCTCGACTTTAAACCTGCCGAGGGCGATTTCTTTTCCGTAGTCCAATACCTTAAGGTTGACTCCCTCGCGTGTCTTCCTTTCCTTTAGTTTGACGCGGATAAGTCCATTGGTAAGTTTCGTCGCGTAAACCGGCACATTATCAAGCTGGGGCAGCAAATAGGGCAGGGCGCCGATGTGGTCTTCATGACCGTGGGTGATGATGATACCTCTTACTTTTTCCTTTCTTTCGATAACATAAGTCACGTCCGGGATAACCAGGTCGATACCGAGCATTTCTTCTTCGGGGAACATCAGGCCGGCGTCAATAATGATGATGTCATTGTCGTATTCCAGCACCATCATGTTCTTGCCGATTTCCCCCAGTCCACCGAGAGGGATGACTTTTAACTTTAGCTTTGACATAAATCTAAACCTCGAACATATTCAGCTGCTGCCCGCCTGAGGCGGACGGCCTGGCTTCCTGAACATTCCTGGCTTCAGCCAGTAGCCTGGGAATTTTGAGCATATCAGCTTCTATAGCCTGGCGCAGGCTCTGCTGGTGAAGGGCGGCGGCCGGGTGATACATGGCATAGTAGATTACATTATTACGCTTTACCGCGGTACCATGAATCTTGCTGATGCTTTTTCCCGGGAAGTACATCGCCATAGAGTAGCGACCCAGGGTGACAATCATCTTGGGTTTGATTATCGCAATCTGGCTGTCCAGCCATTGACGGCAGTTCTGTATTTCCGTGGGGAGGGGGTCGCGGTTATCGGGCGGGCGGCACTTGATGACATTGGCAATATAGACCTGCTGGCGATTGAGGTTGATGGAAGCGAGCAACCTGTCAAGGAACTGTCCGGCCTGTCCGACGAAGGGGCGTCCCTGCTGGTCTTCATGCCAGCCGGGCGCCTCGCCGATAAAGATGATATCGGCGTTTTCCGCGCCTTCACCGGGCACGACTTTAGTGCGTAGTTTAGCTATTTCACACTTATGGCAAAGGGCTATCTGCTGGTAAAGCTCAGTAAGTGCAGACATATCGATATATCTCTGAGATTATGATAACATTGACGATATGTCAAGTCAATTTATAATGATGCGATTGACTGATTACAGAAGACTTGCTATCATTGTGTCACATATTTTAGAGGTGATGATGATGAGAAAAAACGACCTTATAGAAATATTAAGTGCGATTCTGCTTGTATGTGGGGCAGTTATCGCTATTACATTATATTCACCCAATATGTTTGAAGGGTTCGCTATTAAGTGGACTATTGGCATATTTTTTGGTGCGTTAGTACTTGGCGTATTTCTAGATAGAGCAATAAGAAGGCTTTCTGTTGAGAAACAGGTCACTCCTGGTCTGGTAAAAAGTAAAGCGAGAAAAATTTTAGAGAGAGGAACTTTTAAAAATAAAAAAGAATACTGGTTTATACGTCAGATGCTCTACAAATTTGCCAGTCGAGACCCTGACGCTGGAAAGCTGTATTTACAAATTCAAGGATTAGATTTACACTCAGAGGACTTGATTGACCATATAAGGGTATCGTTAAATGAAATGAAGGCCAACGGCAACGATAGAGCGGTGGTTGATGAGCTGTATAAAGGAGCTAAAGATACCAGGCAGGTTGTTAAGCGTAAATATGAAAGCGCATTAATATCCTGGGGATTGGAGCAGAAGAGTACTACCAGGGGTTTACCTTATTACGATTTAACCAACTATGAACCCTTCTAACCGTTTTATATAATTCGATTTTTGTACGCCTGAAACCAGCGCAGGAAACCCAGGCCGGCTAAGAAAGCGATGGCAGCGAAGGCTCCCCACATCAGCGGCGGAGCGCCGGAAGTGACATCAAACAATACCCCACCCAGCAGCGGTCCGATAGCTATACCCAACCCCGAACCAGCCCCCAGAAGGCCCATGTAGCGCCCCCGCTGGTCCGGCGCAGCGAGCCTGCCAACCGTTGAAGATGCCGAAGGGACGAAAAGGAGTTCTCCCAGCGTGATAACGAGAATAGCGACAATAGACCACGCGAAGCTGGTAATCCAGCCGAGGGATAAATAGCCCAGTCCAAAGATGAAGCTTCCTAAAAATAGGGCGTTTTTATCACCCATCCTCATAGCCACCATGCGGGTCACCGGGTACTGGAAGATAACGGCAAACGCTGAAGCAATCGTAAGCAGCAGTCCGTACTGGGTCGCCGTAAAACCCAACTCGTTCACGACGAAGACAGAGTACATATTCACTATCTGCACATAGACGATGAATACCATCAGGTTCAGGCCGATATATGTAAGCAAGGCTCTGTCTGCTTTTATTGAAAAAGCGGCGTGAAAGCTGGATTCCCCTTTGGTGCCTGTATAAGATTCTTTAAGGGCGGCCAGTGTTAATATAAGGCAGGCTATACTTGTCAGCACGGCAATAGCAAAAAGATAGGCATAGGAAAACGAAGAGAACATAAAGCCACCCAGTAGCGGGCCGATTATCCAGCCGATATTCGCCACGATTTGCGCCAGGCTGTAAGCCTCGGTCAGCCGCTGCCTGGGGGCAAGGTCGATGATAATGGCGGTGGTAGCCGGCTGCTTCATGCCGACGATAAAACCCTCCACAAAATAAACGATAGCAATAGACCATACCGGTGTGGAAACCGCAATCATAAACGTCAGGGCGATGTTGAACAGTACATCCAGCATGGAAAAGAACACCATAGATTTCCTGCGCCCGAACCTGTCGGTAACTATACCGCCCAGCGCCTGGCTCGCGGCGTTGGCCAGGGAAGATATGGCTACCACCATTCCAGCCGCTGTCATGGTCAGTCCGCGGGTCTGGCTGAGATATAAAAGGAAAAACGGCCCGTAAATGGCAAAAGAAAACATGCCGAGAAAACGGACAGTAATGGCAATCCAGACGCCCGTCTCGAAATGGCTGAATTTAAAATTTCCTAATAATTTCTTTATTTCCAATTTACTATCGCCTTATGATATCCAGTGCCATATAATGCCCTCTCCCTCGATGGGAGAGGGCAGGGTGAGGGTGAAATTCTGCTTTAATTTTACCCCCTCACCTTAGTCCTCTCCCACGGTGGGGAGAGGAAAAAAGAGCCAATAAATCTAAAGAGTTGAGTTGATAGCTTTGTGACAGATATGGAATTATATTAATACCAGCATCTACTTAACCACCGGCAGGCCTTTCGCTATCCAGTCCGTAATGCCGCCGTCTATGTTGTAAATCTTTTGAAAAACGAGTTCTTTCATAATATCGCGGGCGCCGGCGCTACGTGCTCCGGTCCGGCAGTAGATGAGATACGTCCTGTCCTTATCAAACCGGCTGATTTCATCGCTGAAGTTTCCCGAATTATAATTGACGTTTACGGCATTTTCAATATGCCCGCCAGCATATTCTTCCGGTGTCCTGACATCAATAATCTGAATGGGAAAGCTACTTATCATAATCATCGTGTTGGCTTCTTCGGGGGTAATATTTTTGACCACCTGCGGCTGAGTCAGTGCCGGTCCTTCCTGTACAGGAAGGATTGCCTCCCCGGTGATATAGTCACACCCGTTGATGGCTAAGGACGACCCCACCAGCAACGAGAATAATACCAGTATTAATGCAGGACGTTTTATATTTATCATGGCTTTTCCTCCGTTTTGCCGAGCATAAAAATCAGACGCTATACGTAGAGGAAATTACTGCCCGAGGTATATGTTGCCAGCGAAGATTCCCCTGGCGACTAAAGCGCGACCAGCTTAACGGAGTAGACGTCCGGGATGGAGAGTATCTGCTGCTGCTGTTTTTCCGGCAGTGGTTCATCCAGGGTCAGCACCAGCAGAGCCTGACCTCTCGGTTTGAGGCGACCAAGGTGCATGGAGCTGATATTTACATTGGCGTCACCGGTAATTTTACCCACCGCCCCGATAAAGCCGGGCCGGTCAAGTTGGTCGGTGAACAGGAAATAGGAGCCGGGAGTAGGGACGATATCAAGCCAGTAATCGTTGATACGTACGATATGCGATTCATTATGCATGACAGTCCCGGCCACGGCGCATACTTTCGTGGTGGTAGTTATCTCTACGGTAAGAAGGCTGGCGTAGTTGGCGCAGGTGGCCTCCTTCTCTTCGATGACGGTCAGGCCGCGCTTGGCGACTATCAGGTTGCAGTTAACGATATTGACCCTTTCCTCGCTGCCTTCGAGCAGGCCGCCGACCACTGCCGCTTTGAGGACATTGGTGTCATAATTGGCAATATCACCTTCGTATTTGATACGGATAGTCTTCGCCTGTCCTTCGCCCAGTTTATAGACCAGTTTACATAACGTAGGAGCCAGCTTCATGTAAGGCGCCAGCGCCGCGAGAGTCTCCGAGGGTATGTAAGGAACGTTAATCGCCGACCGGGCAGGCTGCCCCTTGAAAACGTCGACAATCTGTTCGGCGACATCCCTGGCCGCCAGTACCTGCGCCTCGGTGGTGGAAGCGCCCAGGTGGGGCGTAACGATAATATTATCCTCACTGAAAAGGATACTCTGTGTGCAGGGCTCTTTCTCAAAGACATCTATCGCCGCGCCGGCTACTCTCTTTTCCCGAATAGCCTTAACCAGCTCTTTTTCGTCAATGAGACCGCCCCGGGCGGTGTTGATGATGCGCACCGTCGGCTTGACCAGCGACAGCTCTTTCGCTCCAATCATGTCCCTGGTCTGGGCCGTCAGCGGAATGTGCAGGGTAATAAAGTCCGATTCCTGCAGTAATTGCTCCAGCTCGACAAGCGTCACGCCAAGCTTCTTGGCGTATTCCAGAGAAACCAGGGGGTCGATGCCCAGCAGCTTCATCTCGAATCCCTGCGCCCGCTTCGCCACCTCCGAACCGACATTGCCCAGCCCGATGATACCCAGCGTTTTGCCCCTCAACTCGGTGCCCATGAACTCATTACGCTTCCACACGCCGCTCTTGAGGACGACATTCGCCTGAGGGATATTGCGTGCCAGAGCCAGCAAAAGGGCGATAGTGTGTTCGGCGGCGGAGACGGTATTGCCGGTGGGGGCGTTCACCACGACGACGCCGCACCTTGTCGCCGCCTCGACATCAACATTATCGATACCGACGCCGGCCCGGGCGATGACCTGCAGATTCTTGCCCGCCTCGATGATATCTGCCGTGACCCTGGTCTGGCTGCGCACCATCAGGGCTTCGTAATCGCCGATAACGGCGATGATCTGCTCCGGTTTCAGTCCGACCCTGATATCTACATGGGACTCTTTCCGTAGAATTTCGATGCCTTCTTCGGAGATTTCGTCGGTAACCAGTACTTTTTTTCGCGTATCCGCCATAGGACTTTCCTTACTTTTTCACTCCGGTAAAGCCGGCCCTGGGTAAAACCGCTTTTATGGCCGCAAGCACTTCTTTGATATCCTTATCATTGACCATGCCGAGGTGGCCGATGCGAAATATCTTACCATCGAGCGTCTGCTGACCGCCAGCCAGCACCACCTTGTATTCTTCCCTTAGAATCTGGCGCAGCTTCTTGCCGTCAAGGCCTGCCGGGATACCCACGGATGTAACCGTGTTCGAGGCGTGGCTCTTCTCGGCAAAAAGAGGCAACCCCAGCTTTTTAATGCCGTCACGGGTCATCTGGCCGATATGAGCGTGACGGTCGAAGATGTTGGTGATACCCTCTTTCAGCATCATTTTAAGAGCCACCGTAAGGGCATATACAATCGAAACGGCCGGTGTCCAGGGATTCTCTTTCTTCTCATCCAGATTCTTTTTAGCCCTGGTAAAGTCCCAGTAGAAACGGGGCATTTTAGCTTCGGTATGAGCTTTCCAGGCCTCCGGGCTGACGCTGACCATAGCCAGGCCGGGCGGGACCATCCACCCTTTCTGGGAGGCGGTAATAACAACATCACAATGCCAGTCGTCAACAGGCAGGTTGATGGACCCGAGGCTGCTGATGGCATCGACGATAAGGAGCTTGCCGGCGTCTTTTACTACCTTGCTGATAGCGCCGAGGTCATTGGTCACGCCAGTAGAGGTCTCGTTATGGGTCACCAGCACGGCTTTTACCCCGGGATTTTCCTTAATTGCCTTTTTAATAGTATCAGGGTCAGCCGCCTTGCCCCACTCCACCTTTAGTGAAACTAAATCGGCACCGAACTGCTTGGCGATACCGGCAAAACGGTCGCCGAAAACACCGATGGAGACCGATAATACCTTATCCCCCGGCGATAACATATTCACCACCGCCGCCTCCAGGCCGCCGGTACCGGAGCCGGTCAGTATCAGGACATCGTTCCTGGTCTGGAATACCTTTTTCAGGTCCTCAGTAACGTCGGTAAGCATCTGGTGGAACTCCGGCCCGCGATGGTTTATCATGGGCCAGGCCATCGCCTTGAGGACCTCGGGCGGGCAGGGGGTAGGGCCGGGAATACGCAATTGTGCCATGTGTTCGTCTCCTCTAATATTTAATCTGTATTAATCACTTTAACAAAGCGGTGTTTACCGACTTTGACAACGCTGCCACTGGAAACCTGGAATTGGTACCTGGTTACCTTCTTACCACCTATTTCCACCGCTCCTTGATTAATGAGACGGCTGGCTTCGCTGGCGCTGGCAGCCGTACCGGTTGCCGTAAGTAACCGCCGGACATCAACCTCTCCGGTGGAAAAGCGAAGAGCATTAAATGAGAGACGATGCTCCTGTATTTCTTCCGGCAGCTCTTTCTTCTGCACCACTTTTTCAAAATGCTCTTCGGCCTCTTTAGCTTCCTTCTCGCTGTAAAGCTGGGTTACGATTTCACTGGCCAGGCGTTTTTTAAGCACCATCGGGTTAACGCTACCATTTTCAAGCTGCTTTTTGAATTCCGCAAGCTCTTCATCAGGGACATCGGTCACCAACTCGAAGTACTGCATAATAAGCCTATCGGGGATAGACATCGTTTTGCCGTAGATATCCTCCGGCGGCTCGGCGATGCCGATATAGTTGCCCACGCTTTTACTCATCTTTTGTACCCCATCAGTACCCACCAGTAACGGCACCATGAAGACCTGCTGCGGCTTTTGTCCCTCCATGGACTGGAGCTCCCGTCCGACCAGCAAGTTGAATTTCTGGTCGGTACCGCCGAATTCAACATCAGCCTGTATAGCCACGGAGTCGTAAGCCTGCAGTAGCGGGTAGAGCAATTCCGTGATGGCAATCGGCCGTCCCTCGTTAAATCTTTTATTAAAGTCGTCCCTAGCCAGGAACTGGGCGACGGTAAACTTGCTGGTCAGGCGGACAACGTCAGCGAGGTCGAACTTGCCGAACCACTCGCTCTGCCACTTTACCTCGGTCTTTTCCTTATCGACAACCATGAAGAACTGCTTCATGTAGGTATCGGCGTTGACTTTGACCTGTTCCGCCGAGAGCATTTTACGTGTCGCCGAAACCCCACTCGGGTCGCCTATCTGGGCCGTCCAGTCCCCCACTATCAGGATGACCTGGTGACCCAACTCCTGAAATTGACGCAGTTTTCTAAAGACGACCGTATGACCGAGGGTAATGTCAGGGGCGCTGGGGTCGAGACCGAACTTGAGGCGCAGCTTCTTATCGGAACTGAGCAACTGGACCAGCTCGTCCTCTACAATAATTTCAGCCACTGCCCGCCTGAGCAGATAATTCAAGTCTTTGGTATTAACTGGTTTATTTACGGTTTCCATAATTAGTTCACATCCATAGACTCAAGTAAAGTTTTTCCCTGCCTGACGTCCTCGGCTATCTGTTTCTTTAGTTCTTCAACGCTGGCAAACTTCTTCTCATCACGGATTCGAGCCACAAAATCGACGGAAAGCTCGTGCCGATACAGGTCACCGCTATAATCGATAAGGTAAGACTCTATGGTGCGCTCGGTGTTACCGAAGGTCGGGTTTCGCCCGATATTGGTCATAGCATGGTATACTTTGCCGTCAATATGAGCCAGGCCGGCATAAACGCCGTCCGGAGGGATAGCCTGCCCGGAGCTTACGTCCAGATTGGCGGTAGGGAAGCCCAGGCCTTCTCCCCGGCCGGCCCCGGTAACCACTTTTCCGTGGAGGCTGAAGGAATGGCCGGTTAACTCTTTGAATTTCTTCATGTTGCCGTCAGCCAGCGCCTTCCTGATGGCGGTGCTGCTGACTACCTCGCCGTTGACGGTCAGCGGAGGTACCACGGTGACGCTGAAAACCATTTCCCGACCCAATCGGCGGAGGGTATCGATGTTACCCTGCCTTTCTTTTCCCAGGGCAAAGTCAGGACCGACGACCAGTCCGCGCATCTTAAGGTGTTTTTGCAGCAGATTAATGAACTGGCGGGCGTCAAGGCGGGCCAGCTGCGCCGTGAAGGATAACGGTACGACGATACCGACGCCTTCCTCGTGGAGAAGCGTTATTCTCGTTTTGATATCGGTAATGAAGGGCAGCTTTTTCTCCGACGACAGCAGATCCTCGGGGTGCTGACGGAAGGTCACAACAACGGAAAGCAACTTTCTTTCTCCGGCCTGCTTAACCAGCTCAGAAATCAGGTGCTTATGACCGAGGTGAACGCCGTCAAAGACACCGATAGTCAGCACGGTGTCTCGCCCGGGTGAAAATTTCGCTAACTCTTCTTCAACCAGCACGCCTTCTTCTCCTGATACCGGAAATAATTCCCAAAGGGATTTTTTAAACGGAATTCCTCAGGGAAACAGCCCGATTAATTACTTCCATGTTATCATAAGCCCAGATAGGCGTCAAACGTAAATACGTGTCATTATTAACGGAA
>JBGPRB010000132.1:0-8723 GCA_041489355.1 Dehalococcoidia bacterium
AAATTACGTATCTGTTCTGTAGTGGCTTGATATTCTATAAATGGCATACGTTCTATTTTTACATATTCTTTTATAAGCTCGATTGCTTTTTCTTTTGAAAGATTCATATCTCTTGCAATTGATTCTATGATACTAGAGTCCTCATACAGTTGCTCGATCATTTTCGGAATTAGGCGTGGTTTTTCTTTAGGGATATCAAGATTAGCTGGTTCGTTTACTCTCCACCCACGTCGAGATAGTTGCTCAAATAAATATCTATATTGACGATCAATGATGATTCCTAAATCCCTAGCTCTCCGTATGAGGGCTTGAATAGAAACACCCCATCGAGGTTTTAATCTTGCTATACTTGTTAAAGTGACTGGCAAGTGAATTTCTAGCCTCATAGCTTTTTCAGGCAGCAAGAACTCTGCAGCGAAGTTGTTGGCTTCGTTCTCCATTTCAACTATACGGCCTTTTTTGACTCGGTGCATGATAAGATGCCCTAATTCGTGTGCAATACTAAATCTTATTCGATCGGACGGTTTTCCAGAAGATATTGCAATTACGGGTCTTGACAAATCAGCCCATGTCGAAAATGCGTCTATTTTTTTCAGTATAACTGGAAGTGCCAACATAAAAACACCGTTCTTTTCAATAGTGAGCATTAAATTACTAATGGGCGTATTGGGATGTAAGCCAAAAGTTTCTCTTGTAATTTGAGCGGATTTAGCTGGCTCCTCATTGACCACTGGTAAGTTGACTGGTGGTAAGTGAAATTTCTCAGCCATTTTTAGCACGTATTCAAAAAGTATATTTGCATGTTGATATGCTTTATTAAACTCGCGCGTTGTGAGTGAGTTACGCGCTCTAAAAGCAAGTGTGCCTATGGGAAAATCGTTTGCTGGCTCTTTGAAAAAAAAGGGGGGCATGAAACCTGTCTGTTCTGCAATGGCGGTCAACAAATCTTCAGTTGGAGTATTTCTACCACTTTCTATGTGGGCAATAGCAGACTGATTTACCCCTATTCTTTTAGCTAGTTCAGTTTGTGTTAATCCACAATATTCACGGGCTTGTTTTATCCTGTCGCCGTAAATCATCGATTATTCTCACCTTACTTTCAGTTTCTTTTTTAACCAGTTCTATATCTTCTTCTATTACGTTTGGTTTTCTAGCCTTAATTACCTCGGCGGCATGCGGAACTGGTTCGTTAAAATAAGCTTCAACTGAATCACGTGTCTTATATCCAGACTTTGGACAGGCAAGACGTAGTTGGTAAAAATCATATTTAGTATTCACTTCCCAAAGAACTACAAGGTTTGGCCGAATAAATTCCGAATCAAGAGGCAAGTCCGGTAGTAAGGGAAGTTGCTGGTAATAATATTTACTCTTTGTTTCTGAGAATGGTATGGGTAATTCACCCTTGTCCGCTTTCAAGACTCGAAAACGAAAACCGTTATACGTACCCGATAGTCCGTTGTTCACCAGTCTTTCAAATTGGTAATCGGCTTCTGGTTCCTCCTCTTCATCCATCTTGATTGTTAAGTCAGCAGTTTCCAAGTGGCTCTTTACATAGAAACGAACTAAGTGCGGAAAGAGGTATCTATCGATACCCTTGCCTTGGGCCTCAAAAAAATCTTTTACTTTCGGAATATTATCCTCGAGAGCTTGGTTAATCATAATCAATAGTGGTCTTACTTTGGGGAAGATATCCTCGTAGGTTGGTGTATAGGACTGTTTTTTAATAATCTGGTCCATAGTCAACTGTTTACTCATCCCAATTTCCATCTGTCGCACCTCTAGTAATATTATTACCACTAAATTACCAATTTGTCAATAGTTAGTGAGCCATTATATTTAGTTTAGGCGGGCTCCAACTCCTCTTTCCTCCCCTTCCTTGTCACTATCGCTATAATACATATATACTGTTCCCGAACCGATAATCACGGGAGGTGGAAATTATGCCGCCCACTATCTATCCCACGGGTACGACCATTTATTATCCTGAGAAATGCTGGAATGGCTATACCCTGTTCCAGGCTACCCTGCATCAGGCGAAAAGCGCGGGGGCCATCCTGATTGATATGAACGGCAATGTGGTCAACCAGTGGCAGGGATTCGATGGCTTTCCCAACAAGATGCTGCCCGGCGGTTATATCATGGGCAGCACCGGCGCCAGGAATTTCAAATACGGCTATCAGGATATGCTCGACCTTGTACAGGTTGACTGGGATGGCAATATCGTCTGGAAGTTCGATAGATACGAGCGCATCAAGGACCCGCGCCGGAAGCCGAGGTGGATGGCCAGGCAGCACCATGATTACCAGAGAGAAGGCAATCCGGTGGGATATTTTACCCCGGGAATGACCCCCCTGGTTGACAGAGGAAATACGTTAATTCTCTGTCATAAAAATCTCACCAATCCCCGCATCAGCGACAAGCTGCTCGTGGATGATACCATTATCGAGGTGACCTGGGACGGAAAGGTAATCTGGGAATGGATTTGCAGCGAGCATTTCGATGAAATGGGGTTCAATCAGGAAGCGAAAAACACCATGGCGCGCAATCCCGGCATGAAGCCGGCCGGCGGCGGTGTCGGCGACTGGATGCATATGAACTCCATGTCCGCCCTCGGCCCCAACCGCTGGTTTGATAGTGGGGATGAACGCTTTAAACCGGACAACATTATCTGGGACGGCCGGCAGACGAATATAATCGCTATCACCGACAGGAAGACAGGCAAAATCGTCTGGCAGCTTGGGCCGGATTTCACAGCCACTCCAGCCCTTAGAAATATAGGCCAGATAATCGGCCAGCACCATGCCCACCTGATTCCCCGGGGACTGCCCGGCGAAGGCAATATCCTCATCTTCGATAACGGCGGGTATGCCGGTTATGGCGCTCCCAACCCCGGCGCCCCCACTGGAATTGATAATGCCCGCCGGGACTACTCGCGCGTGCTGGAGCTTGACCCCACGACGTTGGAGATTGTCTGGCAGTACCCGCCCCGCCGGGAAGGGTTCATGAATCCCGCCTTCAGCACGTTCTACAGCAGTTTTGTCAGCTCGGCGCAGCGCCTTCCCAGCGGGAACACCTTAATAACGGAGGGGCAGGATGGGCGTATCTTCGAAATAACTGCGGAACACGAACTGGTATGGGAATACCTCAGCCCGTACACCAACAGGATGCTGAAGATAAATCTGCTCTACCGGGCCTACCGGATACCCTACGAATGGGTTCCCCGGATTGATCGGCCGACTGAGATGGCGATACCCCGTTTTGATAACAATATATTCAGAGTCCCCGGTTCTTCAAGAAAGCGACCCCTGAAAGTTACCAGAATTCGGAGAGGTAAATAAAAAAACCTCTTAACCCTAAATCACTTAACATAACTCTGAAAACGATTCACGCCTGCCCAGCTTCGATTCGTTTCCTAAAAAAAATTATTTGGTTTTGTCACCCCTCTATAATTGACAAATGCCCGGTGCTATAATTAGGCTAAGGTGTGGGGGGAGCCAGGTCATGCATGAGGCCGTGCTCTATGAAAGACTGCCGGACTCTAGGGTAAGGTGCCATACCTGCCAGTGGCGCTGCAGGATTAACCCGGGGAAATATGGCGTCTGCGGCATGTACCAGAATCAGGGCGGCACTCTGTTCAACCTGAACTATGCCAGGGTATCTTCCGCCGCCGCCGACCCCATAGAAAAAAAGCCGTTATTCCACTTTTATCCCGGCACGCTATGTTTCTCCCTGGGCACACTGGGCTGCAACTTCCATTGTAAGCACTGCCAGAACTGGGAAATCTCCACTGCCGATAGCAGTTCTCTACTGCACGACTGCCGGGAACTCCAGCCAAAGTCAGCTATAGAACTGGCCAGACAGTCCCGCTGCCAGGGCATTTCCTGGACCTACAATGAGCCGACTATCTGGTTCGAATATACTCTGGACTCCGCCAAATTAGCCAAGGCTGCCAATCTCTATACCGTCTATGTGACCAACGGATATGCCACGCCCGAAGCTCTGGATACCATCGGCCCTTACCTGGATGCCTGGCGTGTCGATATCAAAGGTTTCTCCGATGAGTTCTACAAGACGCTGTCCGGCGTACCCCACTGGAGGGAGATTCTTGATGTAACTAAACGCGCTAAAAACAAATGGGGTATGCACGTCGAGGTTATCACCAATATTATCCCCACCATGAACGATGATGATGAGCAACTCAAGGGAATTGCTGACTGGATAAGAGATGAGCTGGGCGAACTGACCCCCTGGCATGTGACCCGCTTCTATCCTCATCATAATATGACACACCTGCCGGCGACACCGCTGGCTGCCATCGACCACGCCTGCGAGATAGGCCGCAGGGCAGGACTCAAGTTTATTTATGCCGGCAATGTCTCCGGTCACCAGAGCGAGAGCACCAGGTGCTATGCCTGCGGCAAAGTCATAGTAAACAGGATAGGCTACCAGACGGAGGTAACCGGACTGAGTGGTTCAAATTGTCGATTCTGCGGGGCAGAGTTGAATTTCAGGCCTGTCCTGAAGGCTAATCCTGAAGGATCGCCTGGTGAGAAGGGCTCGTCCTGAAGGCTCGCCCTGAAGGGGGGATAAAATGATAAGGAATCCATATGTCGCCGGGTACTTCTATCCCGGCTCGGCTTCCGAACTCAGGGCAACGATTGCGAGGTATGTGGACAAAAACGCGCCGAAAGAGGAGGTTGTCGGCCTGCTCGTACCTCATGCCGGCTACCAGTATTCCGGGCCGGTGACCGGTGCGACCATCTCCAGAGTAAAATTCAAGGATACCTTTATTATCATGGGGCCCAGCCATTCCGGCCTGGGGAAACCGTTCAGCGTCATGCCTGAAGGGACATGGAAGACGCCACTGGGCAATGTTGAGGTGGACTCGGAGCTTGCACGGAAAATTATAGCCGTCTCCAAATATCTGGAGGAGGACTACCGGGCTCATCAGGAGGAGCATGCCGTCGAGGTGCAGATTCCCTTTCTGCAGTATTTCAAGCCGGATGTGCGGATAGTACCCATCATCCTCGCTAATACCGAAGCTGCCGCTTATAAAGAGATAGGGAAGGACATTGCCCGGGCGATCAGGGAGTTGAAGAGAGAGGTGGTGATTCTCGCCAGTGGTGACATGACTCACTATGAGACGCAAGCTTCTGCGAGTGAGAAGGACACAAAAGCCGTAGAAGCCATGCTGGAACTTAATGTGGATGAACTGACCCGAAGATATCAAAGACTCAGCATATCGATGTGTGCCTACGGCCCGGTGGTCTGCCTTATCTCCGCGGCTAAAGAGCTGGGAGCTACTGGAGCGGAGCTGGTAAAGTATCAGACCAGCGGTGATACTACCGGAGACTATGATGCTGTGGTCGGCTATGCCGGCGTTATCTTTAAAAAGGCGGCGATAAACCCCATCACGGCACTGGCGAAAGAAACGGTGGAAACATATATCAGGGAAGGCAAAACCCCGCCACCTCCCAAGAACCTCACCCCAGAGATGAAGCAGAAAGCCGGCGTCTTCGTCTCCATTCATAAGCGCGGTGCACTGAGGGGTTGCATCGGCACATTCGAGTCGCAGCAGGAAAACGTGGCTGAAGAGATTATCACCAATGCCATAAGCTCCGCTACACGCGACCCCCGCTTTTCTCCCATCGGCCCGGAGGAGCTTAAAGACCTCGATTACAGCGTGGACGTGCTCACCAGTCCCGAGCCGGTTGAAGATGAAAGCCAGCTCAACCCGAAGAGGTACGGCGTTATAGTGGAGGCGGGATGGAGAAGGGGACTGCTCCTGCCTGACCTTGAGGGTGTAGATAAAGTCGGCGAACAGATAGATATCTGCCGCCAGAAGGGAGGCATCGGGCCGGACGAGCCGGTGCAGCTGTACAGGTTCGAGGTGAAGAGGTATAAATAAGGACGCGACAAAACCAAAATGTTTTTTTAAGGAAACGATTCGAGCGTGGGCAGCTTCGGGATTTGTTTTTAGAGTTATGTTAAATAAATAGAGTTATGGTAAGTGTAAAGGGGTAAAGAGGGATAAATAAGAAGGAGGGTGAAATGATAGTACAGAGGTCTATCGAGGTTGGAGCGCCGCCGGAGAAAGTCTGGCCTTTTCTTACCGAGCCGGAGAAAATTATGAAGTGGTTTAACCTTTTGAAGAAATTCGAGTATACGGGTGATAAACGGAGAGGCGCGGGTACCACTTTCTACTATGAGGAGAAGTCCAGCGGCCAGCTGATGAAGCTTAACTATAAAGTGACGGAATGGGTGGAGAATAAGAAGCTCGCCTTTAGCGTGACCTCGGGCTCGTTGAAGAAAGACGACCAGGTATGGAGCATCGAGGCGATGCCGACAGGGAGCCGGTTTACGATGTACGAGGACCTGGAGATGCCGATGGGGATTATCGGGAAGGTTATCGGCGCGCTGTTCGGGGAGATGATGATAGGGAAAAGTATGGAGAAAATACTGGGCAATCTGAAGAGAATGGCGGAGGGGTAAAGGCCTTCTGGTATTAAGGGTAAAGAGGGATAAGTGAGGGGAGAGACGATAAAAGCAGGAAATCAAATAATAAAATAGTAAAATGGTAAATAGTAAGAGAGATTTTAGAAATCACCGATGGAACGTAAACAATTTTTTGAATTACAAATTAGACTCCTAGAAGAATTATTTCCCAAAGACTGGTTTGTCATAACTAGGGAAAGGAAGCATCCTGCCTGGATGCGTTGGAATCTATGCAAGCAAATATTAAGGCAAGATGGAATGATTCGGTATCCAGACCAGCAAGGAGAATTTACCGAGATTGCACGTCTAGTGCTTGAATCGTGGATGTTAATAGCGCTTACCAAAGGTGACATTAATAACCTGACACTTGGATCAATTGATTTATATGGAGATGAAGCCGTTCAAAAGAAAATTAAATCACGGATTGCTAACCCGGAGAAATTCGAAGATTTGATGGTAGAGCTTTCATTTGCTGCTTGGCATAAATCCAGAAACCATGATGTTGTTCCTTGGGAAAAGGAAGGTCTCCCCGATATGAAGATTAAAGTTCCGAATTTAGAACTTCCAGTAGTTGCAGAGTGCAAGAACCTTAGGTCTGTGTCAGCAAATCGGATTGACAAAGTCATTTCAAAAGCTAGCTTGCAAATCAAAGCAGTAATGGAACCGTGCTATGGTATCGTAGTTCTTGATGTCTCTATTCCAGTTGCAACGTTGGTAGTCGTGGATGATGAGTTGCCACGGAAAATCCAGGAAATTAGTTCAATTGTGCAGTCAGCACTCAGGGGAGACAAAAACCGCTCAATTGTAATGGCAATATTAATTTGGGACGATTGCCTAATCCTGGGTGCTCCCCCAGATATGACACAAATTGCATTCCGCAGAAGGCACGTGCGAATTAATCATGGTAATGCACACAGGAAAGTAGCAGAAGAGATACAGCTATTTGAAGGCTTTGTGGCTATGTATAACTGTTACTGGCGGGAAAGGAAAGAACTGGCTAAAGAGTATATTTTCACGCAGCAGTTCAGGGAACAGTGCGCAAGTAAATTCCGTATTGGCATAAATAATGTACTAGAAGCGATTCAAAAGTATGATAAGCAAGAATCAATTAGATTCAATGGCCAAAAGGAATTCATAATATTTTCTCGTCATATCAAAGTCAAGGAACAAGAGTTAACCTTACTTACTCTGTGTGAGAAACAGGACCAGAAATTGATTGTGCATATGACTTTCAAAATATATGATGACTTGTGTGATGATATTCATTTGCTTTCACCTTTACAGCTTTTAGCAAGGTTTGCTGGTATATACGGTTTGCTAATAACTATTGGCGACCTTACATCTAAGTTTATAATGGCACATAGGATAACGGTGAAATTAACTGCTCCTACTCAGGTGGTTGAGATTCATAATCCTGAGAATCACCAATTCATCGTGAATTTTCTTTTCAAGATTGATCAGGTTGGTCCGAAATACTATGCCAATTGTGCTCTAGTATTTTGCATCGACACTGAACGATATTTGAATTGGATTTCTCGTTGATTCTATTTGGAATGCTTGTGGCTTCCCAAGAGACTTCAACTATAATGATGAAGGAAAATGGGCTCCAAGATAAGGGTAAAATAAATAGTGGCGTTTAAGAGGGGCGAAGCCCCTCTTTTTCTCTTCCCCCTCTCCTTGCTAGGAGAGGGGGTCAGGGGGTGAGGTAAAAAGGGAACGAGATTCTTCCCCCGACACGTCGGGGTCAGAATGACAGGGTGGGTGGGGGGAAAAGGGGGTGAGGGGGCTGGATTCTCCGCCCGAGGCGGACTGGAATGACAATTGATAGAGATTGCTTCGTCACTACGCTCCTCACAATGACAGGAAGGATGACGGATTGCTTAACCCCGATTGCATCGGGACTCGCAATGACCCGCCTGCGCCAAGGCTTCGGCGGGCAGGCAGGGGGTGGCTAAAAATCAGGATTTGGAGTAGATTAGTAAAGACGTAAATCTAAGAAGGTGCGTTATGAACATGGACATGTTTGAAAAACAGGCCGAGGAGCAGCAGATGCAGCAGGCGCCGCTGGCCACCCGCATGAGGCCCAAAACCCTCAATGCATTTGTCGGGCAGGAGCACATCATCGGCAAGGGGCGCGTGCTGAGGCGAGCGATAGAGTCCGACCGTATCCCGTCCGTAATTTTCTGGGGGCCGCCGGGGTGCGGCAAGACCACACTGGCATTTATCAT
>JBGPRB010000133.1:0-8650 GCA_041489355.1 Dehalococcoidia bacterium
AGGCAGGGGGAAAAGGGGGTGAGGTAGAACCTGGATTCCCGCTTTCGCGGGAATGACAATTGGTACGCGGGAGTGACACCAAACCATTGCTAAATAACCTCCTTTACTCTCAGTAATTTTTTTGGTTCGAAGGATTGCATACGAAAATCATACATTGTTAATATGAAAATCTAACATTTAGCTCTTTTCTTATGGCGGATATTGTGCTACAATAACTTTATAACTATAGAAAAGGTCTTTAACAACTATATAGTGTTAAGTTAGACAGATGCCTCTTGGTGGTTAGAGCGGGGTGGCACCACCCGTTCCCATCCCGAACACGGAAGTGAAACGCCCCAGCGCAGACGATACTGAGGGGACAACCCTTTGCGGAAAATATGCCACTGCCAGGAGGCTTATGTTCTTGGAGCATCTCCCAGTCTATAGTTGTATAAAAAGACCGGGGCTGTTATCCATCTTGTTTTACAGGCTTCTATATTATAATATTAGAAATAGAGTGGTAATTTACGGGATGAAGTAATTCCGGGGAGTGGATATGGCCAGCAGGTTTGAGAAATTCTCAGAGAGAGCCCGCCGCGTCCTCACGATTGCCCAGGAAGAGGCACGCAACCTTAATCACAGCTATATCGGGACCGAGCATATTTTGCTTGGCCTGGTACGTGAGGAAGAGGGAGTTGCCGCCAGGGTTCTAACCAACCTGGGTATCGGCCTGGGTAAAGTACGTTCGGCTGTGGAATTCATCATCGGGCGCGGTGAGAAACCGGGCTCCGGCGAGACCGGCCTTACTCCCAGGGCCAAGAAAGTCATCGAACTCGCCATAGACGAGGCGCGCCAGATGGGCCATAACTATATCGGCACCGAGCATCTGCTGCTGGGCCTGTTACGCGAGGGAGAAGGGGTGGCCTCAAGCGTGCTGGACAGCTTCGGCATTACGCTGGAGCGGGCACGGGCTGAAGTCGCCCATATCCTCACCCAGGGAACACCCAAAGCCAGGCTCACCCGCAGCACCAGCCGCACTCCAGTGCTGGACCAGCTGGGTATCGACCTGACGGAAGCCGCCCGCAAGGGGAAACTGGACCCGATTATCGGGCGGCATAAAGAGATTGAGCGGGTTATCCAGATATTGAGTCGACGCACCAAGAATAACCCCGCACTCATCGGAGAGCCGGGCGTGGGGAAGACAGCCATCGTCGAGGGGCTGGCCCAGCACATTATCGCCGGTGACGTGCCGGAGACCCTGGAGGATAAGCGGCTGATAGCTCTGGACATGGGTTCGCTGGTGGCCGGGACAAAATACCGCGGCGAATTCGAGGAGCGGCTGAAGAAAATAATCGACGAAATAAAGACGGCAGGCAACTGCGTTATCTTTATCGATGAATTCCATACCATGGTAGGCGCCGGCGCCGCCGAGGGGGCTGTCGACGCCGCCAATATCCTTAAGCCTTCACTGGCGCGGGGCGAGCTACAGTGTATCGGCGCCACCACGCTGGACGACTTTCGTAAATATGTAGAGCGGGATGCCGCTCTGGAACGCCGTTTCCAGCCGGTACTGGTGGAGGAGCCATCGATAGATGAAACAATGGCGATATTGAAGGGCATCAGGCAGCGTTATGAAGAGCATCACCACCTGAAGATTAGCGATGATG
Organism: Dehalococcoidia bacterium; assembly: GCA_041489355.1. GTDB lineage: Bacteria > Chloroflexota > Dehalococcoidia > Dehalococcoidales > RBG-16-60-22 > JBGPRB01. The sequence goes on from JBGPRB010000133.1 coordinate 1,647, forward strand.
CTTTGACCGCGGCGGCAAATTTGGCCTCCCGTTATATACCCGACCGCTTTCTGCCGGATAAAGCCATAGACCTGGTTGACGAGGCGGCTTCGAGGGTACGAATACGGCACAGTACCATGCCCTTCACGTTAAAACAGATTAAAGAGCAACTGGACAGTGTACGCAAGGATAAAGAGGCCGCCCTGACCACGCAGCAGTACGACTATGCCGGGGAGCTGCGCGAGCGGGAGGTACAGCTGGAGGAGAAGGGGAAGCAGGCGGAGGCGGAGTGGCGGAACGAGCAGGAGCAGGTGGATGTGGTGGTTAAGAAGGAGGACATCGCCGAGGTGGTGAGCATGTGGACCGGCGTGCCGGTGGTACAGCTGGCCGACGACGAGACGAGCCGACTGCTTAACATGGAAGAGGTCCTGCATAAGCGTATCGTCGGGCAGGACGAGGCCATCGATACGATTTCCAAGGCGATAAGAAGGGCGCGGGCCGGGCTTAAAGACCCGCGGCGACCGATAGGTAACTTCATCTTCCTCGGTCCTACGGGTGTAGGAAAGACCGAGCTGGCCAGGACTCTGGCCGAATTCATGTTCGGCAGCGAGGACACGCTGATACGGATTGACATGTCCGAGTTCATGGAGAAATTTGCCGTATCGCGTCTGGTGGGGGCACCGCCCGGGTACGTCGGCTATGAAGAAGGCGGACAGCTTACCGAAGCGGTGAGGCGAAAGTCTTACAGCTGTATACTCCTGGACGAGATAGAGAAAGCCCACCCGGATGTATTTAACCTGCTCCTCCAGATATTCGATGACGGCCACCTGACCGATGCCAAGGGCAGGAAGGTCGATTTCCGCAATAGCGTCATCATTATGACCAGCAATATCGGCGCCGAGCTTATCCGTAAGGGCACGAATATCGGCTTTACATCGCACAGTGACGAAGCCAAGACACGAGAGCAGACCTACGAAAGGATGAAAGAGAACCTACTGAACGAGCTGAAAAAAGCCTTCCGACCCGAGTTTTTAAACCGTATCGACGGGGTGGTGGTATTCCACTCCCTCAGCAAGGAGCAGATACGCTTGATAGTGGACCTGATGCTGGCCAGTGTGAGCAAACAGCTGGCCGAGAAGGAAGTCAAGCTATCGGTGACCGACGCGGCCAAGGATTTCCTGGGTGAAAAAGGTTATGATGAGGTTTTCGGTGCGAGGCCGCTGCGCCGCGTGATTCAGAGCATGATTGAGGACAGGCTATCGGAGGACCTGCTCCGCGGGAAGTTCCGGGCTGGAGATACGGTTGTCGTTGACCTGGAAGGTGACGAAATAGTAGTACGACCGGCTCCGGCAGAGCCTGTAGGCGCCCTGAGCGCCGAAAAGAAATAAACTGGCATAGCTTAAAAAAGCCGACTTTAGTATAATAGGGCGGTGGGAGTTTAAAGAGTTGAGCCCCACCGCCTTTTTTATTTGTCCGGGATGGACCGGAAAGGAGCCTGAGAATTGGCAAAGGAAACGATAGAAGTTCCTATAACTGGCAAAATTATCAGCGTGAATGTTAAAGCTGGCGACACCGTCAATGAGGGTGATGTCATCTGCGTGCTGGAGTCCATGAAGATGGAAAACCCGATACTGACGCCGGTGAACGGCACCGTAATCGAGGTAGATGTTCAAGAGGACCAGGTAGTAAAACCCGGCGAGGTAATCGCTGTTATAGAGTATTAATAATGATAACTCGAATACCAGATACATCAGGGAGATATATATGAAGGACATGGCTTTCGGTTTAACGATGACGGTGGCGGGGATGGGGGTTACCTTCATAACACTCTATTTGCTGACGCTACTTATCCGCCTTCTCAACAAGCTCTTCCCCTTTAAGAAAGAAGAAGAGAGCAAGAGAAAAACCTAAGCATCCGATAGAGAATAGCGGAGTATGCTATGGATGTCTTCTTAAATGCCTTGACCAGCCTGGGACAGGGTTTTCTTAACCTTACCTGGCAGGGCGCCATCATGATATTAATCGGGTGTGTGCTGCTGTATCTCGGTATTGGCAGGAAGATAGAGCCGCTCCTGCTGATTCCCATCGGGGCTGGAGTAATCCTGGGCAACCTGCCCCTGGCGAATTTATCCGCCCATGATGAAGGCGGCGTGATCAATTTACTCTATGTCTCAGGCGTTCTTACCGCGCTGTTTCCCGTCCTTATTTTTATCAGCCTGGGCGCCATGATAGATTTCGGGCCGCTGCTGGCCAATCCCGTCGTCCTTATCTTCGGCGCGGCCGGCCAGTTCGGCATATTTCTGACGCTACTGCTAGCGCTGGCCCTGGGGTTCGGGCGGCAGGAGGCGGTATCGATAGCGATAATCGGCGCCTGTGACGGGCCTACCGCAATATATGTCACGTCCAAATACGCCCGCCAGCTGTTACCCGCGGTATCAATAGCAGCGTACTCATATATGTCGCTCGTGCCAATCATTCAGCCGCCCATCATGAGAGCCATGACCACGAAAAAAGAACGCGCCACGTTGATGGCAACCGGCGAAAAACAGGTCTCGCAGAAAGTTAAAATCCTTTTCCCGATAGTAGCCGGGATAGTCACGATACTCATCGCTCCCATGGGGGCGCCGCTGATGGGGATGCTGATGCTCGGCAATCTGCTTAAAGAGTCCGGCGTGGTGGGCAGGCTGGTTGACGTCTCCCAGGGCGCGATGGCAAACGTGGTCACGCTGCTGCTGGGACTCTGCATCGGGGCTTCCATGCTGGGCGGCAACTTCCTGAAATGGGATACGATACTCGTGTTCCTGCTGGGATTTGTGGCCATTTCTCTCGATACCGTAACCGGGGTCCTGCTGGGGAAGTTGATGCGGGTGATAACCAGGGGCAAGATAAATCCGCTCCTCGGGGCGGCGGGGACATCGGCATTCCCGATGTCAGCCAGGGTGGTGCAGAAGGAAGGACAGAGGGCTAATCCCCGGAGCTTTCTTCTATGGCATGCCGTGGGCGCCAATACGGGCGGCCAGATAGGTTCAGTGATGGCGGCGGCGGTAATGCTGGCGATAATGTCCGGGATGGGCATTCAGCCGATGGGGTAGGGGCGCTATCAGTCACTTTTTTCTTATAACTTAAGTATTTAGCTATACCTCACCCCGTTCGCTACGCTCAGGGTAAACTCCGTTAAGCAATCCGTAAAAACTTATTAATCCTATAATAGAGATTGCCACGCCCCGATGAATCGGGGTCTCGCAATGACAACCGGGCCGCTTCCCCTTGCCTAATTATATTAAATCCTGTAAAGTCATTCTGTGAGCAAGTCGGAGAAATCATCCGGTAAGGTGGTATTCGTCTGCCAGGAGTGCGGCAAGGAGAGCCTGAAATGGCTGGGGCGCTGTCCCGACTGCCAGCAATGGAACAGCTTTGTCGAAATGACGGTGAAAGCCGCGGTATCCCCTTTACGTCCGGCCGGTCAGCTAGCTCTACCGCAGGAACTTTCGCAGGTAGTCATCGAGGCTGCCGACCGCAAACCGCTGCCGCTAGGCGAGTTCAACCGCGTTCTCGGCGGCGGGCTGGTGGCCGGCTCGCTGGTGCTCATCAGCGGCGACCCCGGCATCGGTAAGTCCACCCTTTTGCTCCAGGCAGCGGCGTCCATGGCCAACGGGCGGAGCAGGGTGGTGTATGTCACCGGCGAGGAAACGGCGCGCCAGATAAAGCTCCGGGCGGAGCGGCTGGGACTGGAGGGTGAGGGGCTTTTCATCATGGCCGAGACCGACCTCGAAGCGGTAATAGCTCAGGTGGAACAGGTGGCGCCGGCGCTGGTGGTTGTCGACTCTATCCAGACCGTCTACCTGACACAGGTAGAGGCGGCGGCGGGGAGCATCAGCCAGGTGCGGGACTGTACCATGAGGTTGATGCAGTGGGCCAAGCTACACGGCGTGCCCGTCTTTATCAGCGGACATGTCACCAAGGAGGGCGCTATCGCCGGACCCAGGGTGCTGGAACACATCGTCGACGTCGTCCTGTATCTCGAGGGAGAACCTTTCAGCGCCTACCGGCTGCTGCGCTGCGTCAAGAACCGCTTCGGCTCTACCAACGAGGTAGGCGTCTTCGAGATGAAGGAGCAGGGCATGATAGAGGTGGAGAACCCCTCGCAGGCGTTCCTGTCCCAGCGCGGAGATGAGTCCATCGGCGCGGCAGTGGTGCCGGTTATCGAGGGGAGCCGGCCGCTATTAGTAGAAATACAGGCTTTAACGACGCCCAACAGCTTCGGGCAGCCGCGGCGCACGGCCAACGGCGTGGACTTCAACCGTCTGCTGCTGGTGACGGCGGTGCTGACCAAACGGGTGGGGCTAAAGCTGGGCAACCAGGATATCATGGTGAACGTGACCGGCGGGCTGAGGGTGGGCGAGCCGGCGGCGGACCTGGGCATGGCGCTGGCGATTGCCTCAAGCTACCGTGATGCCGAGGTAATACCGCTGACGGCGGCGGTGGGAGAGGTGGGGTTGAGCGGGGAACTGAGAGCCGTAAACCAACTCGAACGCAGATTGACCGAGGTCGCCCGGCTAGGCTTTAAGCGATGTATAGTACCTAAAACGGGGGCGAATTTTAATCCCCCGAAAGATATCGAAATTATTACGGTGAGCACGTTAAGGGAGGCGGTAAACAGGGGGCTAACAAAGGAGAGTCCAAGAGAGGTGTAGCCTCTCTTTCCCATAATTCCCCTCGCCTTTCAAGGCGGTGGGAAGGTAGCTAATGAGTAACGGAATGGACAGTGTCACCAGGTATTACGATGAGTGTTATCTCTACTACAAAATATTCTGGCACAGTCATAAGAACCTCTGCCTCCATTATGGTTTCCATGATAAGGGACAGAGGCATGATAAAGCTGTGGTCAGGATGGTGGAAGTCCTTGCCGATAAGGTTAAGGTTACTTCCAAAGATAGCGTCCTCGATGCCGGCTGCGGTGTGGGTGGTAGCTCGGTCTGGTTAGCTCAGAACATCGGGTGCAAGGTACTCGGGATAGATATTAACCATAATTTTGTTAACATCGCTCAAAGAGAAGCAAAAAAGAGAAATCTGGACAGCCTGGTTAGCTTCCATGAAATGAACTTCTGTCAGACAGCCTTCCGAGAAAATGTCTTTGATATTGTCTGGGCATTGGAGTCCTCATGCCATGCTGAAGACAAGCAAGCCTTCCTCATAGAGATGAGCAGGATACTTAAGCCGGGAGGACATATCGTAATTGCCGATGGATATAAGACCCGGGAGAGTTCTGAACTTACCAATGACCTCAAGGGCTGGGCGGTAACCGATATTCCGAGCGTAGCGGAGTTCACGGATTACCTGACGAAGGCCGGCTTTCAGCACGTAGAATGTGAGGATGTAAGCGATAAAGTTGCACCATCATCACTTCGCATTTACTACCTGGCCTGGATAGCCTATCCTCTAGCTATGTTTCTCAGGCTGCTCAGGCAAAAGACAGAGCTGTCTGTAAACCATGCCCGGCTGGCGTTAAAACAATATAGTTACGGAACTAAAGGTCCGGGGGCATATTGCATCTTCGTTGCAGAGAAGGCTATTTTCAAGTAGAGGGGGGAAAAGGGGTTCACCCTGAAGGGGTGAGGTTAAATAATAACGGATTCTTCCCCCCCCCAATTCGTTCAGGGTCGGAATGACCGAGAGGCTTTCAGGAGCAGGTTATGAATAATAAACAGCCGAAGGTGGCGGCTATCATCGTGGCGGCGGGGGACAGCCAGCGGATGGAGGGCATCGATAAAATGTTCGCCCCGCTGGGCGGTCGGCCGGTGCTGGCGCGGGTGATTGATACCTTTCAGAACTGCCGCCGCATCGACCAGATAATAATAGTGATGAACTCGAAAAACATCGAGCAGTGCCGCCGGATGGTGGCGGCTGAGGCGGAGGCATGGAACAAGTTAAAGGACATCTGTATCGGAGGGAAACAGCGGCAGGACTCAGTGGTGGAGGGTTTAAAAAGGCTCAAGGAAGGCGAGTGGGTGGTCATCCACGACGGCGCCCGCCCGCTGGTGACGGCAGAACTTATCGAGAGGGGACTGGAGGCGGCTAAAGAGACCGGAGCCGCTGTAGCGGCCGTGCCGGTAACAGATACCATAAAGTTCGTGAGGGGCGACGAGATAGTGCGCCAGACGCTCCCACGTCAAAATCTGAGGGCAGTCCAGACGCCGCAGGTGTTCCGCATCGATGTCATCAAAAATACCTACAAATACACTACCGGAGACGTGACCGACGACGCCGCGCTGGTGGAGAAGGCGGGCTACAAAGTTAAGCTCTATATGGGCTCTTATGATAATATTAAGATAACTAAGCCCGACGACCTGGCGGTGGCCGAGGCGCTTTTGAAAGAATATGGTCGATAAAATGCGTATCGGAATCGGTTATGACGTGCATCCCCTGGTGGCGGGGCGGAAGCTGGTGCTGGGAGGGGTAGAGATACCTTTCGGCAAAGGACTGGAAGGCTGGAGCGATGCCGACGCTCTAACCCATGCCGTCATTGATGCGCTGCTGGGGGCGGCGGGGCTGGGGGATATCGGGCAGCATTTCCCGTCCGGTGAAGCGGAGTATGAGGGGATTTCCAGCCTGATATTGCTCGATAAAGTGATAGAAAAGCTGGAGGAGCAGGGATGGCGGGTGGGCAATATCGATGCTATCGTGGTGGCGGAGAAGCCCAGGCTGAGTGAGTACATTGATGACATGCGCCAGACGTTGAGCCAGGTGCTGGGCACTGATATCGGCAAAATCAGCGTCAAAGCCAGCACCAATAACGGGCTGGGGTTTATCGGGCGGGGGGAAGGAATCGCGGCATATGCCGTAGCGATGATAGAAGGCGGTCAAGATGAAGGTATTTAACACACTTTCCGGAAAGAAAGAGGAATTCAAGCCTCAGGGCGATATCGTAACGATGTACGTGTGCGGCATTACCCCTTATGACGATTCTCATGTAGGTCACGCTATGAGCTACATTATTTTTGATGTCGTACGGCGTTACTTGAAAT
>JBGPRB010000134.1:0-8630 GCA_041489355.1 Dehalococcoidia bacterium
AGCCGAATCCCGGACCCTGCATGGGTATAACCATGTTTCCGGTGTGGTTAGCAGTCATAATCTCAACAGATTTGCGGCCCAAAATCCGGACACCATCAAGCTCACCGTTGTTGAGCAACATCTGGGCAAAACGAGCGTAGTCTGCAACGGTCGAAAGGATGCCGCCCATATTACCACCGGCACCGAAATAGATTTTTGGCCCTTTCAGCTTCTCACTGGTTTCCGGCCGGTCATAGGCCGTGATGTACCATTGCTGGTTTTCATATTTAGGCTGGTAACAGGTGGAAAACCGGTCCAGCTTTTTCTCATCGAGATAAAACGATGTGTCTTTCATCCCCAGCGGCTTGAAGATGCGCTCCTGGTAGAATTCCTCCAGGGTTTTTCCCGTGACTTTTTCGATGACGACGCCGATAACCGGGTAGCCCACGTGGTATTCGAACTCCGTGCCCGGTTCGAAACTGAGCGGGAGTCTGGCGTGCGCCTCGACCCTCTTGAGGAAGCTGCTTCGCGGGGGTGCATCAAGGCTTTCCAATAAGTCCCAGCCGGATTCGGGGATAATATCGCTGAACTGTGTTAACAGCCAGTAGGGTGAACGCAGTGGTGTCGCCAGGCCGGTGGTATTTCGTAAACAATCACGGATAGTGATTTCACGTTTGGCGGGGACGGTGGGAAACATTGAAGGGGGGCCGGGGCGGTCCCGCATCGCCTGGCCTGATGCAGCGACTACCGGGTTGTTAAAGGCCGGGATGTACCTGGAGACAGGGTCATCCAGCGTCAAGAGTCCGTCTTCGTAAAGTATCATCGTGGCGACCCCGGTGATGGGTTTGCTATTGGAGTAAAGACGGAAAATAGTATCCTCCGTGGCAGGTATCCCGCTTTCGCAATCGAGATATCCCTGAGCATCGAAGTGGACGATTTTTCCTTCACGCGCTATCAGGGTAACGATATTGGGGACCATCTTCTGGTCGATGAACTTTTGCATTGCCGGACGGATGCGCGCCAGCCGTTCCGAAGAAAACCCGACCTCTTCAGGTTTAGCCACTGGCAAAGGTAATTTCTTATTCATATTAAATACCGCTCCTCGATGATTTTTTACCGGCGTTGATTACCGAACCATAGCATTATAGTAGTCCAGCGTAGGGTGGGTGTAGCGCAGCGTAACCCACCTTTTTAAAAGGTGGCGGTGGGTATGCCCCGATTGCATCGTGGCTGTACCCACCCTACTATATTAAACAGGGTATTTAGGGGGCGGCGCATTGAGCATGCCGCCGTCCATCACTAACTCGGCAGCGGTAACATAACTGGACTCGTCAGACGCCAGGAACAGGATACCGTAAGCTATTTCTTCCGGGTTTCCCATGCGGTCCATCGGACACATCGTGGACAGGAGTTTAATCGTGTTCTCCAGACCTCCGCCTATTTTATCTACAATCTTCCGGAAAAGCGGCGTGATAATATTCCCGGGATGAACCGAGTTGACCCGGATATTATATTTGGCATAGACGAGCGCATCCGATTTGGACATTGAGCGTATGGCACCCTTGGAGGTATCATAGACCGGAGTATCGCAGCCGATAATACCATAGACCGAAGCGACATTGATAATGCTGCCGCTGCCGGACTTTATCATGTAAGGGGCGGCATACTTGGTGCAGAAAAACGCCCCTTTAAGATTGACGTTCATAACTCTGTCCCACTCCTCGGAGGTTGTCTCATGAGGAGGTTTACGATAGCCGGGGATTCCGGCGTTATTAACCAGGATGTGGAGCTGGCCATATTTCTCGTAGATATCGGAAAAAGTTTTCTCAACCTCTTTCTCCCTGGAAATATCCATGTGCCAGAAGTCCGCAATGCCGCTTTCTTTTACAATTTCGCGGACTACTCTTTTCCCGTTTTCATCGTCAATGTCCACGATGGCGACCTTGGCGCCTTCGCGGGCTAACAGCTTCGCCGTCGCTTCCCCAATCCCGTTAGCGCCGCCGGTCACTATCGCCACTTTACCTTTTACTCTATCCACCGGTTCCCTCCTTAAATACACTATTTTATTAGCTGCTGATTAGGTGAAAGCCAGGCTATCTTAAAGAAAGTTAAATAATTGTACTACTTATCAAGCGGGGATTCCAATAACGTCATCAATATCAGCAATATAGAGACAATCGAGAATGCTCAAGCTAGCCAAAAACTGTCAGGCTATTTTAACGACCACCCGCCTTATTTTCTCCACCCTTACCGCGGCTACCTTAAGCTCCGGTATCTTGGCCACGGGGTCGAGGGCGGGATTGGTCAGCTCGTTGGTGGGGCTTTCGGCAAAGTGAAAGGTCATGGCGATGGTTCCTGACGGCGCTGAATCCGTCACCCTGGCTTTAGCCGTCACCCGGCCGCGTCGGGAAATCACGCGCACCATCTCGCCGTCATCGATGCCCAGAGCTGCGGCATTTTGAGGATTTATCGCCACCAGTTCCTCGCTGCGGAAGATATTCAGTCCCTTTACCTTACGTGTCATCGTGCCGGTATGATAGTGGAACAGGCTCCGGTCGGTGGTAAGAACGAGCGGGTATTCAGCGTCAGGGAGTTCTGCCGGCGGTCGGTAAGCCAGAGGGACGAAGTGCCCCTTGCCCCGTGAGAAGAGGGCGGTGTGGAGGATGGTTGTCCCCGGGTGTTCTTCGGTCGGGCAGGGCCACTGTAAACTCTCCGTCTCCAGACGGTTAAAGCTGATGCCCCCGTAGCTGGGTGTGACTATGGCAATCTCGTCCATAATCTGTGAGGGATGTTCGAAGTCGAAGCCATTGGCTCCCATACGCCGGGCAATCTGGCAGATTATCCACCAGTCGGGTTTACTGTTGCCCACCGGTTCGATGGCCTTTCTGACCCTCTGCACGCGGCGTTCGGTGTTGGTGAAGGTGCCGTCTTTTTCGGCAAAGCTGGTGGCTGGCAGGACGACGTCGGCCAGTTGTGCAGTCTCCGAGAGGAAAATATCCTGCACCACGAAAAATTCCAGTCTCCGCAGCGCCTCGCGGACATGGCTGGCATCGGGGTCGCTTAAAGAAGGGTTCTCGCCCATGAGGTAAATGGCTTTTATCTGTCCTTCGTGGGCGGCCGGTATAATCTCGGTGAGGGTCTTGCCAGGCTTGGGATTCAGGCTGGCACCCCAGGCGGCCTCGAATTTCTCTTTCATTATCTCGTCGGCCACGGACTGGTAGCCGGAGTACACGTTGGGCAGGGCCCCCATGTCGCAGGCGCCCTGCACGTTATTCTGTCCTCTTAGAGGATTGACCCCGGAGCCGGGCTTGCCGATATTGCCGGTGAGCATGGCCAGGTTGGCGACGGCCATGACGTTATCCGTGCCGTGAGTGTGTTGCGTGATGCCCATGGTGTAGAGGATTGTTGAAGGCTTGTTGGTGGCGTACATGCGGGCGGCTTGGGCTACTTTTGCCCCATTTACGCCGGTAATGCTCTCCACCAGGCTCAGCGGGTAGTTCTTGAGCGAGTCCTTGAAGAAATCGTAATTTTCGCACCGCTCTTCGATAAAAGCCGCGTCCATCAGCCTTTCGTCGACGATGATTTTCATCATCCCCATCAGCAGGACGACGTCGGTGCCGGCGCGGTGCTGCAGCCAGATGGCGGCATCGCGCACTAGGTCTATCTCTAAAGGGTTGGCGACGATGAGCTTGGTGCCCTGGCGGACGGCCTTGCGTACGTTCATGCCGATTATCGGGTGGGCCTCGGTGGTATTGGTGCCGATGGCCAGGATGCAGCGGGCATCACCGATATCATTGATGGAGTTCGTCATGGCTCCGCTGCCGAAGGTTGTGACCAGACCGGCCACCGTCGGGGCATGTCAGAGGCGGGCACAGTGGTCTATGTTATTGGTTCCCAGCACCGCCCGGGCGAACTTCTGCATGACGTAGTTGTCCTCGTTGGTGCTCTTCGCCGAGGAAATTACCGCCAATTCATCTCCCTGGTATTTCCCCAGTTTGCTGGCGACCAGGGAGAGCGCTTCGTCCCAGGAGGCTTCTACCAGTCGGTTGTTCTTCCTGATAAGCGGCGTAGTCAGCCGGTCTTTATGGTTGACGAACTCGGCGATGCCAAAGCGGCCTTTAACGCAGAGACGCCCCTGGTTTACCGGTCCCTGCTCATCCCCGCGGACGCCGGTTATCTTATCGTCCCTGACGCCCAGGTACATCGAGCAGCCGACGCCGCAGTAGGGGCAGACGGTCTTGACTTCTCTTTCCGGTCGGACGGTTTCCTTGGGCATAATGGCGCCCACCGGGCAGCGTACCATGCACTCGCCGCAGGAACGGCAAATCGAGTCCATCAGGGTTGTATCGCCGAAGGTGGCTACCTTCATGTTGTAACCGCGGTAAGCCATATCGATGGCGCCGACGCCGGTTATCTCCTGGCAGGCGCGCACGCAGCGGGCGCAGAGAATGCACCGGTTGCGGTCGAGGTCGAAGAAGGGGTTGCTGTTGTCGACGGTACGCGGCGTGGTGTCCCGCGGTATGCTGAGCTTATGGACGCCCAGGTAATCGACGACCTGCTGGAGTTCGCAGTTTTCGTTGGCCGGGCAGACGACGCACCGGTCGGTGACGGCGACATGCCGCAGGCACACATCGTAAGGGCCGCAGCGCTCCCGGCGGTGGCAATCGAGGCAGTCGCAGGGATGGGTGCTGAGTATCAGTTCCAGCGCGGTACGCCTTACTTCATTAATCGCGGGCGATTCCGTGGTTACTTTCATGCCTTCGGTGGCGGGTGTGGTACAGGCGGTGGGCAGTCCGCGCGTCTTTTCGATTTCCACGATACAGAGGCGGCAGCCCCCGTATGGTTCGAGGTCGGGATAGTGGCAGAGGGTGGGTATATAAATTTCCGCCGACCGCGCCGCTTCGAGCACCGTCATTCCTCTGGTAGCCCTGACTTCCTGCCCGTTGATGGTTAGAGTAATATTGTCCATGGTAGTTATCAGTTTACAGTAAACAGTTTACAGTTATCAGTTGTCAGTTTACGAGGTCATTCAGAAACCGCTCATGGTGAGCCTGTCGAACCATAACGGTGTTCTTACCTTGCCCTTCGACAAGCTCAGGGTGAGCGAAGGATTGAAAATGTATCTCGTTGCTAAATAACCCCAGCTTTCTCCTCTCCCTTGACGGGAGAGGGAATGGTGAGTCCCGATGAAATCGGGATTAATCCTCTCCCCTCGTGGGAGAGGAAGTTATCTCTAATCTTACGCAGTGGCTGATGCTTTTGGTTTCTCCGCCTTTACCGGTGTAGGCTCGCTGGGAACATCCACCGTTTCCCCGGAGACCTTGACAATGGCGCTGAACCGTGCCGGGCAGGCATCGAGGCAGGTGCCGCATTTGACGCACTTATCCTGGTTGATGACATGCACCATTCTCTTGCCGCCGACGATGGCCTGGGCGGGGCATTCCCGGGCGCAGATGCCGCAGCCCTGGCACTTGTCCGGCAGGATATAAAAAGAAATCAGCTTGGGGCAGACCTTGGCCGGGCAGCGTTTCTCCTCGATGTGGGCCTTATATTCATCGCGGAAGTAGCGGAGGGTGGTCAGGACGGGATTCGGGGCCGTTTGCCCCAGCGCGCAGAGGGAGCCGGCTTTAATTTGCTCGCCGAGTTTCTGGAGAAGGTCGGTGTCTTCGGGTCGGCCCTCGCCGCGGCAGATTCTTTCCAGGATATCGAGCATCTGTTTCGTGCCCACGCGGCAGGGGACACACTTACCGCAGGATTCGGCCTGGGTAAAGGAGAGGAAGTACCTGGCGACATCGACCATGCAGGTCTCTTCGTCCATGACGACCATGCCGCCCGACCCCATCATGGAGCCGGCCGCCGTCAAGCTCTCGTAGTCGACGGATTGGTCGAGATAGTTTTCCGGCAGGCAGCCTCCGGAAGGGCCGCCGGTCTGGACCGCCTTGAATTTCTTGCCGCCGGGGATGCCGCCGCCGATTTCATAGATGATTTTGCGGAGTTTAATCCCCATAGGGACTTCGATAAGACCGCTGTTGGCGATTTTACCGGTAAGGGCGAAGACGCAGGTCCCCTTGCTTTTTTCCGTGCCGATGCTGGCATACCAATCGGCGCCCTTGGCGATGATGACCGGCACCGTAGCCAGCGACTTGACGTTATTGATAGTGGTCGGTTTACCCCACAGCCCCGAGGTCGCCGGGAAGGGCGGGCGGGAGCGGGGCATGCCCCGTTTGCCTTCGATAGATGCCATCAGAGCCGTTTCTTCGCCGCAGACGAAGGCGCCGGCCCCTTCTTTAACATGTATATTTAGACTGAAATTTGAGCCCAGTATATTCTTGCCGAGAAAGCCTTTTCCCTCGGCCTCCTTGAGGGCCAGTCGTACGCGTTTTACGGCCAGCGGGTATTCCGCCCGGATGTAGATATAGCCTTCGGAAGCGCCGATAGCATAGGCGGCAATCGTCATCCCTTCGAGGACGGTGCAGGGGTCGCCCTCCATGGTGCTGCGGTCCATGAAAGCGCCGGGGTCGCCTTCATCGGCGTTGCATATCATGTATTTCTGGTCGCCTTTGACGTTGCGGCAGAACTCCCACTTGGTTCCGGTGGAAAAACCGGCGCCGCCGCGTCCCCGCAGGCCGGAGCGCTTGATTTCATCGATGACCTGTTCCGGCGTCATTCCCTTCAGGACTTTTCTCAGGGACTCGTAGCCGCCGACGGCTATATAGTCTTCGATTCTCTCCGGGTTGATATGGCCGCAGTTGCGCAGGATGATACGCTGCTGCATGCTGTAGAACTTGATATCATTGTGGTACATTATGGCCTGGCCGGTAACCGGGTCTTTATAGAAGAGGCGCTCGACCGGCTTGCCGTCGCGGAGGTGGGATGCGACGATTTCCGGGACATCGGCAATGGTGACATGCGTATAGAAGATACCTTCCGGCTCGACTATTGCCAGCGGACCCTGTTCGCAGAAACCGTGACATCCGGTGAAATCTACTTTGACTCCGGTTAAGCCCGTTTCCGCCACGGCTCTGGATAAAGCCTCGGTAATTTCCAGCGACTTACCCGATACGCAACCGGTCCCCTGGCAAATATATATCGTATGTTGATTATCTTTACGTGGCTTTGCTTCTGTCACCTAAAACCTCCGCAACTTTCTTGGGCGTCATCTTGCCATAGGTCTCGTTCTCTATCGTCATCGTTGGCGCCAGGGCGCAGGCGCCGATGCAGGCAATGGTCTCCAGAGTGTATTCCATGTCCTCCGTGGTCTCGCCGGCTTTGATGCCCAGTTGTTTTTCCATCTCGGCGAGAACTTTCCCGGCACCACGCACGTGGCAGGCCGTGCCGCGGCACATCCGGATAATCCTTTTACCCAGCGGCGTTAGCTTGAACTGGGCGTAAAACGTGCTGACTCCGTACACGGTGCTTTCCGGTATGTGTAAAAACCTGGCAATTTCTCTCATGGCCGCCGCCGGCAGGTAGCGGAACTTCTCTTGAGTCTCCTGCAGAAGGGGGATGAGTTCCTGCCTGTCCCCCGTGTAGTGAGAGAAAATTTCCTTTAATTTGTCCTGGACGTCCGCTTTGGTCAGGTTATCTTTTGCCAGAGTTACCACCTCCAGTCTTTAAAAGCCTGACTAACTTCCAGGCTACGATTTCGCAGAGTATGGTAATGTCTTCGGTAGGTAGATAGTCCGGTATCGTGCTGTCAAACATGATATTCCCCCCGGGAGGGAACTCTTTATCACCATGCCACAGGACGATGGTTAAGTGCACATAAGGAAAGGCATCAATGGTAACCGCGATATCACCGTAATCGACTTTACGTCCGCCCAGTGTTTCCGCTATTTCCAGGAGTTTTTGCGGTTCGTCACTGAAGTGATTAATGATAGGGTCTATCGCCCTTTTGAAGAATGTGGGATAGTAATTAATGCCTTCGTGCAGCTCCTTATAGGATATCGTCCGGTTGGATAGCGGAGTGCCTTTGGCACGTGTAAAATAATGGAGTATTAGAATTTTGTCCCGCACGGGTACGGTTTCCTCGCTATTGTCGAAGGATACCTCGCCGTCCGGGAAGCTAACCCTGTAAGCGCGGTTCAAATGTTCGAGGGTGACGGCTTTTTCCTCGTATAAATATCTGGCGCCGCTTTTCCGGCACTGCTGTTCGATATCGGCAACGGCAGCCAGTTGCTCACGGGCCAGCCGAAAAGCAAGCTCACTGCCGTATTGTACTTTTTTCTCCGGCAAAGCGATGCGTTCTGTTTTGTCTTCACGCATTTTTAAGATACCGCTACCTTTTCAATGTTATTCTCATCCGGCGGACTTGCAATCCCCCGGTGTTGTGTTTTAAATGTCTTCCACATTCGGGATGCTTTACACTTCCAGCCATGAGTGCGAATAAAGCGACTCTCCCATCAGTACCCTGACTGTCCTGGCGTAATAGGCCATCTCTTTCGGCAGGGAGGAGATATCCGGCTTTTCTCCGTCCATCATCTTGTGGACGAGCGCCACGATATCCGGTCTTTGGCCGCGGGCTATTGCCTTCAGGTCGTTATCGAAGGCATCGACGATGGCTGAATACAGCCCGTAGCGCATCAGCATTATCATGTAGGTACGGTTCAGCCAGCACCTGAGTTCGGTAGGCGTGCCGTTGGAAACATTGG
>JBGPRB010000135.1:0-8556 GCA_041489355.1 Dehalococcoidia bacterium
ACCCTATGTATCCCGCTGTATTCCGTGATCCGGGGGGGGAGTTACCGGAAATTATAGGCTCGCCCGTGGTACAGAAAATTGACTATAAGATGACATCTTCAACAGAGGTCCCACGCCAGATTTGGACCTTCCAGGCTGTGGATAAAGGCGCCTACGTGGTACAACTACCGGGGGCAGGTCATCTGTTGACGTGCCCCATCAACTCATCATATGATGACATATCAGAGTAAACCCGCTTAAACAAAGATTAGATAGAGAGGAGGCATTAATAAATGACGGCAACAAAATATGGTAAATACATAATAAGACGTCCTGTGGCAAAGGGTGGATTTGGGCCTGAACTCATATACACGGGTGAAACCGATTATAAATCTAATTTCACGATTATGTTCCTGCGTATTACGGAACCTACACTGATGGAGGAATCCGCACATTCACATGATTTTGACATGTACCTGTATTTTCTTTCATTCGACCCTGAGAACATGGGAGACCTGGGAGCTGAAATTGAAATTGGCTTAGGCAAGGAACAGGAAATACATATAATCACCACCCCCGCTACCGTCTATATTCCCAAGGGGATGATTCATTGTCCGCTTGAATTTAAGAGGGTCGATAAACCTGTTCTTTTAGTACATTGTACGCTCGCATCAAAATACTACAAAATGCCTACGTCCAAATGACCTGCCGCAGAGACTTTAAGATAATACGTGTGCTGGATAATTTAATCGATTACTCTGTCTTGAGAGTGATATAGTCAGCAAGTAGCTTTAATTAACTCTCACTAAGCCCGTGTTGAATAGCGATGACAGCGGCCTGAGTGCGGTCGGATACACCCAGCTTTGCCAGAATGGCACTGACATGATTCCGTATTGTACCCTCTGATAAAAACAGCCGGTCTGATATATCTTTGTTATTCAAGCCCTTCGCTATTAGACGCAAAACCTCAATTTCTCGCTCGGTGAGCTGGCTGGTGATTAATGATGCCGGTTGCGTCTGGTGGCTGGAAGCCTGACGGAGTACCTTCCCGGCAATAGAGGGGTCTACGTAGGTTTTGCCGGTTACTGTTCCTCTGATTGCCTTGATGACCTCATCACGAGGTGTATCTTTTAATAAATATCCCGATGCTCCCGCCTGTATAGCATCAAACACCCATTCGTCATCGTCATAGGTGGTCAGCACGAGGACTTTAATATCCGGATATCTGGTACGGATCTGGCGAGTTGCTTCGACGCCATTCATTATGGGCATCTTCAAGTCCATTAATACAAGGTCAGGTTTTTCTTTAGCAGCCATCTCGACAGCTTCGGCACCATCTTCAGCCACTCCAACGACCTGGATATCCGGTTCCAATTTAAGCAGCATTTCCAGGCCATCCCGAACAATTGCCTGGTCATCACAGATAATTACTTTCATACTGATTTCCTTAATTACAGGGTCAACCTGATAGTAGTGCCATATCCTGGCTTGCTTACGATATCAAGTTGACCTCCAGCCAGACGGGCGCGTTCCTGTATTCCTGCCAGTCCAAAATGACCTGCTTCGTTGATTTTCTCCGTGTCAAAGCCAACACCGTCATCATGCACCATAAGCACCACTTTTCCCTCTATTGATTCCAGTCTGACCGTCAATTTCCTGGCGCTGGCATGCTTCACCACATTGGTGACTGCCTCTTGGGCTATCCGATAAATACACTGTTCCTGGGTGCTATTGCCGGTATTTCACTGCTGGTGGGCGGTATCGGTGTAATGAACATCATGCTGGTCTCGGTGCTGGAGAGAACCAGGGAGATAGGCATCCGCAAGGCACTGGGAGCCAAGGAACGGGATATATGGAGTCAGTTTTTGATTGAGGCAGCCTTCCTGACATTGGCCGGTGGTATCATCGGGATTATTGGTGGCTGGGGAGTTTCGTGGCTTATTGATAAAATGGGAGTAACGTCAACGGTAATTACCTCTGATATCGTTATTCTGGCCGTCTCCGTATCGGTTGCCATCGGCCTGTTCTTCGGCTTTTATCCGGCCTGGAATGCATCGCGTCTGAATCCCATCGAGGCACTAAGGTCTGAGTGAGAAAGCTTTAGCCATAATACAATCTGGGGAGAGTAACAACAGCTTGAATTGCGCAATTCCAGCATCCACCAAGTTGAAAGTCAGGACGCTTAACACGTAATATAGACAAAGAGGAATGAAATGATTGTTGGATTTTTAGCTTTTATGGTCTTCCTGGCCTTTATCCTTGCCTTATGGGAAATTCAGATTGAGGGTAAGGATGGATGGGCGGCAAATGCACCTGGCTGGCGCATAGAAAAGGGGTGGGCCGTGAAGTTGACGGGCGGACGTCCGATAACCGGATACCACGTCTATATGACACTGTTCTTGATTGCCATGATTCACCTGCCGCTTTTCTTTATCTCATGGAGCTGGCGACTGGAAAGTCTTCTGATTGGATTTTACCTGGGAATGGTCTTACTGGAAGACTTCTTATGGTTTGTCCTTAATCCGTATTATGGGATTAAGAGCTTCCGCAAGGGGAAAATCTGGTGGCATAAAAATTGGTGGGGGCCGGTTCCATCGTTTTACTGGTTTCTCCTCATTATCATCATCTTACTGATTTATTTCGGAAGGGCTGCTATTTAAAGATGAAAAGAGCCAGCCCCTGACGATTCATAGACTATAATTATTACTTAACTGGATTTTTAAGTAACTCTTTCTCCAGACCAAAAAGCATTGATTGCGATTTCTTGCGCAGGCTGATGAAAGTTTCCACGAGTTTCGGGTCAAACTGCGTGCCGGCGCATTTCGCCAGTTCCTGGATGGCTTCTTCCTCAGAGAGTCTTCTTTCCTTGTAACTGCGCTCGGATGTCATGGCATCATAGGAATCGGCGATTGCTAAAATACGCGCATCAAGAGGTATGTTGTTCTCTTTTAGCCCACGAGGATAACCTTTACCGTCATAACGTTCGTGATGAAAGAGCACCGCGTCGACACAACCCCGCAGACCGACGATATATTTGAGAATTCCTACTCCCAAATCGGGGTGATTTTTTATCATTTCCCATTCCTCATTATTGAGCGGCCCGCGCTTGGAAAGAATGCTATCGGGGATACTGAGCTTTCCGATATCATGGAGTAGTGCCGCCGCCCTGATTCTCTTGATTCCTCCTCTTGTATAACCGATGGCCGCAGCAAGTTCCGTAGCATATTTACTTACTGCCTTGGAGTGGCCATAGGTATAGTGGTCCCGCGTGTCAACTGTTGCGGCTAGTGCGTATACTATGTTATCAATAGCAAAATTGTCGTCTGTTTTTATCGTGGTTTCTGTCTGTACTGGTTCCACCGGTTCCGCAGCATCGAGTTTACTGGCTACGCATACCCGGTTCCTCCCGGCCGCCTTAGCGGCATACACGGCTTTATCTGCGGCCTGGATAAGCGTTCCCCGCATGATGCCATTAACCCGCCAGCAGGCGATACCAATGCTACAGGTTAGCATAATACCCTTCTGGTCCATGGAGCTTTCCAATCCCTGGCGAATCCTTTCCGCTACCATCTTAGCCCCTTCCACCGACGTATGTAGCAGGATGGCGGCAAACTCATCCCCACCGTATCGTGCGCCTATATCCGTAGCCCTGATAGAACTCTTTATAAGCTGGCCAAATTCCTTGAGAATTTCATCCCCCAAGACATGTCCATAGATATCGTTATATGTCTTAAAAAAGTCCAGGTCAATAAATAACAGGGAAAAATCATCGCCTGAGAGAGCACTTCTTTCAATCTCCAGATTAAGGTGTTCCTGAAAATAGCGGTGATTATGCAGACCGGTTAACTCATCAGTATCCGCTTTTTCTCTGGCGCTGGCGTAAATTTGTGCATTTTCCACAGCGACGGCGGACTCTTTAGCCAGCATGGCGACCAGGTCAATGTCATCACGGGTAAAATGACCATGAGGTTGCTTCTGACCCAATGCCAGTATTCCCACAAGATTATGTTTGCTTATTATGGGACACAAGAGTTCAAATTTAGATGCATCGATGGCGCTTCTTTCTTCTGTTGACAGCATGCGAAATTTGGGGTCATTTTCTAGACTGCCCCGTAAGAGGTTCGCGTTATCTTCAAGCCACTGGACTAACAGGCTCTTTTGTGGCAGGATCAGGGGAACGATTGGCTCTTCCTCGTTAAGTCTGGCAACATATCTGGTGCTGTAGAGTTCATTAGAGGGCAGCAGCAAGTCCACCTGCCTGGCTCTGATTACTTTTACCAGAGGTCCTAACAGCGCATTCGCTATTTCTTCTATGTTAATAAAGGTGCTGGTTTTACCGGCGAAGTCTAGCAGCATTTTCCGGTGCAGGTAACGGCTCCCGTAAAAAAGCCTGTCGACACCTTTGTCCAGGACTGCTTTCACCCAGTTGAAGAGACATGCGAATAGAATCACCAAGACGATGGTGGCCGGAATACCAAATTGCGGAGGTAAAAGGCGAAGTAGATTACTTAAAACCAGTAGCAGGGCCAGGTAAGCGAGTGTAATGCAGATGGTGATTACGGTATATACCATCCACTTCTTCATCAGTATCTGGATATCAAGTAACCGGTATCTGAGCAGGGTATAGGTAATAATAATGGCGTTTCCGGCATAGCCAATGTGAGAAAAAATGTAATTTGTATCCTGTATGACATTCCCCAGGATACCGGCAAGAATCATGAAACTGAGACCGGCCAGTAAATAAGCCGTTCTATTTCGTTCTTCAGGGTCAGCCGCATTTCTCAGGTTTCTGATAAGGAAGAAGGCCATCGTTATGACGATTAATTCGTTGATAATAGTAAGAGAATTGATTACATATCCGTAATAGGTGGTAATAAAATCGTAATCGAGGAGGGATAAGCCCTGAGTGAAATAACCGAAGGAAACCAGGGCAAAGGTAATTGCCAGCCAGCTATATCCAAGCTTCATGATTTTCCTGGTATTTTGACCAACGAAAGCAGTAATGAAGTGCACATAGGCGATGACCAGCCACGTGGTAAATAGTGGCACTAACATTTTCCACAACAACAACTGCTGGTAAGGTAGTCGTAAATTAATAAACAGACTGGATAAGCTCGTGCCCGCTGCCGCAATGAGGAAAAATGCAAATAGTCTCTTCAGCTTTACCTGCCTGGAATACAGTATGAAAGAGATGAGAACGGTGTATATGATAAAGCTGGAGAATTGAACGATATTATGGCTGGTTAATTGAAACATAAATTTCCTCTAAAAAAGCCGGCCTTGTCCCTAGCTCTTCCTCCATACTATTATCAATATTCCGGCAAGAAGGACGACGATGCCCATGATAACAGCCCATTTATCGACTTTATAACCCCCTAACTGTAACCCGGATTCCTTTTGACCCGGTGCCTCTTCCTTTTCTGACAGAGTCGATTTCTCCTTATTTACTGTTTCTTCGGAGGTTGACTTTAATGCCGCCGTGGTCTCCCCTGCCTGGCTTTCCGGCGACCTGGGACTGAGCAAAGTAGCCCCTGCCATCAGGCCATTGAGGACATCGACATGGAGTTTTAGAACCGTTGCATTTATCGAAGTGATGTTACACGATTCACTGTAAATAAAGGTCTTTTTACCTTCGACAAATCCTTCAACGTTGAGAGATGTTTTACCATCGGCAACGCCACGCAGGATAATGGTGTATTCCCCTGTATATGGTTCCCGGATTCGGACGGTCTGAGATGAGCCCTCGGGTGAGGATACCTGGGAACCCGATATCTGATTCAATGGCGCTCCGCCGGGAAGATAACCGGTGCTTGAGCCGCTCGGGTCGATGACCAGACCGATGGCCGGTCTGCCAAGAGTAAAAACAAGTTCATTCCTGGCCGGTGGTATCGGCGCCGGCAGGGACGGTGCTGCGCCGGGTTTAACCATGGTCTGCTGTCCGGCCGGGACCTGCACTTCCTGACCCTGGGCACTCACGCTTACGGCACCTTCGGTTGTTTGTACGATTGTTTTACCCGAACCATCGACCTCTGTTGCGAACAAGGTGCCGTGGACCTTGACATCGGCTGATGACGTTTGTAATTGAAAGTAATAGTTATCATCGTCTCGTTTTGCCACCTGATTCCACGTCTTGCCTGATTGCTGTTTCAACACAATGGTATCAAGCTGTTTATCCTGATTGCTTTCCAGTTTAGCGATAATCAGGTCGGTGCCGGGTTCAAGCTTCGTCGTTGTACCCTGAGCAAAGCTAATAGAGGCATACGAATCGGGGGCAGTTCTCACCCGACTACCCGGCTCTAATATTATGCCATCCTCGGCTTTCTCCCAGGCCAGGGAGTCCTTTGTCTGCACCTGAATTTTGCCCCCGATAATTTTCAACGTGCTGAAAGGCAACGTGATATTAAGCCGATTTGGATTGTATAGAGAAAAGCCAATATCGACGGCCAGAAATATCACGATGGCAATGAGGATGATAGATGCAAAACTAATACCTATTCGATTTTTCAGCTTGGCCTGACCCCCAATATTAACTTTGGTACTGTATAAAGTACAACAAAAGTAATAAACAACACATAAATATTGTGTACTAGAAGGTAAAAATAACATGAAGCGATAGTAAGAGAACTTTAGTAATATGACTTCAGATAAATAGGCTTAACTGAACGGATTTTAACGAAAATCGCTCTGCGTGTAGCATGCAGAAAGGCATTGACTTAAAAGAGATATCTGACCTTCAGCGTTGAATATCGCCGCTCAAGCAATTTTATCCTGCGTTGGCAGGGTAGGTAGATGGGTCACCGTATTATTTACCGGTCGGGCGCGTCTTATCAACATCCGTACAATGAAAGTGACCAGATAAATAACGGTTACACCGGCTAAAGCAGCCAGGAACATGTAAGCCGGTTTGATGGCTACCGTCGTACCAAAAATAATGCCCAGTGAAATATATATCGCGTCCCAGACAATACTGGAAAGCAAGACGCCCAGCGATAACATCCCCAGCCGCCTCTTAACCGCCAGCACCAGGACCATGGGAATCCTCATGCCGAACAATCTGCCGTAGGCCACCGAAAACGGCGAAGAAAGGTTGTTGTAGTTTATAGCAGAGGATTTATTCGCAATCCTGGAGAACAATCGTGACAGGCGCAGTTTGTTATAAAATCTAGTCAGGGACGGCGTGCCGAATCTGGCCACGCGATAGAGCGCCATCGACCCCACCTGCCTGCCACACTGAGCAGCCAGCCACAGGCCCGCCAGGTGAAGCGGCGATAAAACCCCGTGACCAAGCTGATAGCCCACCAGCAGCCAGATACTCTCCAGTACATACGGAATAGATAAACCGAATTCTCCGATGGCACATATAACAAAGAGGAGGACGGCCATTCTAGGGTCCAGAGTAGCGGTAAAGGACACGATTTGCTGCAGAATACTCTCAAGATTCACTGGAGTACCTCATTGTAGGCCGGCACATTAAGAAGTTCAGGAACCGTGACGATTTTATACCCTTCAGCCTGTAACTGTTCAATGATTAGCGGTAATGCCTTGACGGTAAGGCTTCTATCCGATTTGGCCGTGTCATGCAGGGTCCCGAAGCCATCATGCAGCAGAATGATTTCCCCGGGGCGAGTGGCGCGAACAATCTCTTTAGCGAATGTTTCCGGCGTTGGTTTGCCGAAAAAAGCCAGGACATGCTGGTCATTGGCCGATGCGCTCCAGGTCACCTCAATCAATCGATTGTCCTTGACGCTGTGAAGCTCCCACGGAGTTTTTCTGCCATGCGGCGGACGGTAGAGATGGGGCAGGACCCCGGTGATATTGAAAATGACTTCCTGTGCCCGCTCCAGGTCCCGGGAGCCATATTCGGTAAGGGCATGATTAGCATTGTGACTGTAGGAATGATTACCCAGGACATGCCCCTCAGCTAAAATGCGTTTGGCGGTTTCCGAATAAAGCTCAACATTACAGCCGACGACAAAGAAAGTCGCCTTTATATCATAGTCTTTAAGAATCTCCAGGATTTGTGAAGTGTAGGGTTCGTTCGGACCATCGTCAAAGGTCAGGGCAACGACTTTTTCCGCCGAGTGTACTTTATAATAGACCTTGCCGAAAACAGGCGAGGCCGGTATGAAGTAGCCATAAGCCATCAGAGAGATAATAATCAATGGCACAGGGACCAGTCTGATAGCCCATCGCCTTAATGGTATTTTGATACTGTCTTCACGCCGGGCGCTTATAAAACTCTTAATGTAATATATGCCCCACCGGTAAAAATTGGTAAAAACAGCCAGCAAAAGAACAGCGGAGGGTTTTTGCACGCTCCGGGCAGAGGTCAGGACATACAGGTCTTTATCATACAGAATTTTCCCGAACTGACCTAACCGACTGGCAATACCGTACTGGTCCGCAGAATAGATTAAATCTTTATAGCCATCCAGGGAGACAAACGCCCTTCGTCGAAAGGCGAAAGTTGCCCCGGAGATGAACAGCGGCCGTCCGAAGAAAGTCACCGTCAATAAGTTGACAAGATGCCTGAAGACTAGCTCCAACCACGACCAGATAAATTTCTCCCGATAGAAA
>JBGPRB010000136.1:0-8521 GCA_041489355.1 Dehalococcoidia bacterium
CTCAAACCTGAAGAAGGAATAAAGGGTAAATTGAGGGCATTTTACAATAAGGAAAAAAGGGTGTCCACGCTCACCCTGAGCTTGTCGAAGGGTAAAGTAAGTACATCGCTATGGTTCGACAGGCTCACCATGAGCGATTTGTAAATGACTATATAAAGCTAGGAAAATATCATGGCGAGAAAAGCATACGCCCGACGCTATGCTCAGGCTGTATTCGAGATAGCGCTGGAGAAAAATGAACTGGAGCGGTGGCAGGCCGACTTGCCAAAGGTCGCTGCCGCTGTAAGTGATAGTAACTTACTGGCGGTGCTGGAAAATCCCAAAATCAAGAGTGAGGATAAGTCCCGGCTTCTATCGCAAGTCCTGGGTGATATCAACCCCTTGGCTTTGAATCTGGTGCTTTTGTTGATAGCCAGGGCCGGTATCGGCATGGTTGGCGAAATCGCTACGGAGTACCAGCGTCTGCTGGATGCCTATCGCGGGATACAGGCGGCTGATATTACCACCGCTGTCCCTCTGGACGACAGAGATAAACAGGAGTTGGCTGAAAAATTGGGTTCATTGGTTGGTGCGAAGGTAGTATTGAAGTCGGAAGTAGATCCGGGCATTCTCGGCGGGATTATCGCCAGGGTTGGCGGTAAGCTGCTGGACGGCAGCACCCGCTCCAAACTTATCGCTTTAAAGAGAGAGCTGGTTGGCGGGGAAAGGAAACGCTAATAAAAAATAATGTCATTCCAGCGAAGGCTGGAATCCAGTATAAATAGTCTCCTCTCCCTTGACGGGAGAGGGCAGGGTGAGGGTGACATTATCCTCAATTGGAGAAATAGGTTGTTAAAAAACTGTCATTCCAGCGAAGGCTGGAATCCAGGGGGGATTAGGGGGTTTAAATTCTCAGGTAATTATAGTTGATTTAATCGGGAGGCAAAGGAGGTAGCTCAGGTGACAACGCGAGGTGAAGATATTGTTTCTATTATCAAGCAGCAGATTGAGCAGTTCGGCACGGCCGTAACCATGGTGGATGTCGGCACCGTCATCGAGGTCGGTGACGGTATCGCCAGGATTCACGGCCTGGCCTCGGCTAAGTACAATGAGCTGCTTCAGTTTCCCAATGATGTCATCGGCATCGCTCTGAACCTTGAGGAGGACAGCGTCTCTTCCGTCATCCTTGGCGACTACACTCATATTAAAGAAGGCGATGAGGTCAAATGTACCGGACGCATCGCTGAGGTCCCCGTGGGCGAAACGATGATTGGACGTGTCGTCGACCCCCTCGGACGTCCCCTGGACGGTAAGGGCGCTATCAAGACGGATAAGACCAGGCCGATAGAGCGTGTGGCGCCCAACGTGGTGTTGCGCGCCCCTGTGGACACGCCGGTGCAGACCGGTATCAAGTCCGTGGACAGCATGTTCCCCATCGGCCGCGGGCAGCGCGAGCTTATCATCGGCGACCGCTCCACCGGCAAGACGGCCATCGCCCTGGACGCCATCATCAACCAGAAGGGCGGCGATTTAATCTGTATCTACGTCGCTATCGGCCAGAAGGTGTCCCAGGTGGCGCGCGTGGTGGCTACGCTCACTAACTTCGGCGCTATGGAACACACCATCGTCGTTGCGGCCAGCGCCTCCGACTCTGTGGCTTTGCAATATCTGGCGCCCTATGCCGGCTGCGCTATGGGCGAGGAGTTCATGGAGCAGGGCAAAGACGTCCTGATTATCTATGACGACCTTTCCAAGCATGCCTGGGCTTACCGCCAGCTTTCACTGTTGCTGCGCCGACCTCCCGGTCGTGAGGCGTACCCCGGCGATGTTTTTTACCTGCACAGCCGCCTGCTGGAACGGGCTGCAAAATATGATAAAGAGTATGGCGGCGGCTCGCTGACGGCTCTGCCCATCATCGAGACACAGGCGGGTGACGTCTCCGCCTATATCCCCACCAACGTTATTTCCATTACCGACGGCCAGCTCTATCTGGAGTCGGACTTATTTAACGCCGGTATCAAGCCTGCCCTGAACGTGGGCATTTCGGTGTCTCGCGTGGGCAGCAAGGCCCAGACATCGGCCATGAAACAGGTGGCCGGACGGCTCAAGCTGGACATGGGCCAGTACCGCGAAGTGGCGGCTTTCGCCCAGTTCGGCACCGCCGAGCTTGATAAGGCCACCCGTTCGCAGCTGGAGCGCGGCCAGCGCATCCAGGAAGTCCTGAAGCAGAGCCAGTATGTCCCCGTATCTCTGGAAAAACAGGTCATGATTCTCTATACCGTTATTAACGGCTACATGGACGATATACCCATGGATAAAATCATCGCTTTCGAAGCTGACTTCTACCGGTTCATGGAAACGAGCTATCCCGCTCTGGGTAAAGCAATAGCTGAGACCCGAGCCCTCAGCAAAGAAAGCGAAGAGACCCTGAAAAAAACCATCACCGAGTTCAAACAGGGGTTTAAGGCAAAATAAAGTCACAATTGTCATTCCGGCGAAAGCCGGAATCCAGAAAATGTCATCCTGAGCGCAGCGAAGGATCTCGGTTGGGGGGTAATCCCCTTGAAAAAAGATTCATCTCCCCCAATAGGGAAGGGTGAGGTAAAAATGGCAAAAGCTAAGGAAAAACAAATAGCGTATTGCGGCCTGGTTTGCACGGATTGTCTGGCGTACATCGCCACGCAGGCTGACGATGATAAACAGAGGAAAGAAGTCGCCGAGAAATGGACTAAGAAATACAAACACGACTTCAAGCCGGAGGACATTAACTGCGACGGCTGTCTGACCGTGACCGGAAAAGTAGTCGGTAATTGCCTTGTCTGCCCCATAAGGAAATGCGGAAAGAATAAAGGCGTTATCAACTGCGCTTATTGCAGTGATTATATTTGCGGAGAATTGGGGAAATTTTTTGAAATGGTGCCTGCCTGCAAAAAAACACTTGATGGAATAAAACAGGGGATGCATTAGACAAACGTCATTCCCGCGAAGCTTGTCCCGTACTTGATACGGGAGCGGGAATCCAGGCGGTGGGGTAGGGATAAAAAGTGTAGTGTAGTTTAGTATAGCGAGGTATTAGCTTGCCGGATATTCGTAAAGTGCGCCGCCGCATCAAGGGCGTCCAGAACATCGCCAAGATTACCCGCGCCATGGAGATGATTGCTGCCTCCAAGATGAAGAAGGCGCAGGAACGTGGCCTGGCCGGGCGGCCCTACTCTCAGAAAATAGAGCAGGTCATCGCCGACCTGGCTGCCCTGCCCGATGTCGGCTTGCAGCACCCTCTCCTGCAGCGGCGGCCGGTTGAGAAAATCGCCATCGTGCATATCACCCCCGACCGCGGTCTGTGCGGCGGACTTAACGCTAACCTGAACCGTCGTCTGGGCAGCTTTATTCTGGAGCAGAAGGCGACGGTCGAAGTCGTCGCCGTCGGGCGCAAGGGCCGCGACTTCGCGGCGCGTTATGGCTGTGACATGTGTGCGGAATTCATCCAGCTCGGTGACCAGCCCCGCTTTCTGGATACCCTCCCCATTTCCCGTATCGTCATTGATGAATACACAAATAAATCGATAGATATGGTTTACATTTCCTATGCCCAGTTTGTTTCCACCATGGTGCAAAAGCCGGTCATGAAGCAGTTGCTGCCCGTGGAGCCGGCTGTAATACCCCGGGCGGAGAATGTCGATTATATTTATGAGCCGGGCGCCACGGCGGTGCTCGGTGGGCTGTTGCCACGCTTCGTGGAGATGGAAATTTACCACGCTATCCTGGAGTCTATCGCCAGCGAGCAGTCGGCCCGTATGGTGGCTATGAGAAATGCTACCGATAGCGCCAGTGAGCTTATCGGTGAACTGACCCTGCTCTATAACAAGGCCAGGCAGGAGGCCATTACCAGGGAGCTTCTGGATATTATCGGAGGCGTGGTGGCGTTAGAATAAATGGAGAATTGTTTGATAAGAAGCGATTCGAATTGTCATTGTGAGCGTAGCGAAGCAATCCGTTTCCTCTCCCTTTCGTAAAGAGCCTGCCCTGAGCTTGCCGAAGGGGAGATTGAGAGGGATTTTGCCCTATGTCATTCCCGCGAAAGCGGGAATCCAGAAATATCATAATGTCATTCTGGCGAAGGCCAGAATCCAGGGGGTAGGGTGTGGTCGTCATTGAATATAAGTATAGAAAAATCTGACAATCTGTGAGGTTGCTATGGCTAAGGGAAAAGTAGTTCAGGTAATAGGTACGGTGGTCGATGTCGAGTTCCCGCCCGATGAACTGCCCGCATTATTTAACTCTATTGAAATTCAGTCCGGCGGCGGGAAAATTGTCCTTGAAGTCCAGGACCACCTGGGAAATAACTGGGTGCGCTGCCTGGCTCTTTCACCCACCGATGGTCTGGAGCGCGGCGCTGTGGCTGTTGACACCGGTTCGGCTTTAAAGGTGCCGGTCGGCCGGGCTACCCTGGGGCGGCTCTTCGACGTCATGGGGACGCCTCTGGATAACCTCGGCGATGTTAAGGCCGATGACTACTGGCCTATACACCGTTTGTCTCCCACCTTCGATGAGCAGGAGACCAGCACCCAGGTTCTAGAGACGGGTCTCAAGGTTATCGACCTTATTGTGCCGTTTACCAAGGGCGGTAAAATCGGCGCTTATGGCGGTGCCGGGGTGGGCAAGACGGTTATCATCCAGGAGCTTATCCGCAATATCGCTACCATGCACGGCGGCTTTTCCGTCTTTACCGGCATCGGGGAGCGCTCCCGTGAGGGCAACGACCTCTGGCGGGAGATGAAGGAGTCGGGCGTCATTGATAAAACGGTGATGGTCTTCGGACAGATGAACGAGCCGCCCGGCGTGCGACTTCGTGTCGGACTGACCGGCCTGACCATGGCGGAGTATTTCCGCGATGTTGAGAACCAGGACGTCCTGCTCTTTATCGATAATATCTACCGTTATACCCTGGCCGGCATGGAGGTATCGGCGTTGCTGGGGCGTATGCCCTCGGCGGTGGGCTACCAGCCGACTCTGGCCACGGAAATGGGCGAGCTTCAGGAGCGGATTACCTCCACCAAGAAGGGCTCGATTACTTCCTTCCAGGCTATCTATGTCCCCGCTGACGACTATACCGACCCCGGCGTGGTGACTACCTTCGGACATCTCGATGCCGTGGTGGCGCTGGAGAGGTCTATCGCCGAGCAGGGTTTATACCCGGCCGTCGACCCGCTTACTTCGACCTCTCGCATCCTCTCCCCTGATATCGTCGGCGCGGAGCATTACCGCGTCGCCCGCGAGGTGCAGCGGGTGTTGCAGAGGTATAAGGACCTCCAGGATATCATCGCCATTCTGGGTATCGAGGAGCTCAGCGAGGAAGACAAGCTTTCCGTAAATAGGGCGCGCCGTATCCAGAGGTTCCTCTCTCAACCAATGTTCGTCACCGAGGTCTTTACCGGTCGGCCCGGCAAATACGTTAAAGTCGAGGATACGGTACGGGGCTTTAAGGAAATCCTCGAGGGCAAGTACGATAGCCTGCCGGAACAGGCGTTCTACATGGTAGGCGGCATCGAAGAGGTGGCGGAGGCCGCCAAAAAATTAGAGGCACAGGCCAATGTCTAGTTTCAAGATTGATATTGTTACCGCCGAGCGTATCGTTTATTCTGCGGAAGCGGATATCGTTATCGCCCCCGGCGTGGAAGGCCAGCTGGGCATTTTGCCCCACCACGCCCCGCTGATGACCATCCTGCAGGCCGGCGAGCTGGTGGTGAGAAGGGGAGGGGAGGAAAACTCTCTGGCTATCTCCGGCGGCTTTCTCGAGGTGCGCCCCGACCGCGTTATTGTCCTGGCGGACCAGGCGGAACGCGCCGAGGAGATTGACATCGCCCGCGCCGAGGAGGCCAGGAAACGCGCTGAGCAGCGGTTAGCCGATAGACATGCCCCCGGACTGGACACCGACAGGGCTGAGGCAGCTTTACGCCGGGCGATAGCCAGGCTTACGGTAGCGGAGAAAATAAAAACCCGCCGCAAGCTGTAATAGACATTAAATTGTCATTCCCGCGGAAGCGGGAATCCAGTGGCGGGGAAAAGGGGTTCTGGTCCTTCTTGAGAAGGACGGCTCAAGCCTTCAGGCTGAAGCCCGAGGATGATATTATTGAACACCCTCTTTTAACATGGAAAGCCGCTGAGAATATCAGCGGCTTATCAATTCAGAATGTTGTCAATCTCCCTGCCTCTCTTTTTTGAGAGGCACAGGTCATAAAAGAGCGAGTGAGTTCTGGCTCCCTATCTCTGAAATGGTGTGCTTTTCGGGGATTTCGTTACACAATCTCGAGTCTGACTCTGGTCTGAGCTTTGGCTGCTTTTACCCTGAGCAAGGTGCGCATAGCCTGGGCTATCTGGCCTTGCTTGCCGATGATTCTCCCTTTGTCATCATCGGCCACGCTCAACTTCAGCGTGATGCCCTCTTCGTTGGTTTCCTCATCTACTTTCACTGCATCGGGGTCATTGACGATGGACTTGGCGATGTACTCCACTAGTGCTTTCATGATTTCTCCTTGACTGGTTTGAACTTTTCCAGAATACCTGCCTTACCTAGTAGTCTGGCAGTGGTTTCTGACGGTTGTGCGCCCTGTCTTAGCCAGTGCAGTGCCCTCTCCTCTTTGATGACTATCGTTTCCGGGTCGGTTCGTGGGTTGAAGTTTCCGATAATTTCAACAAACGCCCCATCGCGGGCCGCCCGGCTATCGGCGACGACCACCCGGTAACTCGGTTCTCCTCTAGCTCCCACGCGCCGCAGTCTGATTTTCAGCATTTATACCTTTCTGTTCATAAAATCTTTTTACGTCCCCTATTATGCACTATAACGTTATGCCTGTCAATGGTATCTGGAAAAAATAGTTAAGTATTGTCATTAACAACCTCGCCACCTGTCTTTCTGACCCTTCGGCGGAAGGAGAAGAATCTCGGGGTGGCGTGGAATATTGACAGATTCACCTCTATCGGTATATGTTAGGATTGTAAGGATACAGCAAAAACTGGAAAGAAGGTAATCATGGGTTTTCTCTCTTTTATGAAAAAGGTAATCGGCGTAGAAGATGAGGACGATGCCGAGCTAAACGCCGCCAGGGCCAGGCACGGCATTAGTCCGGATAAATTGGATGAAAAAGAGCCTAAGAGCAAGCAAAAACGCTTTACCGAGGAATATGACGTCTGGGAAGAGATAAGAAATATCCGCACCAACTTCTTTATCGGCAACTGGGCTAACAAGAAATTCCGCGTCGTCGGCGAGGACAAGGTCAAAAAGCAGCTGGAAGAATTAGAAAAGAAGCGTGAAGAGGAGGAGGCAAAAAGTAAGGGGGAGTAATCCTGATGTTATGGCGTCTATATAGACCTCCCCCTGAGAGAGATAAATAATATGCCCGGCCCGGTGTGTACTCCCAGCGCCGGCCCCAGCTGGGCTAACCTTATTTTCTCCTCAGGAAATATGGCACCCAGGCGCTTAACAAAAGCTTGTGCTTCCTCACGCTCCGTGTTATACACCACCGCTAAATCCTGAATATCTACGGCATTTTTCACATAGTCGAATAATATGTCGGTGCCCTTGGCGCGGCTGCGGACCCGCC
Organism: Dehalococcoidia bacterium; assembly: GCA_041489355.1. Taxonomy (GTDB): domain Bacteria; phylum Chloroflexota; class Dehalococcoidia; order Dehalococcoidales; family RBG-16-60-22; genus JBGPRB01. Next base: position 7,581 of record JBGPRB010000136.1, read on the forward strand.
CGGCCGGCGTCAGTACCCCGTCTTTTATTGTCAGCATTGGCTTCACACTCAGTACCGACCCCAATAGTGCCTGCACCTTACCGATACGCCCGCCTAAAGCCAGGTATTTGAGGGTATCGAGGAGCCCGAGCACATGGATGCTGGGAATCATTTTTTTAACCTCTTCAACGACCTGCTGTAAGCTCTTTCCAGACTGGGCCAGCGTATTCGCTGCTATAGCCAGTTGCCCCAGGCCCATCGTAACTACCTGTGAGTCAATCACCTCGATAGGACATTCTTTTCCAATTGCTGCCTTACCCTGTAACGCGGAGTTACAGGTGCCGCTTAGCTTACTGGATACATGAATGGAAATAATCCCGTCAGCCTTTTTAATTAGCCCCTTGTAGACATCGGCAAAATCCTGTGGAGATGGCTGTGTCGTGCTGGGATGGATAGTGTCGTGCGATAACCTCCGGTAAAATTCGTCCGCGCTGATGTCCACCTGGTCGTGAAAGACCTCATCACCAAAACGCAGATAGACCGGCACAACGGTAATATCATGCTCCTTAGCTAGCTGGGGCGTCAGGTCGGCGGTACTATCGGTAACGATTTTTATTGTCATGTCGGAGACTCCCATCTAAAATTAGAGTTTGTGCCAATTTTAGAATCCAAGTATACCAGAACAGTCTGGCGGCGTCAATCGGCTTTCACAGGATGACGTTTTGTTATCTTAACTTCCCCTCCTTTTTTCCTCACTAATATCTTCCCCTTCTCCCATTGACATCCCCCGCCCAAATGATATATACCATAGGACATATGGGAAAATAAAGAGGATAAGGTAAAAAAACAGCTGTAAGAGTTAGAGCGCAAGCGTGAAGAGGAGCAGAAGCAGAAGGTGGAGGGGTAACTTGTTTAATTTGGATTTATTGGTCCGAAGCAAATTTGATACAAAATTATCATTA
>JBGPRB010000137.1:0-8482 GCA_041489355.1 Dehalococcoidia bacterium
ACGACACTGGAAAAAAAGAAGCGCCACCCTACCCTGGGCAACGGCGTCGAGATGGGCAGCGGGGCGATAGCCCTGGGCCCCATTACCATCGGAGATGGCGCCAGGATAGGCTCAAGCTCAGTAGTTATCAAGTCGGTGCCGCCGGGGGTAACAGTCGTGGGAATTCCCGGCAGGGTTGTCACCAAACAGGTGCAACCGGCCATGGACCTGGAACACGGTAAGCTGCCCGACCCGGTTGCCGAGGCCATCAGGCTGGTCTTGAAAGAGCAGGACAACGTGGAGGAACGCCTGAAAAAACTGGAGGTTGCCTGCGGCCTGCTTACCCCGCAGGATGAACTGGAAGAGAAATGACAGGAGATTGAGAAGGTGTTTTCCGGGGGCGGGGGGATATAATTCAGCACAGAAAAACTTCAAATTATTAAAGGGAGTCTAACGATGGAGAAATTCAGCCCGGTGGGGGAAAAAGCAATCACCCGAGCCATAGTCTCCGAGTTTGCCAGGGAATTTAACGAATACGTTGAAAGCGACTGCATCATCATCGGCGGGGGCCCCAGCGGGCTGGTCGCCGGCCGAAATATCGCCCGGGCCGGCAAAAAAGTAGTTATTATCGAGCGTAACAATTACCTCGGCGGCGGTTTCTGGAGCGGCGGTTACCTGATGCCCAAAGTAACAGTAAGGCATCCCGCCGAGAGAATTCTTGACGAGCTGGGTGTGCCGTACAAGACCGTCAGCAAAGGCCTGGTTGTCTGCGATGCCCCCCATGCCTGCGCCAGCCTCATTACCGCCGCCTGCGCCGCCGGCGTGAAAGTCTTCAACATGACCATGCTGGAAGACCTCGTGGTCAAAGAAGGCAAGGTATGCGGGGCCGTCATTAACTGGTCGCCGATTGCTTTCCTGCCGAGGCAGATAGCCGCCCTCGACCCGGTCGCTATGGAAGCGCCGGTCGTCATCGATGCCACCGGACATGACGCTACCGTCGTGAAAAAACTGGAACAGCGCGGCCTGATAAAGACCAAGGGCGAAGGCGCCATGTGGATTGAGAAGTCGGAAGACCTTATCGTGGAGCATACCGGAGAGTGTTTCCCCGGCCTAATCGTCACCGGCATGGCGGTGGGCACCGTCTACGGACTGCCCAGGATGGGCCCCACTTTCGGCTCCATGTTCCTCTCGGGGGAAGTCGCCTCCAGAGTCGCCCTGGAGAAACTGAAGTGAGAGTGGCGGTGGCTATGAGCGGCGGCGTCGACTCTTCCGTAGCCGCAGCTCTGCTCAAGGAAGAAGGTCATGAGGTCATCGGAGTGACTATGCAGCTCTGGTCGCGGCCTGATGAGAAGAGAAGCAGCAACGGTTCCGGAAGCTCCGGCAGTCATGATGCTATCGAAGACGCCCGTAAAGTAGCCCGAAAACTGGGAATCCCCCATCATGTTATAGACTTACGGGATATTTTTAACCGCACCATCATCGCCGATTTCTGCCGGGAATACAGCGAGGGCAGGACACCCAATCCCTGCGTCCAGTGCAACAAATATATTAAGTTCGGCATTCTGTGGGAAAGGGCCGGGGAACTGGGGACCGACTTTCTGGCTACCGGACACCATGCCAGAATAGAGCGGGATAATAATAATGGGAAATACCTCCTTAAAAAAGGAAAAGACCGACAAAAAGACCAGTCCTATTTCCTCTGCCAGCTAAAGCAGGAACAGCTGGGCCGCTCCCTTTTCCCCATCGGCAACCTGAGCAAGGACATAGTAAGGCAAATCGCCCGTGAAATGGGGCTTCCCGTAGCGGCCAGGCCGGAAAGCCAGGAGATATGCTTTATTCCCGATGATAACCATGCCGCATTCCTAAAAAATTGTGCTCCCATACCCGTAGAGCCGGGGCCGTTACTCGACAGGGAGGGGAAGGTCCTGGGGGAGCACCGGGGTATTATGTTTTATACTATCGGCCAGCGCAAGGGACTGGGTATCGCCGCCGCGAAGCCCCTGTACGTAACCGCCATCGATCCGGAAAGAAATGCCATCTTCGTGGGTACTAAAGAGCAGACATACGCCGACGAACTGGTAGCCGATAACCTTAACTGGATAGCCGGTGTGAGACCAGAACAACCAATCAATGTAAAAGCCAGAGTCAGATACCGCCACCCGGAGGCGGAGGCTATTATAACACCGCAGGACAATAATACTGTTTATGTAAAATTTGCCGAGCCGCAGATGGCCATAACACCCGGTCAGGCTGTAGTCTTTTACGACGGCGATAACGTCATCGGCGGCGGTACGATAATCAGACAAGGAAGGTAAGCATGACCACGGTAATCGCTGTTTGCCAGAGTGAAAAAAAGGGCACGAAAAAGACGCCCGTAGCTGAAGTTATTATTAAAGAAGACTATGGCGTCGTCGGCGACGCCCATGCCGACTGCCTTACTCATCGCCAGGTGAGCCTGCTGGCCATAGAAAGCATCGATAAGATGCGAAGCAAGGGCTTCGATTTTTTACAGCCGGGAGATTTCGCGGAGAATATCACTACCCGAGGAATAGACCTGGTTGCGCTGCCCATCGGCACCAGATTAGCGGTCGGTAAAGAAGTCATACTGGAGATGACGCAGATAGGCAAGGAATGTCACGCCGCCTGCGCCATCCGCCAGCAGGTCGGCGACTGCATCATGCCGCGGGAGGGAATCTTCGCCAGAGTAATTCGCGGCGGACGAGTTAAAGCCGGCGACGCAATTAAGATAACCGAAAACAAAGCTAAAAAGGCTATCTAGAACAAAGGGGAAAATCCTCTCTCCCCATCGCGGGAGAGAGTTAGAGTGAGGGGGACTATCACCCTCACCCTTCCCTCTCCCATCGAGGGAGAGGGGTTTGGACTTAAAATATGAAAAGTAAAATCCTGGAGAGAGTCGAATACACACGGATAAACGGCGGATGTACCGCATCCAGCGAAAGAATCATCAAAGAAACCGCTCTAATGATTCGCATCGATGAGAAGCATTATGCCACCGCAATGATTATGGCCACGATGGAAAAGGAGTTCGTCATCGGGCACCTGTTCGCGCAGGGAATCATCCACAGCGCCGCCGATATAAAGTCGATGACCATTAAGAACGATACCGCTGAGGTGACTTTATCCGGAACCAGGAATGAGAGGGCAGTTTTAAAAAAGATATCTTCTGACCTCAAAGTATATAAAGAGGATGTGTTCGACTGCGTCAGGGCTATCCTGAAGTCCGAGATATTCACGGAAACCGAGGCGGTGCATTCCGCCGGGCTGTTTCTTCGCGGGAGAGAGGCAATCTGTATCGCCGAGGACCTGGGCCGGCATAACGCCCTGGACAAGGTAATCGGCTACGGCCTGCTCCATGATATCGATTTCCGCCAGACACTGGCCGCTTCCACGGGAAGGCAGCCGTCCGAGATGATTCTGAAGTGCCGCAACATAAATATCCCGATAATCGCCACCAAAGGGGTGCCCACCACCCTGGCCATAGAAATCGCCGGGAATGCAGGCATCACCATCGCCGGGCTGGTGAGGGGCAGCACCATGACGGTCTACTGCCATCCGGAGAGAATCGAGTGAGCTTATGAGCTTAAAGAAAACAGCGGAGACAAAGCTTGGGGCAACCTCGAAAACAATCAGGTGCTGGAAATTGTCTGAAGGACAATTCTCTCAGACCGAAGCCAGCGTGGTGATAGAGAAGGAACTGCCGATACATATTAACGACAAACACCTGGTAACAGCTTCGATAGCCCCGGCCCTGGAAAAGGAATTCGTCGTCGGCTATCTTTTCGGTCAGGGATTCATAGATAGCATAGAAGAACTGGCATCATTAGAAATAGAAGATAATGCAGCGAAAGTAACGTTAAAAAACAACGAGAAGAAGTCGAGCGGAAGGGCCGAGGCTAACTATCGCATCGTCTCCGGAGGTGGCAGGTCTGCATATTTTGACGAAACACGATTCAGTGAAATAAAAACCGACATGAAAATCGGCAAGCAAGAGATATTCCAAGCCATGAATGCCCTTTTTGAAAGTGCCGGACTTTACGGCGAGACCGAAGGCGTCCATGCCGCGGGACTCTTTACCGTTAAAGCCAAGCCCATTTGCATCGTTGAGGACATCGGCCGGCACAATACGCTGGATAAAATAATCGGCTATGCCCTGCTGAATAAAGTCGATTGCAGCCACACTTTTTTAGTCTCAACGGGCCGGATGGCCTCGGAAATGGTGACTAAAATCTGCCGGTGCGGCATACCGGTGGTCGCCACGAAAACCGCGGTAACCGATAAAGGACTGGAAATCGGCAAAAAGTGCGGGCTGACCATCATCGGCTTCGTCAGGGACACCGGCACAAAGATTCAAACGGACATGGAAGTGCGAGTTATCAAAAAGGCGGGCATGAAGATTTACAGCGGCGCCGAGAGAATACTCTGTGAATAATATGGACTATAAGGTAAAATGAATATATGATGAAGACCACAGAAGAGCGAATCCTGAGACTCAAGAAAGAGAGGAATGCCATCATCCTCTCTCATAACTACCAGCGGGGCGAGGTGCAGGACATTGCCGACTTCGTTGGAGATTCGCTGGAGTTGAGCCAGAAGGCCGCCAAAACAGATGCCGATGTCATCATCTTCTGCGGCGTCCATTTCATGGCGGAGACAGCCTTCATACTCTGCCCGGACAAGACCGTGCTGCTGCCGGATGCCGGCGCAGGCTGTCCCATGGCCAATATGATTACCGCCGAGCAGCTAAGGCAGAAAAAGGAGGAGCTTCCGAACGCCACTGTGGTCACCTATATCAACTCCACCGCCGCCGTTAAAGCCGAGTCCGATTACTGTTGCACTTCCGCCAACGGCGTCAAGATTGTTAAAAGCATTGACAACGAAGAGATACTGTTCGTCCCCGACCAGTACCTGGGCGACTTTATTTCCAGGAGGACAGGGAAAAAGATGACCCTCTGGCCCGGCTACTGCCCTACTCACGTCAAAATACTCCCCGAGGATATCATCCATCAGAAGAACGAGCATCCCGGAGCTAAAGTGGCGGTGCACCCCGAGTGCCGTCCTGACGTTATCGCCCTGGCCGACGAAGCCTTAAGCACCAGCGGCATGATACGTTATGCCGCCCGTGAAGACGTCAGCGAGTTGATTGTGGGCACGGAAGTAGAAATATTACACCGGCTCAACAAAGAAAACCCGGGTAAGAAGTTTTTCCCGGCTTCGAAAAAGGCAATATGTCCCAATATGAAGCTAATCACGCTCGATAAAATTCTGAATGCCCTGGAGACGATGACGCCGGAGGTAAAGGTACCGGAAGAAATCCGCGTCAAAGCCAGGGCAGCCGTCGACCGGATGTTAGCTATAGTGTAGGAAAATGGAACAGCGTAATTATATCGTCGTCTTTATTACGGTAAAAGATAGCGAAGAGGCACAGAAAATAGCCAAATCGCTGCTCAAGCGGAGGCAGGCCGCTTGTGTCAATATCGTGCCGGAAGTAAACTCGCATTTCTGGTGGAAAGACAAGCTCGAATCAACACGGGAAAGCCTCCTTATCGTTAAGACCAAGGAATCGCTGCTGCCGGAACTCATGAAGTCGGTCAAGAAGATTCACAGCTACAGCATCCCGGAGATAATCGCTTTACCCATCGTCGGGGGCAGTCAGGACTACCTGGACTGGATAGATAGCGAGGTAATTTAAGCGAGGGAGGTGAGGTAATATGCTCACCGCAAAAGAACTGGAAAGATACGACCGTCAAATAATGATATATGGGTTCGGTAAGGAGGGGCAGGAGAAGCTCAAGAAAGCCAAAGCTTTTATCGCCGGCGCCGGCGGATTAGGCTCACCGGTGACCATCTATCTGGCTGCCGCAGGCATCGGCACGATACGGATTGCCGACCATGACAGGGTAGAACTCAGTAATTTGAACCGGCAGGTCCTGCACTGGGAAGAAAACATCGGTAGGAGAAAGGTCGACTCGGCAGCCGCCAAGCTGGGGAAATTTAATACGGGCATCAAAATAGAAACCATCTCGGATACGATAACCGAAGCCAATGTCTTGCAACTCGTGGCCGATTCCGACTTAATTGTCGATGCTATGGACAATCTGCCGACCCGATACCTGCTGAACCGGGCGGCAATTAAGAAGGGCATACCCTTTTTCCACGGCGCAGTGTACGGCTTCGAGGGGAGAGCCATGACCGTAATACCGGGCAAATCGGCCTGTCTCAATTGCCTTTATCACGGCGCTACCGTGCCCAAGGAGAAGTTCCCCGTTATCGGTGTGACACCGGCGGTCATCGGTTGTATCCAGGCTACCGAGGTTATAAAATATTTAGTGGGACAGGGTGAATTATTAACCAACAGACTCTTAAACTATGACGCCCTGAGGATGAAATTCACCGAGTTTAAAATCAATAAAGACCCCAATTGCGAGCACTGCGGTAATACATCAGGCAGGTGAGTAAACAATGAGCGTTGAGATAGAAATTTCACCCATTTTCGGCAGATATACGAACAATATTTTAAATATGAAAGTGGAAGGCAAGACCGTCCGTGAGTGCCTGCATGACCTTGTGCGGCAGTTCCCTGACCTTAAGAAAATGCTCCTCGATAAGGATGGGAATTTAATGCATTCTTACGATTTTTATATCAACGGGGAAAATGTCTACCCGAAGGACATGATGAAACCGCTCAAGGACGGCGATAAGCTTAACGTTGTCTTCATTATCCACGGGGGATAAGCTTCAAGCTAAATCTTGGTCCAGTCAATTTCCAGTTTGCACGCAGGGCAGTCCTGCTTTACCGGCACTTCCGCCTTGCAATGCGGGCAAATGTATTTATCGCCCAGTTTGATGGGATGCTCGTGTTTTTCTTTTTTCTTATCTTTAGCCATGTTCAAACCTCCCGGGTTCTATCCTTCTCTTTATTTCCATTGTAGCAGAGTATAGATAAAAAACATAAAACACGGTTTAATAAAAAGTGACATTTTTATAAAATCGTTCCCCTGCCCCTTATCCACCTCTGTTTCTGGTCAACCCTAGTCTGCTCATCGGTGGTTTTATAGTTTGCCAAGAAATCCTCACGGAAAGCATTGAAAGTGCCATCCAGGATGGCATTCCTTATCCTCTGTATAAGGTTGCTGATAAAGCGTAGGTTGTGCACGGTGGCCAGTCGCAGTGCCAGAAGCTCCTCGCTGCGGAAGAGGTGACTCAAATAGGCGGTGGAAAAGGTGCGGCAGGTGTAACAATCGCAGTCAGGGTCTATTGGCCTGTCCATTTTGCTATAAGTCGCGCGGCGGATATTGATGCGTCCCTTGCGAGTAAACAGAGCGCCGTTACGGGCGACGCGCGTCGGCAGGGCGCTATCGAAGATATCTATGCCCCGCGCCACGCCCTCAACGATATCCTCCGGTGCGCCGACCCCCATGAGGTAACGCGGCTTATTTTCAGGAAGAAATGACGCCGTCTGCTCGACCAGAGTAAACGTGATATCCTTCGGCTCGCCGACGCTCAGTCCGCCGATAGCATAGCCGGGAAAATCAAGGTTTTTCAGGTACTCCGCCGATTGCTTTCTAAGCTCTGGTAACATGCCTCCCTGAACGATAGCGTAAAGCGCCTGGTCATTTCTTTTATGAGCTTTCAAACACCTCTCCGCCCAGCGGTGCGTCCTATCCGTAGCCTTCTGTACCTTCTCCTGACTATCGCCATAGGCAGAACACTCATCAAGCACCATAATGACATCGGCACCCAAAGTCTCCTGATATCGAACGGCCAGTTCGGGGGTAATGAAGTGCTCGCTGCCGTCGATGTGTGAACGGAAAGTCACGCCTTCATCATTAATTTTACAGAAAGGCGCCAGGCTGAATACCTGGTAGCCGCCGCTATCGGTAAGAATAGCGCCGTCCCAGGCCATAAACCGGTGCAGTCCACCCATCTTTTCGATGATATCGATGCCGGGCCTCAGGTAGAGGTGATAGGTATTAGCCAGCACCATGTTGAACCCTGTCTCTTTAATATCTTCGGGAGTGAGTGTCCTGACCGTTGCCTGGCTGCCCACCGGCAGGAACACCGGCGTCAGAACCTTGCCGTGAGATGTAAAAAGCTCACCGGCACGGGCGCTATTGCAAACTGCGTTCAATCTAAAATGCTCTCCGGGCATGACACTCCTATATTTTTTATGGGAAACAAATCGAGCGTGGGTAGCTTTGTTATTTGTTTTTAGAGTTATGTTAAGTATTTTCAGGGGAAGAGATTTTTTTCCTCACCATCTTAACCTCACCCCCTGACCCCCTCTCCTTTTTTCAGTTATGTCTTGGCGAGTGAAGCAGTCTCTATCATCGGCGTTTGAGATTGCCACGCCTCCCGACTGCGGTCGGGATGGCTCGCAATGACAACGTGGTTTTGGGGATGAATAACAACCCAGTACGTTCCTCTCCTGTCAATAGATTGCTTTGAATTGTTTTTAGAGTTATGTTAAGTATTTCCCCCAAAT
>JBGPRB010000138.1:0-8372 GCA_041489355.1 Dehalococcoidia bacterium
GACTTTCTTCCATAGCCGGGCGGTTCCTTTCCGGCTGGGCCTGGTCAAGAATTCACCGATGAGGGGGAGTGACGCCACTTTAAAGTCAAGAATTACTCCCCTTCCCATCCCCGCATTATCCACGAGCACCAGTTTTTCCACCTTACCGGGATAATCAATGGCAAACCGCAGCACCAAGCCTCCCCCCAGAGAGTTCCCGACCAGACTGGCTTTTTCTACGCTCTGTGTTTTCATAAAGTCGTCAATAAATTCCCCCAGGACGTTTAAATCATGTGTTAAGGGAGTTTTTTCGGTGCGTCCAAATCCGACCAAATCCATAGCATAGACGCGATGATGCTGCGCCAGCGCATCGATGTTATGTACCCAGTTTTCTATCGAGCCCCCCAGGCCGTGGACAAGAACAACCACCGTCCCTTTATCACCTGCCGCCCAGAAGCGGGTATTAATATTACCGACTTTAATATACCGGTCCTGCGGTGGCTGTATTGACATCTCTGACCTCTTTTTTACTGCTTTGAGGTAACTTACGATACGTTACGTCAATTTGTCAAGCGGAAACGGCTCCCCTCTGACCCAGTTCGGCAATCAATATATCAAGGGCAAGCTCACCGTCGAATTTCCCCGTCTTAATGGAGATGTCAGTCTCCAGGAGCTTATGGTACAGTTCGTGCAATCGCGCCAGGGAATATTTATCCGCCTGCTGCCAAGCTTTACGCAGAAGAAAGTCGGAGGTCAGGCCCAGTTTACTCTGGATATCGCCCCGGGACTTCCCACGGTCTCTCATTTCCTTTACCTGGAAGATAATTCTGACCTGCCGGGATAGCATAACCAGAAGCTGGGCCGGCGCCGCTCCCTGCCTGAACAACTGCTGCAAAAGCTCCTGGGCAGCGCTGCCCCTGAACTCGAGGATGGCATCCACCATGGCAAAGACATTGGCCTCCTGAGAATAGCTCACCACCGACCGGACATCCGCTTCCTCGATGCGGCGTCCGCCGGTGAACAGGACCAGCTTATCTACCTCATTGGCCATCGTCCAGAGGTCGTTGCCGACGAACCGTACCATTAAAGCCACCGCTTGCGGTGATATAGTGCTCCCGGCACCAGCCACCCGCCGCTCAACCCACTGGCGCAACTGTAACTCTTTCAACAAAGGGAACGACTTTATCCTGGTTGCAGACATAAGCTCACGCAGCAGCGGATTACGGTCGTTTATCCTGCCGCCAGTCAAAACCAGCTCTGTGAATGGGGGTAACTTTTTAATGCCATCAGCTATCGCCCGATACTCTTCAGTCTGGTCGGGCGGGCGGGAGGATTTTTTCCTGCCGTTTTTGACCTTAGGCTCGAAACGCTCCAGCAACCCCTCGACGATAACGAGTCGCTTTTCAGCGAGAAACGGGACCGTCTCACAGGCAGCCCGCAGCCGTTCCGGCGTTACCTGCCTTCCGTCAAGCTCGGTGGTATTGGTCATCAGAGCTGACGGGTCGCCGATGCTCTTTTTTATCTGTTCGAGCGCCTGATGGATGGAGAAATTATCCTCGCCGATGAGTATATGCAGCAAGTTCCGTTCCTTTTTGTTACTTTAAAGTTTTGATATGTCATTATAGCACAATGACTAATAGCATGATTAAAGTTGACAAAATACCGCCATTGAGGAATAATCGCTCAGAGAGCGTAATAATAATCCGTTAACCACACAGATGAAATCGAGAGGTGAACTACAATGTCGGAGAGTCCCCAGGAAAGTGACAAAATCGATGAACTCAAGAAAATGGCAGCCATCGCTACGGACCTACAACTGGACAGTAAAATGAGGGTTCAGGCTATCAACCTGCTCGGCGATATGGGATCCCACGAATCTCTGCTCGTCCTGCTCAACCTGGTCGCCAACGATAAACTGAATATAGATGAAAGGGACCTGGCCCTCAAGAGATCCCGGGAAATAGTCAGGAAAGGACGCTGATAACCTTATCCCCGTCGGCAGCCAGGCATCATACTGATGAGTATCAACATCGGCATCATAGGCCTGCCCCAGAGCGGCAAGACAACCGTTTTTAACGCCCTGACCAGAGGCAAAGCGGATACAGTCACCCACACCACAGAAGGCCTGTCCCCGCACATCGGCATCACCCGCGTCCCGGAACCGCGCCTTAAAGTGTTGGAGGATATGCTCCACCCCGGAAAGGTAGTGCCGGTCGAAGCCAAATATATCGACGTCGGGGCCTCGGTCAAGACCCTGGCCCAGGACAAAGGGATAGGCGGCCAGCTTCTGAACCAGCTCAGCACCGTCGATACGCTTATCTGTGTCGTCCGCGCCTTTACCGATGAAAGCATACCGCATCCCCAGGGCAGCCTGGACGTAAAGAGGGATATCGGCACCCTCAATATGGAGCTTGTCTTCTCCGACCTGGCTATCATGGAGAGAAGGCTGGAAAAACTGGAAACTTCCCTAAAAGGGGCTAAACCCGGCGAGCGCCAGGGGTTCCTGCAGGAAAAAGAGATTTTGCTGCGGTTCAAGGTCGAACTGGAGAGTGATAAACCCCTCCGGGCGCTAACAATGGAGTCGGCCGAGGCCAGAATTATTACCAATTACCAGTTTCTTACCGCCAAACCGCTGCTTATCGCGGTAAATATCGATGAAGAGCAGATTCCCCGGGCAGCATCCCTGGAAGCAGAACTGAACTCACAATACTCCGGCACGAAATGTCGCGCTATCACTCTCTGCGGTAAGCTGGAAATGGAGCTGGCGCAGCTGGAAGATAGCGCCGCACAGGAATTCCGCGCCGATTTCGGCTTGAAAGAATCGGGACTGGAGCGCACCATAAAAATGTCCTACGAGCTTTCGGACCTGATTTCATTCTTCACCATCGCCTCGAATGAGGTCAGGGCCTGGTCTATTAAGAAAGGCACCACGGCAGTGAAAGCCGCCGGGAAAATCCACACGGACATGGAAAAAGGCTTTATCCGCGCCGAAGGTATCGGCTTTGACGACCTGTTGAAGTGCGGCAATATCGCCGAAGCCCGCAAAAGAGGGCTGCTCCGCCTCGAGGGCAAGGAATACGTTATCCAGGATGGTGATGTCGTTACTTTTCTCTTCAATGTGTAGAGCCGGCATCGCCGATTTTACGCACGAGTAATTTCAGGCCATCCTCACTTATCACCACGATTTTCTCACCGGCATCGATATTACCCCCGTCTGAAGTGGCTCCCCAGAGCTCCCCTCTTATCCTTACCATACCCTTCGGCGCCAGCCTGCTGACGGCCTTACCTTTAGCGTCAACCATGGACGGCAACCCGACCAGTGCCTGTTTTTTCAGGACCCGGGTGGTAAAGATAAAAAGCCAGGTACCGAATACAGCCCAAGCAACCATGACGCCCACAAGCACGGAAAAATGCAGCTTTATCCCGAACTCAGGAAGCAGCCAGCGCCATATCACCCAGATGGCTACCTGCTCCAGAGCCATACTGATAATAGCCAGTACCAGCCTGGTTAAAGTTAATCTTTTATTCATATTTCCGTAGTATATTATATCAAGATGGTGCTTTTATGTTAATCCATGCCAGCCTCGTGATGAAAAATTGATAAAGAATTTATTAAATTTTCTTAACTTATCATCACAGGACTTGACAACAATATATAATAATGATATCCTTTATACTTGTAATAATGCCCCAATGTTTTTTATTTTAACTTCCCAAACGTAGATATCCGTAATAACGCCGCATATGCACGTGTGTCTTCGTTCTTAAGAAAAGTGCTGTTGAAACGAAACAATTGCTGCATTTGTCTAATCTAAGGAGTAGAGATGGTTTTAACATCGCGAACCGCCGTACCCAATTCCAAGTCCACAATCACCCGGAAATCTTACGCCAAGCTGCCCAATGTCCTGGACGTGCCCAACCTTATCAAGGTCCAGCTCGATTCATTCCAGAGGTTCCAGGAAGACGGCCTAAAACAGCTACTGGAAGAAATATCCCCCATCAAAGACCTGACCGGCAATAGACTGGAGCTCGGTTTTGTGGCCTATGAGTTCCGCGAGCCGCGCCCGGGCCATTCCGAGCAAGAATGCCATGAGCGAGACCAGACATTCTCGGCGCCACTCTATGTCAAGGTACGGTTGCTCGTTAAAGAGACCGGGGAAATCAAGGAACAGGACCTGTTCTTCGGCGATATCCCCCTGATGACCTCCAAAGGCACATTCATCACCAGCGGCGCCGAAAGGGTAGTCGTCAGCCAGCTTTTGCGTTCCCCGGGTGTTTATTTTACCAGAGAGGAAGACCCGGTTACCGGCCGTGATTTGTGCCAGGCCAAGCTAATCCCCACGCGCGGCGCCTGGCTGGAATTCGAGACCAGCAACCGGAATGTAATATCCACCAAAATAGACGGAAAACGTAAAATACCCATCACGACCCTGCTGCGCGCCATTGGCTTCGGCAGCGATGAAGAACTGCTCAAACTGTTCGAGAAAGAAGAAAAACAGTCCGAGTATAAATATATCAGCACCACTATGGAGCGTGAACCGAATATCAGGGATGAGAAAGAAGCCATGCTCGATATTTATAAAAAGCTCCATCCCGGCGAGCTACCTTCCCAGGAAAATGCCAGGAAGCTGATAAAGAACCTGTTCTTCGACTCGGCACGCTACGACCTGGGCAATGTCGGTCGCTACAAGCTGAACAAACGGCTGGGAGTGGATATCAGTCTTAAAGAGAGGACACTGACCAAAGACGACATCGTCGAGATAATCAGGCATATCATCTTGATTAACAACGGCAAGGACCACAGCGACGATATCGACCACCTCGGCAACCGGCGGGTACGCACTGTCGGGGAACTGGTGCAAACCCAGTTCCGCATCGGTTTCCTGCGCCTTGAACAGGTCGTCAGGGAGCGCATGAGCATTATCGGCACGGAAGCGGTCACCCCCAGCGCCCTGGTCAATATCCGACCCATCGTCGCTGCCGTCAGGGAATTCTTCGGCGGCTCGCAACTGTCGCAATTCATGGACCAGACCAATCCGCTGGCGGAACTGACCCACAAACGCCGACTATCGGCCATGGGCCCCGGCGGACTCTCCCGTGAGCGCGCCGGCTTCGAAGTACGCGACGTACACTTTTCCCACTACGGACGTATCTGCCCTATCGAAACGCCGGAGGGACCGAACATCGGACTCATCGGTTCTCTGGCAACATACAGTATTATTAATGAGTACGGGTTCATCGAAACACCGTACCGTAAAGTTATCCACGAGATAAGCAATAAGGACAAACACCTCGCAGGCCGGACCGTCACGGATGCAGTCACCGGCGAGAAAGGCAAGGTCCTGATAGAAGCCGATACCGTCATTACGCCGGAAATTGCGGCGACACTAGCGAAGCTGAGGTCAAAAAAAATAAAAGTCGTCCCTTTCGTTTCCAATGAGATTGTCTATATGCCAGCCGATGAGGAGGACAAATACACCATCGCCCAGGCTAACGCGCCTCTCGATGAGAATAACCAGTTTAAAGAAAAAAGGATTGAGGCCAGGCTGGCAGACGGCTACCTCCTGGAGACTCCCGATAAAATCGAGTACATGGACGTATCGCCCAAACAGGTGGTCAGCGTTGCCACCGCCTTAACGCCATTCCTGGAGCACAACGACGCCAACCGCGCCCTGATGGGCGCCAATATGCAGCGTCAGGCGGTACCACTGCTGCGCCCCGAGGCACCGCTGGTAGCCACCGGCATGGAAATGGAAGCCGCCAAGCACAGTCGGCAGGTGGTTTTCGCCCAGAATGCCGGAGTGGTAACCGAAATGGCCGGCAACATCGATGAAAAAGGCAATACCAAATACCATATCGTAATTATGCGCGACGACGGCGTCACAGACAAATATGATTTAATGAAGTTTGTCCGCACCAATCAGGGAACCTGCATCAACCAGCGTCCGCTGGTAAATAGAGGCGACCGCATCGAAGCCGGACAGGTCCTGGCCGATAGCTCGGCTACAGAGAACGGCGAACTGGCGCTGGGACAGAATGTAACGGTCGCTTTTATGTGCTGGGAAGGCTACAACTTTGAGGACGCCATTATCCTCAGCAGCCGCATGGTCGAGGAAGACATGTTCACCTCCATCCACATCAACAAGCATGAGGTAGAAGCCCGCGATACCAAGCTGGGACCTGAAGAAATTACGCGCGATATACCCAACGTGGGCGAGGAAAGCCTGCGCGAGCTCGACGAAGACGGCATCATCCGCATCGGCGCCCAAGTAAGGCCGGACGATACGCTGGTAGGCAAAATCACCCCCAAAGGCGAGACGGAGCTATCCGCCGAGGAGAAACTGCTGCGCGCCATCTTCGGCGAGAAGGCCAGAGAGGTTAAAGATACCTCCCTGAGAGTCCCTCACGGGGAGTGGGGTAAAGTAATCAATGTCAAAGTCTACACACGCAAAGATAGCAAAAACGGCGGCGATGACCTGCCCGCCGGAGTCAATCAGTGGGTACAGGTCTGGATTGCCCAGAAGCGCCGGGTATCGGTCGGGGATAAACTGGCGGGAAGACACGGCAACAAGGGCGTTATTTCCATCATCGCCCCCAAAGAAGATATGCCTTTCCTTCCCGATGGAACGCCGGTAGATATCATCCTCGACCCCATCGGCGTACCTTCCCGTATGAATATCGGCCAGGTCCTGGAAACCCACCTAGGCTGGGCGGCCCAGATACTGGGCTTCCGGGCACTTACCCCGGTCTTTGACGGCGCCGACGATATGGCCATAGAAGATGCCCTGTGCCGTTCCTGGATTGTCCAGCAATCAGGAGCCATCGACCCCAATCCGGGTAAAGATAAAAAACCTTTTAATGCAGATGTTGCCAAAGCCTGGGTTAAAAGCCACGGCTATAATGGAGATTCCGTTTTCGACGAAACTCTCCGGGGAAAGGCCAAGGACATCGGCCTGCGCCTCTGGCTTGAAGAACTGAGTATTCCCAGTCGCGAACTCGATGCAGCGGAACTGAAACAGGTGGTCGAAAAGGTCAACCGGGAGGGAAGATTCTCACCACCCACCTACGGCAAGACCATGCTTCACGACGGGCGCACCGGTGAACCGTTCGACCAGCCGGTAACCGTCGGCAATATCTATATGATGAAGCTCATCCACCTGGTCGAAGATAAAGTCCACGCCCGCTCGACCGGCCCATACTCCCTGATTACCCAGCAACCGCTGGGCGGCAAGGCACAATTCGGCGGCCAGCGTTTCGGCGAAATGGAGGTCTGGGCACTGGAAGCCTACGGCGCCGCCCACAACCTCCAGGAAATGCTGACGATAAAATCGGACGACGTTACCGGGAGAGCTAAAGCCTACGAGTCCATTATTAAAGGCGATGATATCCTTCAGCCCGGCGTGCCGGAATCGTTCAAGGTGCTCGTTAAAGAGCTGCAGAGTCTGGGCCTGGCGCTTGAAGTGATTAACGAAGAAGAGCCCGAGGTAGCTTCCGCAGAAGAAACGATGAAGGAAGCCTACAAATTAGAGACAGAGCTTAAACAGAGTGAAGAACCGCGCTGGAAAGAGGTAGAAACCGATGTTCGAGATCAATGATTTTGATGCCGTCCGTATTTCACTGGCTTCACCAGAACAGATACGGAGCTGGTCCTACGGCGAAGTAACCAAGCCGGAGACTATCAACTACCGCACGCTGAAACCGGAACGGGACGGCCTTTTCTGCGAAAGAATTTTCGGTCCGACCAAGGACTTCGAATGCTATTGCGGAAAATACAAGAGAATCCGCTACAAGGGCGTCATCTGTGATAAATGCGGCGTCGAGGTAGCCCGCGCCAAGGTCCGACGGGAACGCATGGGGCACATCGAACTGGCCTGCCCGGTGAGCCACATATGGTTCGCCAAGGGCATACCGAGTCGACTCGGCCTGCTGCTCGACCTGTCACCGCGCAGTCTGGAGCATGTCCTCTACTTCTCCCAGTACATCATCACCTCGGTTAATGAAGAAGCCCGTGCAGCAGCTATCAAGCAGCTTGAAGAAGAGACCGCCCGCAACATCGAAGAGCGCCAGAAAGCTCTGGACGCTAAAATCGCCGAGATGGAGCAGGCAAAAGGCACCATCGAGGAAATAAACGAACTCCGCCGCCAGTTCACCGAGGAAAAGACCAAAATGGAGGAGGAGATTGCCCTTAATGTTGAAAAGCTCAAGGGGCTCTATGTCCGCGAATTGCTTACCGAAAACCAGTATCATGACTTAAAACAGAAATTCGGAAACGTCTTCGAGGCCGGCATGGGCGCCGAGGCTATCCTCCAGATTATGAAGGGCATCAACCTCGATGAAATACGCAACAAGCTGCTGCTGGAAACCCAGTCTTCCTCGGGGCAGCGGCGTAAGAA
>JBGPRB010000139.1:0-8370 GCA_041489355.1 Dehalococcoidia bacterium
CGTGGATTTAAGCGGCATGAAAAAGATCATCAATGTCGACCGGGCGCGCCGGGTTGCCATGGTTGAACCGGGCGTGACCTTCGGTGAACTCATATCGGCGGCAGAAAAGGAGGGCATCCGGCTCAATATGCCGCTGCTGCCGAGAAAATCGAAGACCGTTATCGGCAGTATACTGGAGAGAGAGCCGGTAATAATGCCCAAGTATCAATGGGATATCTCAGACCCGCTGGCTTGTGTTGAGGTAATCTGGGGAACTGGTGATGAGTTTAGAACCGGCCAGGCGGCCGGGCCAGGTACGGTAAAGGAGCAGTGGGCCGTCGGGGGCGTGCAAAAAGCGCCGTATGGGCCTGGTGTGGCTTCTTGGGTCAGGCTTATACATGGGGCGCAGGGGACGATAGGCATCGTAACGTGGGCATCAATGAGGTGTGAATTACTCCCCAGTCTTGAAGAGCCTTTCGTGGTTGGCTCCTCCAACCTCGCTACGCTGCTCGAGATGGCTTCCTGGCTGATAAGACTGAGAATGGTCAACGAATGCTTTATACTCAATAATACCAATTTGGCGGCCATCTTTGCGAAGAAATGGCCCAAGGACTATGAGAACCTTAAGAATGCCTTGCCCACATGGATTCTTTTCTATACCGTAGCCGGCTATGAGTATTTACCGGAGGAAAGAATTAGCTCTCATGTTAAAGGCATCACCGATATCACCCAGCGGTTGGGGGTGGAAGCAGTTAAAGCAGTCGGCGGTGTTTCAGCAAATGAAATATTGAAGGCTGTCCAGAAACCGTCCGATGAGCCCTATTGGAAGCTTCGCTATAAAGGAGCTTGCGAGGACATATTCTTTTTGACCATCAATGATAAACTCGAAGGTCAAATCGGGGTCATGAATAATCTGGCTGAAAAAGCCGGCTACCCCGTTTCAGACATGGGTGTTTATATCCAGCCGATAGTACAGGGCACTGGCTGTCACTGTGAGTTTAATCTGTTTTATGATCGCGGAAACCCAAGTGAGCTAAACCGAGTCAAGGAGTTATCCACTTCAGCCATCAAGAACTTAATGGCTCACGGTGCGTTCTTCTCAAGGCCTTACGGCGAAAATACAGGGATAATTATGAATAGAGATGCGGCTACCGTTGCCGTTTTAGCCAAGCTTAAGAAGATGTTTGACCCGAACCATGTCATGAATCCCGGTAAAGTGGGCTTTTAAAATACATTAAAATCATTAATTGAATTTTGGAGGTAGCGAACATGGGATTAGAACAATATCAAGGCGATTTGGGAATGTGCTGCCGGTGCTCGGCCTGCAAATTTATACCGATGCAAAAAGTAAAGGGCTCCGACTTTTCATACGCGTGTCCCAGTATAGCGAGATATAATTTCCACGCCTATTCAGGCGGCGGCAGAATAAATATCGCAGCGGCGGCGTTGAAGAACGGCTTCAATTATACGGATAAGCTCCTCGATGTCGTTTATAACTGCCAGTTGTGCGGCGCCTGTGGTGTCTCGTGTAACTATGCCATGGACATGGAGGTGCTCCAGCCTATCACGGAATTCAGGATCAAGTGTGTCGAGGACGGTCAAACCAACCCCGCCCTCGATAAGGTAATCGCCGGCCTGCGGAAGACGGGTACCATGGTGCCCGGCGCCAGGGGCAAGCGGGGCGACTGGGCTAAAGGACTGAACCTGAAGGACGCCACCAAAGAGAAAGTGGACGTGCTGTTTCACGTCGGCTGTCTCACGAGCTACGATACCAGCATGCACAAGCTGGCTAAAGCCACGGTGAAGATACTGCAGAAGGCGGGCGTCAATTTCGGCATCGCCGGTGACGCCGAAACGTGCTGCGGTGGCCGCGCCTACCAGATGGGCTATAAAGACGACTTCCTTAAGCAGGCCAAGAAGAACATGGCCATGATAAAGAAAGCCGGCATCAAGACAGTTGTCACGGGCTGTGCTGACGGCTACCAGGCATTCAAGGTGCTCTACGATCAGTTCGACCTCAAGGGCAACCTCGAAGTACTTCACATTTCCGAATACATCGCCAAACTGATAAAAGCCGGCAAGCTGAAGCCGCGGAAGAAAGTCGCCCTCTCGGTCACGTACCATGACCCGTGCCGTCTCGGCAGGCTGGGTGAGCCGTGGATACACTGGAATGGGAAGAAGATACCGGGCGACAGATTTGTTTTCGACCCGCCCAAGGAATACCGGCGGGGCACCAAAGGTATCTACGAACCGCCTCGGGATGTTATCAAGAGCATTCCAGGTATTAAACTCACGGAAATGACCAGGATTAAGGAATACGCCTGGTGCTGTGGTGCCGGCGGCGGTGTCAATGAGTCAAATCCCGGGTTTGCCAAATGGACGGCCCAGAAGAGAATAGAGGAAGCCGTGTCTACTGGTGCCGAGGCGATTGTTACCGCCTGTCCCTGGTGTGAGAAGACCTTCAATGAAGCCATCAAGGAAAGCGGCAGCAGCCTGAAGGTGTATGATATCGTTGAACTTGTAGAGAAGGCAATTTAAGAAAGGGGGTTAATGACCATGGCTTTAAGCAAAGAAGTATATAAGGAATTCGAAAGTGTGGTGGGAGAAGAGAATATCTGTGATGACCCGGCCATAATGCCGGCGTATTACTCGACCGATTTCGCAGCTGTAATTCTTCCGGGAAACACCGCGGAAGTTCAAGCGGTAGTAAAGCTGTGCAACAAACACAAGCTAATGTTCAGACCCATATGTACCGGATGGTCGGGGATGTTCCCCAAGGGAATTATCCTGTTAGACCTTAGACGGTTGAACCGCATCATTGAAATCAACGAGAAAAACATGTATGCCGTGGTTGAGCCTTATGTTATCTCGGCAGAACTGCAGGCCGAGTTAATGAAAAGGGGCTTGAATTTCTGCATCAAGGGCGCCGGGACTAACTGCTCGGCAATGCTCCGGGGCCACGGACATATGGACCAGACCACCAGTGGTGACGACCGCAACCATCTGGCCATAGAATGGGTAACCCCTGAAGGCGATATCGTCAGGTCGGGTGCGCTGGGGTCTTCGGACGAGTGGTTCTGCGGCGACGGGCCGGGCCCGTCTCTAAGGAGCATACTCACCAGCGCCGTGCCGCCGGGCGTGACACCGGGTGTATTCACCAAGGCTGCAGTTAAGCTTTATCACTGGCCGGGGCCCGCAAGCTTTCCGGTAGTGGGTAAATCACCAAAATACACCTTGAGCGATATACCGGCGAATACTATGGCGCGCTATTACAGCTTCCCGTCAGTAGAGAAAATGTGGCAGGCAGAGCTTAAAATCGGTGAGAGTGAAATATCCTACGAGCTGATGGGTTTCAATGCGGCAATGGTATCCTGCAACATAACGACATGTAATGAAGAAGAAGAGAAAGTCTTCGCGAAGATGAGCAAGGAAGTACAGGGACCCGGCTTCTTTGTAATAATTGCCGGCAATTCTCCTGAAGACTTTGATTACAAGAAGAAGGTACTGGCGCTGATTGTCAAAGAAGCCAATGGCAAGTCCCTGAAAACAGTTGAAGACCCCGAGGTTGAAGGAATCCTGTTATGCCAGTGCATAAGAATCTCTGCCTCTATCAGAGAGACATTCCGCGCCGGAGGAGCCTTTAATTCAATTCCTATCATGGGCCAGCGTGACCTGACTATCAAGTGGGCGATAGGCGCCGGCAAAGCGAAAGAGCCTTTGATTAAAAAGGGCTATATCGTGGATGACGGCGGAGCCTTCTTCGGATGGGGAGTTGAACAGGGGCATCTTGGCAAAACAGAAATATTCTGCAAATTCGATCCTTCCAACGCTGTAGCCAAGAAAGCTGTAGAAGGATGGCAACAGGAGCAAACGGCGAGGGCTTTTACCGAACGCTACTTCGCCAGTACTATGGGCCCACAAGATAAAATTGGACCAGCTTTAGGCAATTACAATTTATGGTGGAATAAACTTGTGAAAGCAATCGATCCGAATGGTGTATCTCCAGAGGGAGGCGCACTCGTCTAGTTCCTGCTAACATGGGGGCGGACACCTCCGGGGCGCATACCTCCATATACCAAAAGCCCGAGAAGGCGTCGCGAAAAAAGTAACCGGGAGAAAGCCCGCTTACAATATAGGTGAACAGCAGCACCTCTAAGCCACGGATTTGCCGTACGGCTTAGGGGTGTTGTTTTTGGGTGATGGCTGGTGACTTGCGGTAGACTGTAGAATAGCGGCTGTTAACGTTATAAAGTCCTATTTTGTTATCACGATCGAGGAAACAAACATTCAGAATGTACTTCAATGTCCACAAGTTAACTGGGGTAGCTCTTTTTGGCATGCGCGCGAAGGCTAGCTATAAAAGCCTCTACGGCGGTAGGGCAAAACTGCGTTCCAGCGCAGGCACGTAGCTCACCAATACCGTAGTCGATAGTCAGGGCAGGACGATAGGAACGGTTGGTGATCATCGTGTCGAAAGCATCGGCGACGGCTATTAATCGGGCTCCCATAGGTATTTCTTTACCTTTTAGTCCTTCCGGATATCCTGTACCGTCATACCTTTCATGGTGATAAAGAACAAGCTCACTTGCCTTTTCCAGGAAAGGAATTTCCTTCAGCATACTGGCACCTATAGCAGAGTGCTCACGTATTATATTCCGTTCTGACGTAGTCAGGACATCAGGTTTATTCAATATCCGGGTATCGATAGCTATTTTACCGATATCATGGAGAATACTTGCGTATTCCAGAGTTTCTATTTCTTCCGGGGATAATGCCAGGAATTTACATCCTAACAGGGCGTGTTCCATTACCCGCTGAGAATGCCCGCGGGTATACGGGTCTTTAGCGTCAATGGTTGCCGCCAGTGTCGCAATAGTGCTATTATAAGCATCCAAAATGTTCTTATTTAGCTTTGTATTTTCAATCGCCATGGCGGCAGTAGCTGCCACAGAAACAACAGCTAACAAATCCTGCTCATTGAAGTCACTCCCGTCCAATTTATTGATTACTTCAAGCACACCCATTATTTTTCGGTGTACTATCAATGGTGCACAGATAACTGACCTTGTGGAAAAACCTGTAATTTCATCAATATTTCTGTGAAAATTTGGATTTCTGGCAACATCATTAACAATCAAGGGCTTACCAGTACTCGCGACATGCCCAGCGATACTATGTTGTATATTTACCTTTACCTGTTTTAAAATTTTGCCTACCGGGCCGGACGCAACCTCAAAAAAGAGCTCCTGTTCATCATCACCGAATAAAAGTACGGAAGCTGCCGTCGCATTGAGTGTCTTCTGGGTCATTTCAATAATTTTTTCCAGCAATTGGGTCATGCGTGGCATCGACCCGACTTTCTTGCTTACCTCATAAATAAGCTCCAGCCTCGCCCTATTTTCCTGTTCGGTACGGCCGGTTGTTTCTGTTGTTATTACCTGTGATTCTGCTATTCCGTACATTATTTCTTCTTTACCAAGTCTTTATTCTGGCTCTGGTCGTTGCCTGGGCCTTTACCCTGACTCAAGGCTTTTCTAAATTATTATGCATTTTCGCTTATGGCTTAGCCGCCTTTTCCGCTGCTTTAGCCGCTTCCTTAGCCGCTTCTTCCGCTGCTTTGGCTGCGTCCTTAGCCGCCTCTTCCGCTGCTTTAGCTTCGGCCTTATCCGCCTCTTCCGATGCTTTGACTTCGGCCTTAGCCGCCTCTTCCGATGCTTTGGCTTCGTCCTTAGCCGCCTCTTCCGATGCTTTGGCTTCGTCCTTAGCCGCCTCTTCCGATGCTTTGGCTTCGTCCTTAGCCGCCTCTTTACCCAGGCTTTGGTCTTTGCTCTGGCTCAGGTCTTTATCCCGGCTTTGGCCACTATTGACCTGACCCTGGTTATTATTACCCTGTTCCCGGTCAATCTTGCCTTGACTCAGATCATTACCCTGGCTTTGGACATCAATCCCCTTACCCTGGTTACTGCCCTGAATCTGATCAATTTTGCCCTGACTCAGGTCATTACTCTGGCCCGGGTCACTACTTTGAACCTGGTTATTATTACCCTGGCTCTGGTCACCAATACCCTTGCCCTGGTTATTCTTGCCCTGGCTCTGGTCACTGTTGCCCTGGCTTTGAGCAGCATCCCGGCTCGGCCCAGCAACTTTATCTTGTCCCGACTTTTCATCTCCGTTCTGCCCTATCGGTTCTACGGAAACTGTCCTGCCTTTAACAGACTCAGTCTTTACTACTTTCTCCGGTCCCTCAACTCCGAGTGGCCCTACTTCTCTCACCTGACTGTCAATAATCCGACCATTGTCAACACGCACGTTTATGTGTATGAGCCAGCCGTTTTCATTCAGACCTTCGTAATCGCCCGCATATTCGAACATAACATCGCCATCAGACTTACCCTGGACGTTGAAATGGGCTGCCCCGTCAGTTAAATATCGAAGGGCAATAGTATATTCTCCGCTTTGAGGTTGCGGAATAGTTATCACTTGATTACCCTCAAGTGATGATAAAGAGCGGGAACCTGATATCTGGTTAATCGATAACCCACCCTGTATGAGCCCGGTACTGGCGCCGGTCGGGTCGATTACTGAGCCGATAGCGGGAGCAGCAATATTGATGATAATTTCAGCCGTAGGAGGAGGTGATATAAAAGATTGAGAAGGAACTGCTCCGGATTCCACGTGTGTTTGCTGGCTGGCTGGCAGGTACACTTCCTCACCCTGCGCCACAACACTGACCAGTCCTTGTGTTGTGGCTACCGTCGTGGCTCCTGTTGCATCAACCTCCGTTGTGAACAGGGTTCCTCGCACGACAGCACAGGCTGACGGTGTCTCTATCTCATAATGCGAACCCGCGTCCGCCATTTTTTCCACGCGACTCCAGGTACGGCCCATCCATTGTTTTAGAACGATGGTAATAGCTTTTTCTTCGTCATATTTAAGCTGCTGTATTTCTATATCGGTGCCGGGCTCCAGTTTTAAGGTACTGCCATCAAAAAAAGTAAGAAGGGCGCTGGCATCAGAGGCGGTCCTGACACGTGTTCCTATATCCAGGGTCATGCCGTCAGCACCTTGCTTTCCATCTCTTTCAGGTACCTGAACCTCAACGCTGCCACTGAGTATGCTTAAGGTGCATCCCGAAGCCAGAGCCGGAGAAGGAGACAAAAAATTGGATGCGCTGAAGCTGGCTACAATTATTATTAATAAACTAAACGCAACTGGAATGGCGACTTTTTTAACGCCGGTAACAGCCTGCCATAGTCGTTGCGCTGCGATAGCTAAATCATCGAGCAGCGATGTGCCTTGCTTTAACTCTACGGTCTTGGCCTGGTTAGCCTCTCGGTGCAGTCTGGCTATCAATCGCTCACCGGCTGTTTCTCTGAATTTGTCCGATGGCACAGCTCTGGGCAGGGAGAAGACAGAAAGGGCAGTGTTCAACAGCGGCTCCAGCTGTTTCCGTTCGTTTTCATGTTTAGCCAGACAGGCATCGATTGACTCGCCTTCGCTTATCATCGCCAGACACTCGTCTAATGCTTTGGTTAGTTTAGTTCTCATTTTTATATTTCTCCCAGTTTCTGCCTGAGTGTCGCCAGAGCCCGCATCTGCAGTACTCTTATGGCTCCTTCACTCTTGCCCATTATCTTCCCGATTTCCCGGTTGTCCAGTCCCTCGATAAATTTCAGGATGATTACCTGCTTTTGATTTTGGGGCAGGCAGGTCATCTTCCCTATTAACTCCTGATAATCCGCATTCGTTTCAATTTCTTGTTTGGGGTCAGTAAAATCAACTAAATCGACCTTTTCTATCGATGTGAATTTCTGCATAGAGCGTACAGTATTAATCAAGTGATTGTGAGCGATACGATAAAGCCACGATGAAAATGTCTTTTCCTTTCCCTTACATGACCGGATTGCCTTCCAGGCTTTGATAAATACTTCTTCAGTGATATCCTCCGCTGTCATCTTATCGTGGACCTGATAGAAGATATACCGGTAAATCTTGTCGAGATAGATACTGTATAAATCTCCAAAGGCTGTAAAATTTCCACCGGCTGCCTCTTCTACTAATGCTGTAATTTCAAATTGACTGTAGGCTTTAGCGGCGGCGGTTGCCTGAGCCGTTTTTTCCTCTCTAACTTTATTACAAATAACTGACATGTTTTGTTACACTTAACCCTTTACAGATTTAGTCCATTACGTTTACGGGGTCGTCAGGCTGCCGGTCACGGATACCTGTTACCTCGTATGCTTGAAATTTTGCCTGCTTTCCTTTTAGCGATAGCGGCGCTAATGGCATGGCATCGACATAACCATTTACCAGGTTAAAAGTCTCATTTCCAATCCACACACCACCACCCGGGGCAGCCCCGGCCAGCCTGGCAGCGATGTTTACCGCATC
>JBGPRB010000140.1:0-8307 GCA_041489355.1 Dehalococcoidia bacterium
GTCAAGTCCAGTTTGGTTATAAGATACGAATCTCCCTGGTGCAGGTAGACGGCGCCGGCATGCACCTGGAAAAAGGCGACGCTGCTCTCCACCGTTTCCATCAAAGAGCCGGTGGAGACGTCAACGACGGCATAGTCCTGACCGGACGACGAGCGGATATTAATCTTCTGCGCCGGGTACGAGATGCTCGGCGCCAGATACCATTTACCGCGCCGCTCACGAAGCTGCGACTCCTCCGCCAAGGCATCCCGCTGCGGCACGAAGTCGCCCCCGAATATCTCCTCGTCAACCGCGTCGAGGGGGCGTTCCCAAGCGGCACAGAGCAGGTGGTCTTTCAGGATATAGGGATTATCCGGGTTGACCAGCACATGCTCGAAGCCCTTCTGGAAAAAGTCAGACGGGTGGCGCATGAAATACTGGTCGAGGGGGTTATCCCAAGCCACCAGAAAGCTCAGGGACTCACCCTGACTCCGACCGCTACGGCCCGCCTGCTGCCAGGTACTGGAGATGCTCCCCGGGTAGCCGTCAAGTATCGTAGCCTCCAGTCCGCCGCTATCTATGCCGAGCTCCAGAGCGTTGGTCGCCACCACCCCCAGCAATTTCCCCCCGAAAAGCTCCCGCTCGATGCGGCGGCGGTCTTCCGGCATATAGCCGCCACGGTACGGCATAATCAACTGTGATAGCTGGTAGCTGATTTCCTGCAGTCGTTGTTTGGTATAGATATAAATAAGCTCGGTGAGGCGGCGGGTGCGGGTAAAGGTCAGGGTGCGGGTGCCCTGGGAGACAAGCTCCGTGAATAGATTGGTCGACTCCCAGTGGGCGCTGCGCCGGGCGGTCTTCTTTTCGTCCTTGAGCGGCGGATTCCAGAAAACAAAGTCCTTCCAGCCGCGCGGAGAACCGTCATTATCGACGACCTCACAGGGCAGGCCGGTCAACCCTTCCGCGTGCTCGCCGGGATTGGCGACGGTCGCCGTGCACAGGATAAACTGCGGGTCGGAACCGTAGAGTCGGCACAGGCGGCGTAAACGGCGCAGGACACAGGCGACATGAGAGCCGAAAACGCCTCGATAGATATGGGCCTCATCGACGACCACGTAGCGCAGGTGGCGCAGCAGACCCGCCCATGACTGGTGATTGGGCATGATGCCGACGTGAAGCATATCGGGGTTGGTCAGGATAATCCGCCCGTACCTCCTGACGTCAGCCCGCTCCGACCGCGGTGTGTCGCCATCGAAAGTAGCCATGCTCTCCACCGGAAGCAGGCCGGGAGAAAAAAGCTCATGCAGCTTACGCAGCTGGTCCTGGGCCAGGGCTTTGGTGGGGAAAAGATAAAGGGCGCGGGTGGCGGGGTCTTTTAAGATTGCCTGCATAACGGCGATGTTATAGCAAAGGGTCTTACCGCTGGCGCTGGATGTGGCGATAATCACATTCTTGCCCCGGCGGATTTTGTTCACGGCATCAGCCTGGTGCGAATAGAGAGGCGATAATCCCTGCGCGTCAAGACAGTCCTGGAGCACTCCCGCCAGAGGCTCATCCAGTCCAGCGTAACTGGCGCGGCGGGGGGCAATGTGCTCGATATGGGCAATCTGATTCTCATACGTGGACAGGGAGCGAATATGATTGAGGAAAGCCTGGATTTCCATGGTCTTTTGCCTACACGTCTATAATTTCGATTGAATAATCGAGTAATTCCACGTCAAAACGGCTTTTCTCGATAAAGTCCACCACCCTAGAAAGAACCTGATTGCTATGGCGTTTGTTGTTACTGATGCAGCACATCCCTATGGTAGCCAGCTGCCAGATATCATTATCATCAACCTCGGCAACGGCAACATCGAACTTGTTGCGAACACGACTGATGATAGACTTCAACACCTGGCGCTTTCCCTTGAGGTCCATGTTTTCCGGAATGCGCAGGCTAACCTTGCTGACACCGACGTTCATATTATTAAAGCGAGTTTGATTCTACCTTTAATCTACCACCAGCCCTCATGAGTGTCAAACAGGCCAGAGAACAGGAATATGATACCCCCTTATCCCCGTCTGGATTCCCGCCTGCGCGGGAATGACAAAAGGTGGAGAGTGTCAAACAGTGGAAAATATCAAGGTCTTTTCCTTATTATTGCCGATATCTGGTTGCCCACCATTATGACATATGTTAATATAAAGTTGTGATTTTTAGTGGTAGTACAGTCACCCGGAGGGGAGGCCCATATGCCCGAGATATATCTTATTGATGTGACTAATCGAGACGGCGTACAGACGGCAAAGCTCGGACTATCCAAGCTCGAGAAGACGATGATTAATATCTACCTGAACGATATGGGAGTCTTCCAGTCCGAGTTCGGTTTTCCCACCACCAGGCATGAAATCAACTACCTTAAAGCCAATCTGGAGCTGGCCGAGATGGGCGTACTTAAACATATCCGCCTGGGGGGATGGATTAGAGCCATCGTTGAGGACGTGGAGACCACCTTCCAGCTTATACCCGATATCAAACATCTCAACTTATCCATATCCACATCCGACCAGATGATTAATGGCAAGTTCCAGGGGCGAAGGAAGCGTAATGATATCATAAAAGACATGACCGAGGCGGTCGATGCCGCCCGCGCTCACGGTGCCGAGTCCACAGGTGTCAATGCTGAGGATGCCTCGAGGACAGATATCAACTACCTCATCGAGTTCGGGCTGGCCGCCAAAGAACACGGTGCCGATAGACTAAGGTACTGCGATACCCTGGGTTATGATAATCCCTTCACCATTTACGACAACAGCCGGATTCTGGCAGAAAAGGTCGCGATACCCATCGAGCTTCACTGTCACAACGACCTGGGCATGGCCGTCGCCAATTCTATTGCCGGAGCTATGGGAGTTATCGACGGCGGGCAGGACGCTTACATCAATACCACCATCAACGGCCTCGGCGAGAGGGCCGGCAATGCCGACCTTATTGCGGTTATCCTCGCCGCGACCAAATCAAAAGATACCGCTACGAGATACCCGCTGGCCGGTTCGATAAAACTGAAATTAGCCTCGAAGATAGCCAAATTTGCCGAATACGCCTTTAAAGTGGACATTCCGATTAACCAGCCCGGCGTCGGGGCAAATGCCTTTGCCCACTCATCGGGCATCCATGCCGACGGCGTCTTGAAAGACCCGGGTAATTACGAGCTTTATAGCTATGAAGAGCTGGGGCGAGGCGACCCTATAAAGGTAGAGACTGGCCGGGAAATCATCGCCGGGCAGTATAGCGGCACCGCCGGCTTCGGCCACGTCATGGGCAAGCTTGAGGTCTCCTTCAAAAACCGGGAAGAGGCTAATGAGATTCTGGAACTGGTAAGATACGCCAACGTAGAATCGCAGAAGCCGCTGGTTGAGGAAGAATTGAAGTTCATCGCCAGATATCCGGAAATTGCCAAGAAGCTGCTTACACTGACACCTCTGGCCTGACCGCTACATAGATGAAAGATGGAAGCAAGCTAGTTTGAAGGCTTCCTTTCGCCTAAAAGTACGCTTCCAGAGATTGTATATGAACCTATCCACATTCGCTATGCTCAGTGCAAGCCCCTGCCCCCTTCCCTTAATAAGGGAAGGGGGAGTGTAGTAAGAGAGGGGGCTATCGCCCCCTCTCTAAAATCTCTTCCCCCTTTCTTTTGGAACGGAAGGATGGGGAATGAAGAGGGAGAGGTTAATAATAAAGCATGGTATTAATAAATTAAAATTATGAGTGAACTACCGGAAATAAATCTGAAAGCAATCGGCATCGTCCGCAGCGAGATAAAGCGACGGGAAAGGTGTGACGCCAAGAGCGTGGTTTCTGAAATCGTACTCGACTCGAACCTCACGGGAGCGCTGGACAATCTGGATGAATTCTCCCACATTATCGTCATCTACTGGATGCACCAGTCTCACGAGCCGGCCCCCATGAAAGTGCACCCCAGATACCGGTCAGAGACTTCCCCGGTGGGTGTTTTCGCCAGCCGCTCTCCGGACCGCCCCAATCCCATAGGAAAAACCACCGTCAGGCTGCTGGAACGCCGGGATAACGTACTAAAAGTCCAGGGGCTGGATGCTATAGACGGTACGCCGGTAATCGATATTAAGCCATACATCCCGGGGCTCGACTCGGTAGATGATGCCAGAGTGCCACCATGGATGACCAAGAGCTAAACCGGATACTGCCGGATATCCACCACCGCCTTCTGTCCCATTATGGCCCGCAGCACTGGTGGCCTGCCCGGGAACCATTCGAGGTGATAGTTGGAGCCATACTGACACAGTCCGCCGCCTGGACAAACGTCGAGAAGGCCATCAACAACCTGAGAAATACGGAAAAACTGTCTCCGGAAGCATTGCGTCGACTGCCTGAGCCCGAACTGGCCAGACTCGTCTATCCCTGCGGCTACTACAATGTCAAAGCGCGGAAACTAAAGACCTTCGCAGGCTGGCTCGGGGAGCAATATGACGATAATCTGGATAAGCTGTTTGCTCAGGATATCGACTCGCTGCGCCGGCAACTCCTCACCATTTACGGCATCGGTGAGGAAACCGCCGACTCCATAATACTGTATGCCGGCAATAAGCCCATCTTCGTCATCGATGCCTACACCCGCCGTATTATCGGTCGCATGGGGCTGGCTCCCCGAAGCAACAGCTATTCTGCCTATCAAAGGCTCTTCATGGCGAATCTGCCGTCCGACGCCAGGCTATTCAACGAATACCACGCCCTGCTCGTCCGCCTGGCCAAAGACGTCTGCCGGAAAAAACCCATCTGCCAGCGCTGCTGCCTGAATCCGGAAGCAACAGCCGATAGTGTTCGCGCTATCGGTCAGTATCCCTGCACCGCCATCGGCCACCGCTTCCGCCAGTTTTAACACACCTGATAATCCTTACGGCAACAATATCCAGAGTCTTCATCCAGCTGTTGGCTTACCTTACCTTTTTCATTTTTTGCCCGAATTTTTTACTAACCAGAGCACTTTTGGGCCCGGCGAGGGGAGCGCAGGAGAGAAGGAAATCATGGGAGGTAAGGTTAAGAAAAGGTATGGTCATCAATTAAATTTCAGCAGCACCAAAGTGTAACGAAATATTTATTTACCAGCCTGTGATATTTATGTTTTAGTTACCACATTATTGTTATTCTTAGTACGTCGTAGAGTGAAAAGACACCCAACAGATAACCACATATATAAAAAAATACTATGGACAAACAGCGGCATTACTCTTTAATGAAAAGGGGAGGTTAAAACTATGTGGAGGCTAATAAATAAAATTCGTAAAAGCCAGGAAGGCATCACCGGCCTGGAGACAGCGATAATCTTAATCGCATTTGTCATCGTGGCTTCAGTGTTCGCCTATGTCGTTCTTTCCGCGGGGTTGTACTCCTCGCAGAAGGCGAAGGAAGCCATTAATGCCGGGTTACAATCGACCATGAGCACGCTGGAGGTAAAAGGTAACATTATCGCTAAAATGGAGAGCGGCGTGGTCACGGATATCTATATGTGCGTGGGCATCCCTGCCGCCGGCAGTCCGGTCGACTTCAATCCATCTTCAGCCAACATCAGCCCCCTTGTTATCTCATACAGCGATGCCGATAATTTGATTCCTTACTTATACTGGACGATTGATAAGCTGGCCACGATTAACGATGATAATCTGCTGGACCCGAATGAGCTATTTCAGGTCGATATAATCATACCGACAGGCAATGTCACCATCGATGCTTACCATCGTTTCTCGCTGGAGGTCAAACCTGCCGATGGCCCGGTGCTGACTATTGAACGGACTATCCCGGGCAGGATAAGCCAGTACGTGAATTTGTACTGAGGCTTATAAATAGGAAAAATAACACAGGTTTAAACAGAGGAACTAATAAAAAACAGGAAGGATAATCGAAGATAAACAGCTATCCGATTTGAATCTGATTACAGGTAAAAGACGAGAAGTGATGCACGATGCATCACTTCTTGCTTTTTCTAGCCCATAAAATTTTAAGTATCTTACGCTTGCTGTCCAGCGGCAAAGGTAAATTCTGTTCGAACAGGCCCACCTGCTCCAGAGGAATACCAGCCAGGTTCGCCAGTTCCCGCCGGGAGAGGAGGCTGGAAAGGCGAAGTCGCTTTACCTGAAAGCCAGGCGTCGACTTTGGTGTTAAAGTCGGTACTGTCGCCATACGTTTACAATGATATGCGTCTGACATAGACCGTACAATCAAGCGGATACCCTTTTCAACTGGGTGGTCTTACCCAAATAACTTGCAATCACATCAAGGAGTCTGGTAAGCTTTCAGCCAGAAGTTAAACCAGGCAGGCAAGAAAAGTGTCACCAGACCTATCAGTTCAATTAGCCCCCAAACATAAGAAGGGACTACTTCTGGATAACCCCGTCATGACAGCCTCCGGTACTTTCGGCTACGGGACGGAATACAGCCAGCTATTCGACATACAAAAACTGGGGGCTATCATCTGCAAAGGCACCACCCTGGAACCCCGGGAGGGAAATCCGCAGCCGCGCCTCGTGGAGACCGCCTCCGGCGTCATCAACTCCATCGGGCTACAGAATATCGGCGTTAAAGCACTTATCAGGGACAAGGCTCCTGTATGGGCGGGCTGGCGGGTGCCGGTAATCGTCAATATCGCCGGGGATACCGTCGACGAATACAGGAAGCTGGCTCAAAAACTTGATGGCGTAGCCGGCATCAGCGGCATCGAGGTGAATATCAGCTGCCCGAACGTCAAGGCCGGCGGGGTAGCCTTCGGCGCCGGTCCAGAATCCGCCGCCGAAGTCACTAAAGCAGTCAAGGCAGCTACCTCCCTACCGATAATGGTTAAACTTACCCCAAATACAGGCGATATTACCGGAGTGGCCAAAGCTGTAGCAGAGGCCGGGGCCGACGCCATATCCCTTATCAACAGCGTTAAAGGCATGACGATAGATATAGTTACAAGACATCCCGCCATCGGCAATATTACCGGAGGACTATCCGGACCTGCTATAAAACCTGTAGCTCTTGCCCTGGTCTACGAGGTAGCCGGTGCTGTAGATGTGCCGGTTATCGGCTGCGGCGGCATCGCCAGCGCCGAAGACGCGCTGGAGTTCATCATGGCGGGGGCCAGCGCCGTGCAGGTAGGCTCGGCCACGTTCAGCAATCCCAGGGCTTCTCTCGATGTCCTGGAGGGAATCAAGCGGTTCATGGAAAAGGGGGGGATAAAAAAGCTGAGCGAAATTATCGGGGCGGTAAGGCGTTAAAATCAAACGCTGGAATACAAAACTTCCTTGAGCCCACCAACTTCGAAAATGAATCTTGCCTTTCCCCCTTTATCCCCCTTTCCGACCTATTCATTGTTGGCCTTTTAGTTTTGATTTGGTCGGAAAGGGGGAAGAATTTTCGAGAGGTGGCTTCGCCCCCTCTCGCTACGCACTCCCCTGTATTAGAAATAGCCAAGTCTAAGCATAAGGACTAAGCAATCCTCAACCAGCATTGAGACGAAACAGTGATTATGCTATAGTAAAAATGTTAAAAAGGTTTACTTTTTTCACTGGCTGGGGAGGGGTCGCATAGTGGTCTAGTGCGGGCGCCTGCTAAGTGCTTACCCCGGGTAACTGGGGTCGAGGGTTCGAATCCCTCCCCCTCCGCCATGAAATCATTTACTTAATAAATACTTCCCCCGAAAGGGGAATTTTATTTCCAGAGATAAAAAATATGCCAAAATACCATATCTGGACTATCGGCTGCCAGATGAATAAAGCGGAGTCGGAGCGGATTGCCAGCCGCTTCGAAGAGCTAGGCTACGAAGCCACGAAAAACATTAAAGAGGCCAACCTCATCGTGCTCAATAGCTGCGTGGTGCGCCAGAGCGCCGAAGACCGCGTCATCAACAAGCTGCATGACATCAGGCATTGGAAAAAGGAGAGGCCGGACACGCTGCTGGCGCTGACCGGCTGCCTGGTCAACTCCGATACCAAGCCTTTGCAGAAAAGCTACCCCCACATCAACTACTTTTTTAAAGCGGGGGACTATCCTCCCTGGCTGGAAAAGACAGATACGCCGTCATTACCCCACCGTCCCACGCCCAGCGTCTTCGTCACCATAAGCCAGGGGTGCGATAACTTCTGCTCCTACTGCATCGTCCCCTACCGGCGCGGCCGGGAGAGAAGTCGGCCCGTAGAGGAAATAGTCTGCGAAGTAAAGGAACTGGTGAGGCGGGGGGCTAAAGAGGTCATCCTGCTGGGACAGAACGTCGATTCCTACGGGCACGACCTAAAGGGGAGGCCGGACCTGGCCGACCTGCTTACAGAACTTAA
>JBGPRB010000141.1:0-8269 GCA_041489355.1 Dehalococcoidia bacterium
CTCCCAGGTCCTCAAGGCGCTGCTTCAGCAGGGCGTAAGTGTCTCTGTCAAGCCTACAGGATACTGTGGGGTGGCTCTCCTCGTACCTTACCCGGGCTGGTGGTTTGTGACTAGCCTTTACCATTTTCACTTAGTCCAGCGCAGTCCAACCTAGTCCAAGCAGTAGTCCAGCATACCGACTTACCCTATGGATTACTGTGTAGATTGCCATGGCGTTTACCACTCAGTTTACCATAGTGGATTACCATAGGCAAAATTGGTCGGCTTTCCCCCCTGCTCCCAAGCTTATTTCCCTAGGGAGCACCCCTCAGGTTTCCCGCTTCCCTTCTGGCTGTGTTATACTGAAACAGGGTGGGCGAGGCGGGCTTAACCCCCCAGTACACCCCCAAGAACTATAAGGATGCAATGGACTAAAAACTGGAGGGAGTTACAGTGGCGGGTCAGACCTTATCGCTTACCGATAAAATTTATCAGGAACTGGTGGACGGACTGAAAACAGGCTTGGACTGGACGCAGTTCCTAGCTAAATACGGTGCCAGCAAGGGGCCGCTATATAACGCCGTAGGGCGATTCTTCAATGATCTGGAACCCAAAGTCATGGCACTCCGTGAAGTCCAAGCTAAGTTGGACGCCGCTGGACTTAAGCTGGATTCCTTGGACCAGAGAATAAAAGAAGCAGAGAGCAACCTTGCACCCCTAGAGGACAAGAATAATAGCCTCAGTGGGCAGATTGAGACGCTAGCGGCCAAGCTTGCCGAGAAGAGCCAATTGCTAGAGCATGCCGGAGCGCTGGAAAAGTTTGGCTTCGACGAGGAAAGGCTCCGGCAGCTACATGACGCCCTGGGAGAGATTGGGGCCAAACACGGGCTTAAGGGTAAAGAGGCTACTAGTAAATTCTTCGACGACTTGAAAGACTACGAGGTAATAGTCGGGGCTGAGTTACGACTTAAGGGGCTTCACACCCAGATAGAGACCCGTAATCTAGAACTGGATATGGCTGAGAAGAAGTTAGAGAAGGCACGGGACGAGATGGCAGACGTGCAGAAAGCACTGGCGAGCTACCAAAGATTGGTAAGTATGGGCTTCGATGAGAAGGCGCTCGGAGAGCTGGAGGAGGCAGGTAAAAAGTATGGTACGCCAAGGACGGTGCTCACTGCCGTCAGCCGTTTTGCCGGGCTTTCAGATATCAAAACCGCTACTGAAGATATGAAAGGCAAGCTAAAGCAAGAAAAAGCGGATGTAGAGGCCACGGAGAAAAAGCACTTGCACCTCAAATCAATCATTGAGATGTGCGAAGACCTTTTGCGCCGTAAATTCAGCCTTCAAACGATTACGTTGATAAGAGAGACAGCGATGAAATACGGCGAGGCCGTAGACGTTATGAAAGCGATTGAAGCCCATGGTAGCTTGAAGGAGATAGAAAAGAAAATCAGCCAGGCGAGAACTGGGCTAGTTGAGACTCAAGCCAAAATCCAGAGGCAAAAGGAGCTGGAAGCGGAGTACCAGGCTAGGATTAGAGCAACTCTGGAGCAGCTCGAGGCTCTTAATGCCAAGGCGATTGAGGTGGGTCGGCAAGCCGGTGTTGTGCAGCAACAGATAAAGAAGGACACTCTTGCCCGTGACGTGTTAAATCTTGTCCAGAACCCGACTTCGGCAGGCTACGAGAACTGCTTGCCGCTTGTTCTTGTTCTGCTTAAGTCTATCAGCATGTGGGCCAACATGAACAAAAGTAAATTCAGCTATTATGTTCTCTTAGACAAAAACCTGGAAGAAGCCGTGAGGCATTTAGGCGGAAGCTAATGGGTAAGGTAAAAGATGCAGTGTCCAACCTTATGCAAATGCTGGATAGTGGGGTAGAGGAAGCAAAAAGTCTAGTCGACACCATGCACAAGTTGCAAAGCTATCTGGACGCGGAGTCCAAAACTATTATCGAGGCAAGCCTTGACCGGCTGCTGAACAGAATCAGGGCGGAGGCGGCCAAGATAACCAGGGGGTCGATTGTGGTGCTTGTCTCGCCTGAGGACAGGGTCACTGTAGATGTGACCTATAGTGATGAGGACTCTGACCCCTATCTCAAGCGGCTGAAATCCCAGGATTTTTCCATCCTGAGACTTGCTAGCTTCTCATATTTTATTGAGTCTCTGAAATCCCAGGTCGCAGAAGGAAACTTGATACCGGTAATCGAGTTCCTGAGGGCAAACACGCAATTCGAGTCGACTTCTGTGTATTTACCCTCACCCGCTGTCAGAAAAGCCGAGCAGCCCCCCGAACCATCTCCCTCATCAAAATCGAAGATATCCGATTGGTTGCCAATGCCGCCTTGGGAAGGGCCACCCCTGCCGAGGCGACTGTTTAAGGATAAACCACCGCGGAGCCGCTAAAGCACGCCGCGCTCTAGCCGCCTAAAATCTTCCTTTTTGCAGACCTACCATTCTCACCCTACCGCAGACCCGCTAAAGCACGCCGAACTGTAGCATAATGTCTTCCATTTTGCCGACATTTTACCGACAAACTGTTTAGCACCCAGTGGTACAAGGTAGCATACCCAGCTACAAAAGTTGTTTTTCGCCTTGGCGAGATAATACCAAATCGTATCTGGCGGCAGTAGATGGCACACACGGTTTTAATCTTCGGAACCGGATGTCGTGGGTTCGAAGCTCTTCAAGTGGGCTTTTCGGGACAGTTCCCAAACTTTTGTTTGAGAAGAGGCAGTTCATTTCGGCATTACAGCAGTTGCTGATTTCAAATTACACTTAAAGATGAAAAGTTACTCGTCCCGTAATCCAATGCCGCTTCCCTCTCAATTGTCTAACTATATTAACCCTCCACTGATTAATACCACAGCGACCGAATCACTTCGTCAGGGGTAACCTGAATAAAGCTGAGGATCTCTTAATTGGGTCTCTTGGCTTTTTCAGATAGTGGCCTCCATTTCCCTAAGCTAAACAGCCTGGGGAACAAGGCTTTTCGTATTTCGTCGACGGCAAAGAGGCTGCCGCCTGCCAGAACAGCAACACCCCATTTGTCAATACCAAGAGGCACTGTGCTGAACGCAATCTGAAGGAAAGGCACATATATAACAGCCAGCTGCAACAGGACGGCTGTTGATACAGAAATAACGAGCCAGCGGTTACGGAGTAGTCCTATCTTGAAGACAGTGTGCTCGTCGGAGCGTGCATTAAAGGCCCTGAACCATTCGAAAATTACCATGGAAGCAAAGGTAATGGTGCGCGCTTCTTCCAGGCTTACCCTTTGTTGCGCCCAGTTAAATATCAGGAATACGCCAACACCCATTATCATGGACATAAACCCAACGCGGAGAAGCAGCCCGGGGAAGATGAGACCCACATCAGGATGGCGGGGTGGTTGCTTGAGCTCATCGCCAAATTTCGGTTCGAGCCCCAGCGGAACCGCCACGGCCGTGTCGGTAACGAGGTTATTCCAGATAATCTGCACCGCCAGCAGGGGTGCTTTGCCCACGAAGAACACGGACAAAGTGAGTGCTATTAGCTCTCCGAGGTTGGTGCTTAGCAGGAAGAAAACCACATTACGCAATCGGTTGAAGATGGCCCTGCCTTCATCTACTGCCGCCACCACTGATGCAAAATTATCATCAGCCAGCACCATATCGCTGGCTTCCTTAGCGACATCGGTACCGGTAATACCCATAGCAATGCCGATATTAGCGGCTTTGAGCGCTGGTGCGTCGTTAACACCATCCCCGGTCATGGCGACAATATGTCCGCGGCTCTTGAATGCATTGACAATCCTAAGCTTATGTAATGGCTCAATACGAGCGAAGACAGAGATGTCCTCTATTTGCTGCGACAACTCCTCATCGCTCATCGCCTGAAGGTCAGTACTGGTTACAGCCCTCCCCTTTGGCAGGTCAAGTTGACGAGCTACCGACTCTGCCGTTACCTTGTGGTCACCGGTAATCATAACCACCTTAATACCCGCCTGCCTGCACAACTTTATCGCTTCCCTAGCTTCTTCACGAGGCGGGTCAGCCATCCCTGTCAGACCAACAAAAACCAGATTGCTCCGGATATCCTCGGCATTCAACTCCTCCGACTCACTAGGAAGCTTGACATAGGCAGTGGCAATCACCCTCATGGCGTCTTTTGCCATAGAGACAGTGGCTTGCGTGATACGCTCGGCCTCAGCATGTCCTAGCGGAACAATGCCGTTCCCTGTGAGCATATATTTGCTGAATGATAATAGCCTCTCGGCTGCGCCCTTCACATAGACCACTCTACCCTCACCATCTTTATAGTGAAGGGTTGCCATGTATTGCTTTTCGCTCCGAAATGGAATTTCATCAAGGCGAGGGGAACTCTTCTCTAATTTCTCTTTTTCCATCCCTGCCTTGGCGGCAGCCACTACCAGAGCACCTTCAGTAGGGTCTCCGTAAATGCTGTATCGCCCGTCTTCACGGGTCAGAAGGGCATCATTGCACAGGACTCCTATTCTCAGGTGTAACCTCAGTACCTCATCCTTCTCCGGCTCGAATCTTTGCCCATCTTGGCGGAATTCTCCGCTGGGCTCGTAGCCTTCACCGGTTATCTCAATCCACCGCCCATCAATAAACATACGTCGCACCGTCATCTCATTCATGGTTAACGTGCCGGTTTTATCCGAGCAAATTACTGTGGCCGACCCCAGTGTCTCCACGGCCACCAGCCGGCGGATTATGGCATTGTGCCGCGCCATAGTCCGCATTCCTAGAGACAGGATGACGGTGACGACGGCTGGCAGCCCCTCCGGTATAGCAGAAACCGCGGCTGCCACCGCCAGCAAGAAGACCTCCAGACGGTCAAGCTCTTTGGACAATCCGGCAACTACCAAGATGCCAATGACACTCAAGAAAATTATAATGAGATACCGGCTCAACTTGCTTATACTTTTTTGGAGAGGTGTCTTTTCCGGTTTGACCTCCTGAATCGCGGTGGCAATTTTGCCTAGCTCGGTTGACATGCCGGTTCTGACGGCTACTGCCGTAGCTCGACCATAGCTAACAGTTGTCCCAGTGTAAGCCAGGTTCTTCCTATCGGCTACAGGTACTGACTGCCCAAGTGCTTCGGTATGCTTTTCTACCGGCATTGATTCTCCGGTGAGTGTAGACTCGTTAATATTCAAGTTGGATACCTCTAACAATCGGGCGTCGGCGGGTACCCTGTCACCAGTCTCCAGAAGTATTATGTCACCGGGGACTATTGTTTTGGCCAGGATTTGCTTTACTATACCGTCACGCCTGACCTTTGCTTTAGGAGCTGCCATCTGAATCAAAGCCTCCATAGCCTTCTCAGCTCGCGCTTCCTGCATAAAGCCAACGACGGCGTTAAGAAGCAACACTCCTAGTATGACTACACCATCTATGTAATGCTGGACAATGAAGGAGATTATCACGGCGGCAATGAGGACGTAGATTAACGGACTGAGGAACTGCTTTAGGAATACCAGTATCGCGGGAGTTTTTTTCTTACCCTTTAACTCATTGTGGCCATAGCGGAGTAACCGCTTCTTTGCTTCATCTTCAGTTAGGCCGGAGTGCTTGGAATTAAGTTCTCCCAAGGCTGTATCCGGGCTTAATGTGTGCCAGTGGTTTATCATATCCTATTTAGTATAGCAGAGGATTTATGGCTCTAACCAATTTTTTGCATACGTTTAGGATCGGAAGAGCACCCAACTTTGCTGAGCGGCGCTGAGAACCTGTATAACAAGACAACATTAGCAAGGAGGTCACACATCAAACTATGGCAGTACTGTACAATTTGGCTGATTGTGTGCTTAGGTCTCAGCTACGGAAATTGGGTTAATGCGCCGTCCTATTTTGAGGTTCGTCGGTCCTGGGATTTTCTCTTCTCCTCTTGATACCATTTGACCTGCTCTACTAGCATTTCTCTGATGGGAAGATGATAGGGACAACGTGTCTCACATTCTCCACATTCAGTACAGGTGGTTGCCTTTTCCATTCCTTGGTCAACCATCTCGATGAACCGCCCCGGAGGCAGGCACTTGAAGAAGCTCTTGGCAGCCATCACCATTTATATGGGTATTTCCTGGGTGCAGGGCTGGCAGTAGTCGCACCGATGACAGAACCTAGGCCCGAGTTCTTCCTTGAACCGTTTCATCTCCTTTTGTTCTGTCTTGGTCATCTGCCACGGCTCTTCCAGCACTTTGACGATTTCTTCTATCTCAGATATCTTCTCTATACCAGGGATAGGCAGCACGCCCTGGAATTGGGAGAGGTATTTAAAGGCGATGGTAGCGTTATCCACCATACCTCCTGCTAGCGGTTTCATGGCTA
The DNA here is from genome assembly GCA_041489355.1 of Dehalococcoidia bacterium. Lineage (GTDB taxonomy): Bacteria > Chloroflexota > Dehalococcoidia > Dehalococcoidales > RBG-16-60-22 > JBGPRB01. The sequence continues at coordinate 6,311 of JBGPRB010000141.1, forward strand.
TAAATCCGACATCATGTTCTCTTGTCAATGGCATAAGCTCCTCAGCGGCTTCGGAGGTAATGAAGTTAAAAGGGAACATGATGGTCTCGAAACGGCTCAGAGACGGCTATTGACAACCAGGTATCATGGATGTATTGTTGGTGACAAGAGCAATGAGGGTCAGGATGCCTCATTGTGAATTGAAATGGGAAATGTTGGGTTAATATGTCGTATTGCATAATAAACGATCAACCTATGTTCCTGTACCCATCTCGCTATAAAGAAATTCAAGAGCGAGCTTTAAAAGGCAAAAATGCTACGCAAAATATAGCCAGCATAATTGCCGGGACAAGAGAGAGTAAAGAGGTAGACGAATTCGTTTATAAGTTCCTGAGGACGCGGTATGAGGAAGACCCGGTGAATTTCCGCGTAAACTGGGCGACATTCGATATCACCGGGGATGAGGCTGTCCAAGAGGTGTGGGATTTATTATCTGACTACTGTAATTATTATAGATATGGATATTTATCAGACTTGCGGGATTTTGCGCAGCACCTAACGGATAACGACGTTGGAGATTCGTATAAATATCCGATGGGGCAGGTATTTGCCCTGAACCATTTTGTGAAACCGGCAAGATGGTGGTGGCAATATACCCGTAAAATGAAGGGGCGGGCCGTTAGTTTGGTAATAGTAGCGAAAAACGTCTACCGCTTGGTCGGTGACCTAACGAATTTCACGGTGTACGCTAAGGATTTCCGAGTCAATTGCGGGCCCAGCTTTGGAATATATCCTTTACTGAAAGATAAAAGCTCTAAGTAGTGTTTACACCATGACTTGGAGGGAGATTCGTGGCTTATAACATCACGCTTATTCCCGGCCTAAATATTCCCATTAAGTTTCTGAGTAGCTTACCGCCTACTCACAGCTTCATCAACCTTTGCATCTGCTGGAACTGGTTGAGGATCTGATTGACGTCCTGTGGCTTTACCCCACTACCTCGAGCGATACGACGGCGCCGGCTATCGCCAATGATATTTGGATTGAGTCCTCAGTAGTCATGGAAAATATAAACACTGCGTTTGTCCCCTTCCAGAGGCGTATAGCGTATGGGTAATCGGTTTCATATGAACGTTAGGCAGCAAGCGCCTAAGAATCACACATTCTGACGGACTGTGACCTGACACACAGTTCGAGTCCCCTTCGGCCCACCATCGTGGACAAAAGTTAAAACTCGGACTTTTGAGAAGGTGTTCCCGCTACAGTTCTAACAGATTCTGATCGCCGTAGTGACACTACCAGTCGATTAGTGGGAAGCTGCCCACCGTTGTGCAGTGATCAATTATGATTCTCGGGGTGGCTTAGGATAGAAAAGACCAATGATTAACCAGCTGCCCGGATGCTCATGCATTGTACCCACATAGAAATAAGTATCATTCACCAGGATCATCTCTGTCTCGTATCTGTTCTTGAAATACCGTTCCCATTGAGAACCGTATTTACGAACCCATTGGCGATAGGATTCGCCCATTTCCCAATCGGTACACATTAGTTCATGGCCGGGACAAGCTGGCTCGTCACACTTGAATTTATAGCTGAAGTTATAGGGGATCTTCTCCAATTCTTGGGTTGGCAGCGGTCCGTAGAAAGAGGATTGCCTCAATCGAGCCAACTGAGCTGGTGACCACTCGGACGCTGTCTTTTCTATAACCAAACTGCTGATAGTCTTAGGTTTGAATATTCCAAGGGTGGGTTGGCCATTCGCGTCACGCTCAGTCTTCAGACAGCACAAGCAATGAGCCTTTAGAGGAAATATGACATCTTTCCGCGGTTGCCAATTGTTTTTGGCAAGTATAAAGGGACCCACTAACGGCGCTTATAAAGGGGACCACCCCCTGCCGAAGTGGCGTCACAAGTTCATGTCTTCTCCTTTCTCCTCAGGCTCTCTTTGAAGCGGTAGCTGTCTCCGTTCATCTCCAG
>JBGPRB010000142.1:0-8265 GCA_041489355.1 Dehalococcoidia bacterium
CATCCAGCCTATCGCCATAGGAATAAGGAAAGCGGCAACCATAATTAAAATTTCACCCGCCGTCATATTGCCGAAGAGACGGAAGGTAAAACTGACGATGCGGATTAACTCGCTGAGCGTTTCCAGAACCCCGACGAATATATCGATGAAACCGGAGAACAACCCGGAAAGACCTTTCTTTACCCTCCCCCTGAACATATTGCCGACGCTACTAAAAAATCCGCCTACATTGACGAATTTACGCAGGTATTTAACGCCCAGTGTCCTGAGGCCGTAATATTCCACAAAGACAAAGGAGACCAGAGCGATAGCTAAAGGCGTGTTAATGTCTGTATTCGCCCCCCTTATCAGCTCATGCTCACCAATTTTTATAGAGCCGAAACCGGGAATAAGGCTGAGCCAGGCATTAAACGCGACGAAGAGAAAGATGGTACAAATGACCGGGAAAAACTTACGTCCGTACGTCTCCCCGGCAACGCTCTTACAAAAATCGAATATCCAACCGAGAATAAATTCGAAGGCAGCCTGCAATTTGCCGGGAATAAGTTTTATGTGACGGGTTATCAACCAGCAGATAACCGCCAGGAAGATGACGGTAATCCATCCGGCCAGAATCGTATTGGTAATCGGCAGGCCGAAAACATGGAAAAGCACCGGCGCGGGGAGATGGGGTTCAGGCGCGGGAACGCTTAACCAGGAGGGCAGGCCGATGTCACCTACGATGCTCTTACCCAAAGGGCCGGCCAGAAAACCGATAACGACAATAGCAAGAGCTACAATAACAATAATAATTAAAACAGGAAAAGAACAGCCGAGACAGCCGCGTTTCTTAGGCTCCGCCACTAGCCGTTCTCCTTGTCCTGCTTGTCATTCATGAGGGGTCGAATCATGCGATAAACACCGTAAACAGCTATGACCAATCCCACGAGCAGACCGATAATCATAAAAATTGGTTTTTTGCCACCCAGCCACCAGCCGGCTAAGGTCCCCCCCACAATGCAGATACCTATATAGAATCCAATACCGGTCAGCCTCAGAGCCGGTATCCACCTGTTCATGCCGACCTCGCTACGCCTAACCCTGAGCATGATAGCAGAATATGGTACGTCAGGTCAAGTCTTATGGGTATTAAGATATAGTACCCCAGATATATGGTCGAAGTAAGGCAAAACGGATAAAGGTAAACAGTGTTAATGTCATCATCAGTCTCGATAAGAGAATCCAGAACCCCTTTTCCCCACCACTGGATTCCAGCCTTCGCTGGAATGACAACGTGAATGCTGGATTCCAGCTCCCGTATCAGGTACGGGACAAGTTTCGCTGGAATGACAATTGTGGGAAGGCTGGAGTAACATTAAACCACTATATCCAATATATATTCAGAGGGCGAAGGCGTTTTCAGGCTTTCTTACCCTTGAAGGGAGAAGTGCCAAAATCGCCGGCTTTTACCTCACCGGAAATCTCATTTCCCGCTACTTTGCCCTTATAGGCAAGCGCCATTTTCCCCATGGGGCTGGTTATTTCCATGTTCCACGAGACTTCATTCCCTTTTACGGTGCCGCCGCTGAAGTTGGTCGTGCCGAAGGAACTTTCCATGGTGCCGCTGAGTTTACCACCGGCAGACTTGAGAGTCAACTTCGATTCCTGCTTACCCATCGGCGTGTCAATCTCGATTTTATAAGTACCGTCAACAGCCATATATTACCTCCTAACCTGTTTCGGCTACGTAGATAAGTTTCAACGCATATTAGCACCACGATGATTCATTGTCAAATGAAAGAGCCCTGATTTTTAGTCTCAGGGCTCTTCAACATTAACTTTGAGTTGTTATAGCTAAGACTTGCGCTTATCGAAATCGTCAAGGTCAAGAGTGTTGATAAAATCATAAAAAGCCGACATTTTTTTCTTCATCTCTTCGTCACTGACCTTGCTATGTTTGCCTTCAACCTCGTCCTTTTCATCAAAGATAGGCCTTCCGGTTTCTCCATCCAGCAGAATGCCAGCCTTTTCCAGGACGGACTCATCGGCGAAAATAGGCACTCCCGTTCTTACCGCCAGCGCCAGGGCATCACTGGGGCGGGAGTCGACCTCCACATGTTTCCCATCGATTTCAAGAATAACCTTGGCAAAAAAGGTATCATTTTTAAGGTCATTGACAATAATAGAATTAACCGCTGCCCCCAGCGTATCAATAACCGAGCTTAACAGGTCATGAGTCAAAGGCCGCGGGACGGTCACTCCCTGAAGCTTTACGGCGATGGCATCGGCTTCAGCCGGGCCAATCCAGATAGGCAAATAGCGGTCAGACGTCTTCTCCTTCAGAATCACCACGCGCTGGTAGTTCATCAGGCTAACCCGAATACTATCAATAGTCATCTCTATCATGGATAATCCTCCCTCCCCCTTTTCTCAACCGTAATTAATTCTAAACCCGCATTAATAGGCCTGTCAAATGGCAATGTCAAAAAAGCGTTTAGTAACTATATTATATCACAGCAAGTCCCGATGAAATCGGGGCGAAAAAATTTCCTCTATTATTGAGATTGCCACGCCTACGTGCCATAACACCTGCCTGCGCGAAGCCTGCCTGCGCTAAAGCTCTCGCCTGCCAGAGAACTTGTTCGGCGAGCAGGTCAGCGAAAGCAAGCCGCTCCGGCGAAGACAGGCACTTCGGCGTGCAGGCACGTCGTCCTTCAGCCGAAGGACTCCTCGCAATGACACCCTGAATTCAAAACCAGAGCAAAATTGGTGTTTTATGGTCAACCTATCAGGGAATTCTTTGTTGTCCACGCTCCACCGCCATTATTATAATTCAAATACTGATAGAATACCTAAAATTGGGAGGTTGACAAGAATGGTAAAAGGATATGCTATAATGAATCATCACCCTGCCCGAACAAAACCCAAGAATAACGGAGGACAGAGTATGAAACAAGGGGTCAAGGCCGTCGTCTGGTTCAACGAAGTCACCAAAAAAGACATACCCCTCGTGGGGGGTAAAGGGGCCAACCTGGGAGAAATGACCAATGCCGGAATACCCGTACCCCCGGGCTTTATTGTAACCGCCGCAGCCTACTTCGATTTTATCGAGAAGTCAGGCATCCAGAATAAAATCAAAGCTCTTCTCAACCCCGTTAACGTTCACGACAGCAAACAGCTTCAAGAAACAGCACTTAAAGTACAGAACCTGGTACAAAGCGCCGCTATGCCCCCGGAATTAGCCAAAGAAATCGAGCAAGCTTACGTCAAAATGGGCAAAGGGCTCGTCGCCGTACGCTCCTCGGGCACCGCCGAAGACCTACCGGAGGCGTCCTTTGCCGGCCAGCAGGCCACCTTCCTTAACGTCCAGGGCGAGAAAGAGGTCGTGGAGGCCGTACATGGATGCTGGGCTTCGCTTTTCGGTGCCCGGGCCATTTTCTACCGCCATGAGCAGGGCTTCGACGACTTCAAGGTCGGCATCGCCGTGCCGGTGCAGCGTATGGTCCAGTCCGAGACGTCCGGCGTCATGTTCACCATCGAACCCTCCACTAACAACCGGGAAGAGATAACCATCGAGGCGGTACTGGGACTGGGCGAGATGATTGTCTCCGGAGATGTTACCCCCGACCACTATACCGTCAATAAAAAGGATATGAAAATCCTGAAAAAAGATATTAAAAAACAGGAATGGAAGCTCGTCAAGAAAGCCGGCGCTCACGGCAAGTCCGATAACATCAAGATTGACCTCACCCCCGAGGAGCAGGCGAAGCAGAAAATAACCGATGCCATTATCATTCAGCTGGCTAAAATAGGTAAAACCCTGGAAGAACATTACGATTTTCCCCAGGACGTCGAGTGGGCCACCGAGAAAGGCGAGCTTTATATCGTGCAGACCCGCCCGGTGACCACCACCAAGAAAGAGGCCAAGGCCACCCATGACATCGATGCCGCCGCGCTATTGTCCGGGGCACCGGCCAGTCCGGGAGTAGCCTCCGGGCCGGTGAAAATCGTGCCCGACCCTTCCCAGATAGATAAAGTACTGGAAGGGGATATTCTGGTGGCCGAAATGACCACGCCGGACTTCGTCCCGGCGATGAAGCGAGCGGCAGCCATCGTTACCGACCGCGGCGGCAGGACAGCCCACGCCGCCATCGTCAGCCGCGAACTGGGCATCCCGTGCGTGGTCGGCTGTGAAAAAGCCACGGCTATCCTTAAAGACGGCCAGATAATAACCGTCGACGGCAGCAGCGGCAAGGTTTATCCAGGCAAGATAGAGGTATCCACCGACATCAAGATACGCGCCAGGGGAGAAGTTAAGACCAGGACCAAGCTTCTCGCCAATCTGGCGCAACCGGAGATAGTCGACCGGGTAGCCAAACGCGATGTCGACGGCATCGGCCTGCTGCGCGCCGAGTTCATGGTCGCCGAAATCGGCGAGCACCCGAGCTATATGATTGAAGAGGGCCGTGCCAATGAGTTCGTAGTAAAGCTCGCCGCCGGCCTGACCAAGTTCGCCAAAGCCTTCCACCCGCGGCAGGTAGTCTACCGCACCAACGATTTCAAGTCCAATGAATATGCGGCGCTCAAAGGCGGCGCAAAGTATGAACAGAATGAAGAGAACCCCATGATAGGCTACCGGGGCGCATCACGGTATATCACGGACATCGAAACGTTCAAGCTGGAACTGGCCGCCATTAAGAAAGTCAGAGAAAAATACGATAACCTGTGGGTGATGATTCCCTTCGTCCGCACGGTCAAGGAAATGGAAGGCACCGTTAAAATTATGGCGGAAGAGGGATTGAAGCGCTCCAATACTTTCAAGCTCTGGATGATGGTGGAAATTCCGTCCAACGTTATCCTGCTGGAGAAATTCCTGGCCGTCGGTGTCGATGGAGTTTCCATCGGGTCCAACGACCTTACCCAGCTGACACTGGGCATCGACCGGGACAGCGCCAAGCTGGCCGCCAGCTTTGACGAGCGCAACGAAGCCGTCATGATATCCATCGAGAAAGTGGTGCGGACGTGCAAAGCCTTGGGCGTTACCTGCTCCATCTGCGGGCAGGCACCCTCGGTCTACCCGGAGATTACGGAGAAGCTGGTGGAGTGGGGCATAACGTCGATATCCGTCAGCCCGGACATGATTGACATTACCCGCGATATCATCGCCAAGGTGGAAGCCAAACTGGGCGTCAAGTGATTGAGCAATTAAATATACGGCAGATGAGCGAGGAGAGAGAAGAAAACCTCTCTCCTCATGCCGTTAAAAGCCGGCTATCGCGAGGTCGCCGGCGACCCGAGGAGCCGGACCCGGTACGCACCGCTTTCCAGCGTGACCGCGACCGCATCATCCACAGCAAGTCCTTCCGCCGCCTTAAACATAAGACCCAGGTATTCATCGCCCCCCTGGGGGACCACTATGTCACCCGGCTGACCCATACGCTGGAGGTATCGCAGATAGCCCGCACCATCGCCCGCGCGCTTAACCTCAACGAAGACCTCACGGAAGCCATCGCCCTCGGGCACGACCTGGGGCACACTCCTTTCGGACATGTCGGTGAGGATGTGCTTGACGAGCTTTGCTCAAAGGGATTCAGTCACAACGAGCAGAGCCTGCGTATCGTCGACTTCCTGGAGAATGACGGAAAGGGACTTAACCTGACCTGGGAGGTGAGAGACGGCATCGTCAATCACTCCAAGTCACAGGTAAAGGGTATTCTCGGTAAAGATTGGGGGGAAGTCGGCACCCTGGAAGGCGAGGTGGTCAAGATTTCCGACATGGTAGCCTACATCAACCATGATATCGGTGACGCTATCAGGGCCGGAATCCTCACCGAGGGCGATTTACCCCTCGAAGCCATCGAGGTGCTGGGGCTTACGCACTCGCAGCGCATCAATAGCATGGTCGGCGACATCATCAAAAACTCATGGGATGTCCGAATCAGTGATATAATGAAAGAGAAATCGGCGATAAAAATGAGCCCCCGGGTACTGGCGGCAGCCAATATACTCAATAATTTTCTCTTTAAGAGAGTCTATAATCCGCGTTCCGCCCAGGGCGAAGCGGAAAAAGCCAGGACGGTGATACGCTCTTTATACCACTACTTTACCGAACACAAGGACAAGGTACCGGCAGAGTACTACCGCCACGGCGAAACCATCGAGAGAAGAGTCGTGGACTACATTGCCGGCATGACCGACCAGTATGCCATGAGGCTAGCGGAAGAATTACAGAAAAATTCTTAACATTATTTCTGAAATAGGCATTGACAAAATTACCTTATAGTGTTACACTTTCAAGTATGAAAGATAGTAAAATATACGAACATAAATGCTTAAGATGTGGACACAGGTGGGCAAGCCGCAGAGCAAAACCGGTACGTTGTGCGAACTGTAAATCACCTTATTGGCACATTCCAAAGGGACAAGTTGAAGAACATACATGTCATTTTTGTGGTTCTACCGATATCTTAGTACCCTTAGTTGGGATAGCATGGGGCATGGCAGGGAATGATTATTCGTTTTGTAGAAAATGTTTGCATGATATTACAGCCGAAAAGTTTTGGGAAAGAATGTTTAAAGAAGAAGGTTATACTTGGCCTCCAACGTTAAAAGATTAATATCTGCTGTAAAGTATGCAAGGGGCGTCTTAGAGGGGCGAAGCCCCTCTTCCCAAAAGAGTCATTGCGAGGGAGTGTCAGCGACCGTGGCAATCTCTATTTATCGTTTAAGCTAATCATAGGGATTGCTTCGCCTTTCCGACTTCGTCGTCAATGGTCTCGCAATGACAATTTAATGAAAATGATTACTATTATCGACTATAATGCGGGCAATATACGGAGCGTACTGCGCGCCTGCGCGGAGGTGGGCGCTAAAGCCGCCACCACCAGCGATGCGAAGGTAGTCGCCGGAGCGGAGAAAATTATTTTTCCGGGGGTGGGCGCGGCGCCCAGCGCCATGGCCTACCTCAAGAAAATGGGACTGGACGTCGCGCTGAAAAACGCTTTTAAAAGGGGCATACCGATACTGGGGATTTGCCTCGGGGCGCAGATAGTCCTCGAAAGCTCCGATGAAGGCAACCAGAAATGCCTCGGCCTTGTCCCCGGAAAGACCGTGCGGCTCCGGATAGAGGATAAATTGCTCAAGATACCGCACATGGGCTGGAACGAAGTCAGTATTGTCCAGCCGCACCCGCTCCTCGACGGCATCAGGGCGGGAGACGAGTTCTATTTCGTCCACTCGTTTTATCCGCAGCCCGCCGCAAAGAAAAACGTCTACGCGGTCGCCAATCACGGCGGGGATTTCTGCGCGGCGCTGGGATACCAGAACCTGTTCGCCACGCAGTTCCACCCGGAAAAAAGCGGTCGACTGGGACTGGAGTTACTGGAGCGCTTCTCACGATGGGATGGGCATACTTAAAAACAATATAAACGTCATTCTCCGGCTTGACCGGAGAATCCAGTCCTCCCCTTTTCCCTATGGATCCCCGCTTTCGCGGGGATGACGGTGGTGCAGTCTGGATTCTCCGCCTTAGGCGGACTGGAATGACAACACAGTGTATAATAGGAAACCATGCTAAGTAAACGTTTAGTTGTCTGCCTGGACGTGCGCGGGGGCAAGCTCGCCAAGAGCGTAAGATTCGTCGACACCAAAGACATCGGCGACCCCATCGCCAAGGCCCGCCAGTACTATGAAGACGGGGTTGACGAGCTTGTTTTCTATGACATCACTGCCTCGCGGGAGAACCGCGATATCATGATTGATTTCGTCGAGGAAGTGGCCTCGCAGATTTTCATTCCCTTCTCGGTGGGCGGCGGCATACGCTCCGTGGAAGACGCCACGAAACTAAGGAACGCCGGCGCCGAGAAGGTCAACGTGAATACCGCCGCCGTGAAGCGAAAAGAGCTGATATCGGAAATAGCCAACGCTATCGGCTCCCAGAGCACGATACTATCAATGGATATCAGGAAGGTCAAGCCGACAAAAGAGATGCCCTCCGGCTATGAGATTGTCGTTAACGGTGGCCTAACGCCCACGGGAATCGATGCCCTGTGGTGGGCGAAAGAGGGCGAAAGTCTGGGCGCCGGGGAACTGGTGATTAACTCTATCGACGCCGACGGCACCAAAGACGGGTACGAGCTAAAGCTTACCCGGATGATTGCCGACGCGGTGGGCATCCCGGTAATCGCCTCGGGAGGGGCGGGAAAGCCGGAGCACCTTTACGATGTTCTTACCGAAGGCCACGCTGACGCCGCCCTGGTGGCTTCTATCGTCCATTACGGCGAGTAC
>JBGPRB010000143.1:0-8197 GCA_041489355.1 Dehalococcoidia bacterium
ATTTTCCAAGATTTTCAATAGTGCAGAGAGACGCAGCGTATCATTAGACATTCAAGGAAGAATAAATAGTTACAGTAAATACCTTAATAATTATGTGCCTGAAATATTACCTTACGGTGTAAGAATTGAATGGGTAACCGGTAATATCACGAAAGAAAGCTTCTTTCGAGAAAACAAAGTTATTATTAAGTTAAATTATCATTCGAATCAAGATGAAAATGTTGTCAGAGCTGTTTTAGAGTTTATAACTAGAGGATTGCTTCCTGATGCCAAACCACACGTGGATGACAAAGTAATAGCTTCAGTAGATTATATTTGTGTAAAAAAAATGCTTGAAAAAGAGCGACGTAGTTCAATTCAATATTATTATAGTGAAATATTAAATCCATCAATGACTACGGACAATGAGATAAAAAAGTACGTATCAATATTGAATGAATTGGATCTTATGGGGTATTTTACATCAATAGTTCTACGTGAATTGCAAATTCTAGGTCTAGAGAGGAAATTTTCAATACCAAACGAAAAAGAGAAGGAGGAAACTAGGAATTTTATTAATTTTTTAAATGATAAAGTGGTCCAAAAACCCCGCGGAATTAATGTAGACCCTACTTTTATAGGTGAATATATTGCAGTCAGCATCGTTTACGTAGCGAGAGGTGAAAGTATTGGACCTCATCTCAAATGGATCAAGCAATGTGTTATAAAAAATATAAAAAGAATTTACCTGTGTGCCCATGGTGATTGGAATATAAGTCTTGTCAATAAATTACGCGAGAAATTAAAAGAAAACAAATTATTCGTCGAAGGATTTTATGAAATTTTACCGGCTCCATCTAACTCAAGAAAAAAGGATGCCATTTGTGTAATGTATGACATAAAAAAGGATAATAGTCAAAAGCCAATACGAAAAGCTGTTGGGCACACTTAGTGCACTAATTTGCATAAAAAAGATACGCCTATCCCCCATTTGCCCCCCTCTCCTCATTCATACTATAATTATCTAGATTCAATTTACACTAAACTATACTAAACTACACTAGACTATTCTTTGCTGTATTTTCTTAAGTAGTTTCGTACCCTTTTAGGGGAGGGGCTTATGCTGAGCTGCTACCGCATCCTCGACCTTACAACAGAGAAGGCTTTTATGTGCGGTCGGGCGCTTTCCGACTTCGGGGCGGAGGTGATAAAGATTGAAAAGCCCGGCGGCGACCCGGCGCGCTTAAAGGGCCCTTTTTATAAAGATATCGTCGACCCCGAGAAAAACCTGACCTGGTTCGCCTTCAACGCCAACAAAAAGGGCATCACGCTGGACATCGAGTCCGCTCAGGGCAAAGAGATATTCAAGAAACTCGTCAAGACAGCGGACGTCGTCCTCGAATCTTACACTCCCGGCTACCTGGACAGCCTGGGACTCGGCTATAAAGACCTGAGCAAAATCAACCCCGGCATCGTGCTGACGTCCATCACCGGGTTCGGGCAGGAAGGGCCGTACCGCAACTATAAAGACCCGGACATCGTGGTGCGGGCGCTGGGCGGCCTCATTTACACCGCCGGCTACGACGACCGCCCCCCGCTGACCGTCAGCTACGAGCACACCCACAGCCTGGGGGCCATGAACGGCGCCGCCGGCACGATGATTGCCCTCATGCACCGCGTCCACACCGGCAAAGGCCAGCACGTCGACGCCATCACCCAGCAAGCCCTCGACATCGTCTGCTCGGCGGAAATCGAAGGCCCTTATGCCCTGTTCGGCCAGATTCCCACCAGGCACGGTCGGGCGAGAGCTACCGTCACGCTCAAGGACGGCTCCACTTTCTACAATCCGCTCCTCTGGGAGTGCAAAGACGGCTATATCGCCCTGAACCTCCTGCTCAACCCCACCGCCGCTAAGAACAACCTCAGCATGATGGAATACATCAAGAAAGACGGCATCGATATCGGCTTCCTGGAAGGCTGGGCGTGGGACAAAAAAAGCTGGGAGGACATGAGCCGCGAGCAGGCCGAAAAGCTCATGGACACGCTCGGCAAATTCTTCATGAACCACACCAAGGACGAACTGCTCAAGCTGGCGACGGAGAACCGATTCCAGCTCGGCCCCTGCAATAATGCCGAAGACGTCCTTAAATACCCCCAGCTTAAAGCCAGGAACTTCTGGAAAGAAGTCGAACACCCGGAACTGGGCACCAGCCTCAAATACCCCGGAGGTGCCGTGATGACCACCCAGGGATATGTCGGGGTACGGCGGCGGGCACCGCTTATCGGCGAACACAACGAGGAAATTTATAAAGAACTGGGCATATCCGCCGATGAACTAAAGGCCCTGAAAAAGCAAAAGGTGATATAAGAGAATGCATAATGATGTCATTGCGAGCCCCGACATGTCGGGGTAAACTCCGCGAAGTAATCCGTATTCCCCCAATAGTCTCCTCTCCCCCGCGCGGGAGAGGATTAAGGTGAGGGGTCTTTTATTTATCCGGATATTTCACCCTCACCTAGCCTCTCCCCTCAAGGGAGAGGAATTTTGACGCTAAATTGACTGGATAATGAGGGCGCATCATGGACAGGAAACCTTTTGAGGGAGTAAAAATAATACAGCTCTGCTGGGCGGGGGTGGGCGTTTATACATGCAATTATCTCAGCCACTATGGAGCGACCACGATACGCGTAGAGACATCGACGAGGCCGGACCCGGTGCGGCTCTTTGCCCTGTTCGCTCCCACCAATAAACCGGGAGAGCCGGTGGGACTGGAACGCAGCGCCTTCTTCTCCATTACACATACCGCCCCGGAAATGGATATCAGCCTGAACTTTAAACACTCCGAGGCTATTGAAATCTTTAAAAAGCTGGTGGCCTGGGCGGACGTCGTCGCCGAGGGATTCCCGGCGGGCGTCATGGACAAGCTGGGACTGGACTACGAGGGGCTGAAAAAGGTTAACCCGCAAATCATCATGTTCCGCACCTGCGGCTACGGGCACACCGGCCCCATGGCCGACCAGCCCGGCTTCGGTAGCATTTTAACAGCAGTAACGATGATGGATACCATCGCCGGCTGGCCGGACAGACCTCCGGTGCCCCCCTCCACCTACTATACCGACCAGCTATCGCCGATGTACGCCTCCCTGGCTATCATGGCTGCCCTGGACTATAGACGCCGCACCGGCAAGGGACAGTACATCGACCACGCCCAGATTGAGGCCGGGCTGAACTACATGACCCCGCTTATCCTCGATTATCAGGTCAATCACCGTGAACTGACCCTGAAAGGCAATAAGAGCGACTACGCCGCACCCCACGGCATCTACCGCTGTAAAGGCGATGCTCGATGGGTGGCCATCGCTGTGATGAACGACAACGAGTGGCGCAGCCTTGTAAAGGTTATCGGCAGTCCGCAATGGGCGAAAGATAAAAAATACGTCAAAGCGGTAGGGCGTGTGAAAAACAGCGACGAGCTCGACAGCCGTGTGGAAGAGTGGACGGTTAACTATCCTCCCGAAGATATCCAGGAAAAACTCCAGGCGGGGGGAATAGGAGCGGGGCTGGTCGCCAACGCCAAAGACATCGACGAAGACCCACAGATGAATTATTATCACTTCTACCGTGAACTCGACCACCCCTACATGGGCAAGCTGCGTTATTACCACCCCGCCCCGATCAAATTATCAGCGGTGGAAACGGCGGTACAGCGTCCAGTCCTCGTCGGTGAGCATACCGACTACATCTGCACGAAGATTCTCGGCATGTCCCAGGGTGAGGTAGACCGGCTGAGACAAAAAGGCGTCTTCGAATAATCTTGTTTGGCTTATCTTGTTCTGATGGTTCTTTTCGTTTTTTATTAAGTATTATCTAACGCAACCCGATTTAAGCCTCACCCCCTTTTAGCCTTAATCCCCCTCTCCGACCTGTTTATTTGTGCAGGTGGTTCTATCTAGATGGTCGTAGAGGGGGAGAAAATATGAGAGGGGGCTTCGCACTCCCCTGTCGAAGGGGGAAAAGGGTGTGGATTCTGGCCCTCGGGCTGAACTCGGGCTGAAGCCTACGCCAGAATGACAGCATAGAAATAGATTGCCACGTCGTCCCGATTATATCGGGACTCCTCGCAATGACAGGGCTGGGAGAGGGGTTTGGCTACCACTTCTCCTGCGCCAGACGGGCAATAAGCCACTTCTTAAGGCGCTCATCCAGCTTACCAACCCAGGACTCAATCTTGCGGATATCACCGCTGGCAATAGCCACCTTTTCTTCAGACGTTAAATCATACTCTTTCAATGCCTGAGCCGGGTTCTCGGCAAGACGGGCGAGGAAGGCATTATCCTGGGTAGCCCTGTCCAGTACCGCCAGCACCGCTTTAACGGCGGACACTTTGAACTCCGGTATTTTAGCCACCGGGTCTAAAGCGTTATTTGTAAGCGTGTTCACCGGCGACTCCTTCCAGTGGAAAGCCATGAAAGCCAGGCCGGGGGAGGTCTTATCGGTAATGTTGACCGGCGCTTCTATTTTGCCCCGCTCCGAAGCCACCGACACGAGGTCGCCGTCCACGATACCGAGTTTCAAGGCATCGTCCGGGTGAATATCAATATAGCCGTTGGGAGAGAGGTCACGCAACACTTTAGCCCGGCGGCTCATACTGCCGGTATGCCAGTGCTCCAGTATGCGGCCGGTGGTCAGGATAAGGGGATAGTCGGGAGAGACCGATTCGGCCGGCGGTCGATAGTCCACGGCATGGAATTTACCCAGGCCCCGCGAGAATTTATCTTTATGAAGCGTGGGCGTGCCCGGGTCCTCCCTATCGCGGCAGGGCCACTGTAAGCCATAGCCGTCCAGCCGGTCACAGTACATTCCGCCGTAAATGGGCGTCAGTAATGTAACCTCCTGGTTGATTTCCTCAATGCTCCGGTAAGGGAACGGATAACCCATCCCTGTTGCCAGCAGAGAAATAATCTGCCAGTCGGGTTTAGCCTCGCCGGGTGGCTCGACGGCTTTACGGATTTTCTGCACCCGCCGCTCGGTGCTGGTATAGGTGCCGTCTTTCTCGGCAAAGGCAGTCGCCGGCAGAATAACGTCGGCGAGAACAGCCGTTTCGGTGGGGAAGATATCCTGCACCACCAGAAATTCCAGCTGCTGCAATGCCCGTTTGGTATGGACGGTATAAGGCTCGCTCATTATCGGGTTTTCCCCGACGATATACATACCTTTAATTTCACCGCGTATCGCCGACTCAATCTGTTCCGTCACGGGTAGTCCCGGTTTATCTTTAATTTTACAGTTCCACGCCTTCTCAAATTTTTGCCTGGCTTCGGGATTGGTTACCTGCTGGTAACCGGGGAAGACATTGGGCAGGGCACCCATGTCACAGGAGCCCTGGACATTGTTCTGGCCCCGGAGAGGACTGAAACCGGTACCCTCCCGGCCCATATTTCCCGTCAGCATCAATAGATTAGCGACGCTCTTCACATTGTCCGTACCAGTAGTATGCTGGGTGATACCCATACCGTAGATGACAGCCGCCTTCTCAGCGCTGGCGAAGAGGCGCGCCGCCCGGATAATATCAGCCTTAGGTACGCCAGTAATTCCTTCGGCCATCTCCGGCGTGTATTTTTTAACGGTGGCGGCCATCTCCTCGAAGCCCTCGGTACGCTCCTCGATGAACTTTTTATCGTGCAGGCCTTCAGCGAGAATGACATTCATCATGGCGTTGAGCAAAGCCACATCCGACCCGGGCTTCTGGCGCAGATGAATGGCAGCCTTTTTAGCGAGGAGAATGGTGCGGGGGTCAGCCACGATGAGTTTGGTCTTGCCCGACCTTACCGCCTGGCGCACTACCCGTCCGATGATGGGGTGGCATTCGGTGGTGTTGGAGCCGATGATAAAGAGGATGTCCGCCATAGCGAAATCGGCAATGGAATTGCTCATAGCGCCGTCACCGAAAGCGATAGCCGCCGCAGCCACCGTCGAAGCATGGCAGAGACGGGCACAGTGGTCGACATTGTTGGTGCCGATGACGGCACGGGCGAATTTCTGCACCAGATAGTTTTCCTCGTTGGTACACTTCGCAGAGCTTAAAACACCGAGGCTATCCGGCCCATGCTCCGCCTTAATTCTGGACAGTCTGTCCGTCACAAGCCCGATGGCTTCTTCCCAGGTGGCTTCGCGGAAGATGTTTTTAAAATTACCGTTGACCTCGACGTCCTTGCTCCAGCCCTCTTTCCTTATCAGCGGCTTGGTCAGACGGTCGGGATGACCGACGAAATCGAAGCCGAACCTTCCCTTAACGCAGAGGCCGCCCTTGTTGACAGGGCTTTTCTTATCGCCCCGAACGCTGACTATTTCATTGCCGCGGATACCGAGTAATATGGAACAGCCGACGCCGCAGTAAGGGCAGACCGTTTTTACCTCGCGCGCCGGCAGCCTGGTATTCCTGGTCATGAGGGCTCCGGTGGGACACCGCTCCAGGCATTCGCCGCAAGCCTCGCAGTTGGACTCCAGGATGGGCTTATCGCCGAAGGTGCTGACCGTAGCCGTATCGCCTCTGAAAGCTATGTCGATAGCCTCGACTCCAGCGATTTCGTGGCAGGCGCGCCAGCAACGGCCGCAGAGGATACATTTATTCATATCGCGGATATAGGCAGGGTGACTATCGTCGATAGGGACAGTCTTCTTGCTCTTGCGCATACGGTCGAAGTGCTCCTGCTCAACACCCAGATAGCGCGCCACTGTTTGAAGCTCGCAGTTCTGGTTCTTGGCGCAGGTGAGGCAATCGCCATGATGGTTAGCCATGATAAGCTCCATGGTAATGCGGCGGGACTGGTTCACCATGGGCGACTCGGTATGTACGACCATGCCGTCGGTGGCCGGTGTGGTGCACGAGGTAGGCAGGCCACGCATTTTCTCGATTTCTACAATACAAAGTCGGCAGGCACCATACGGCTTGAGGTCGGGGTCATAACAGAGGGTGGGGATATAGACGCCGGTCTTGAGCGCCGCTTCGAGCACCGTAGCCCCTTCCGGCACCTCGACCCTGACTCCATCGATAGTCAGAGAGATGGTCCCCAGCTTTTTCTCACCCGCTACAGTCGAGCTTGTTATCGTCATCGGTTGCCTCCATTACCATCAAGTAGCCCTGTTAACCTTTTACTTATGCCTTAGCGCCCACAGGCACAGGCTCGGCGGGAGCCTCAATAGGCTTACCGGAGATTTTCGCCACGGCGCCGAATTTCGCCGGGCAAACGTCCCGGCAGGTGCCGCACTTAGTACACTTGCCCTGGTCGATGACATGCACCATCCGCTTGCCACCCTTAATCGCTGTAACGGGGCAAGCCCGGGCACAGATACCGCAGCCGACGCATTTAGCGGCGTCAATGTAATAGGCTATCAGCGCTTTACAGGACAGCGCCGGACAGCGTTTTTCGTTAATATGGGCTTCATACTCGTCCCGGAAATAACGGATAGTAGTCAATACCGGATTGGGAGCCGTACCGCCCAGGGCGCAGAGAGAGCCATTTTTGACGGCCTCGCCCAGTTCCAGCAGAAGCTCAATGTCTCCCTTACGGCCGTTGCCGCTGACGATATCCTTAAGGATATCCAGCATCTGCTTGGTGCCCCAGCGGCACTGGATGCACTTGCCGCATGACTCCATCTGGACAAAGGTCAGGAAATACCTGGCTACATCCACCATGCAGTTATCTTCGTCCATAACCACCATGCCACCCGAACCCACAATGGAGCCGGCGGCAGCCAGCGATTCATAATCTACCGGCGAATCGAGAAAGCTCGTCGGCAGACAGCCGCCCGAGGGACCGCCGGTCTGCACGGCCTTGAACTTTTTGCCGCCAAAGATACCGCCGCCGATGCCGTAGATAACTTCACGCAGGGTAATTCCTAAGGGAACTTCGATAAGCCCGGTGCGCACCACTTTACCCACCAGCGAAAATGTCTTGGTGCCCCTGCTCTTCTCGGTGCCATAGCCAGTCCACCAGCCTGCCCCTTTCTGCATGATGGCAGACACGTGAGCCCAGGTCTCGACGTTATTGATATTGGTAGGTTTGCCCCAGAGCCCCGATTTGGCGGGGAAGGGGGGACGGGGGCGGGGCATGCCGCGATTGCCTTCAATGGAAGCCATCATGGCAGTTTCCTCGCCGCAGACAAAGGCACCGGCGCCCTCTTTAATCTTGATATGAAAATTGAATCCGGAGCACA
>JBGPRB010000144.1:0-8166 GCA_041489355.1 Dehalococcoidia bacterium
CTGGCGATTGCCCAGAGTTATAGTCCCCGTCTTATCTAAAAGTAATACGTCTACATCTCCAGCCGCTTCTACGGCACGGCCCGATAAGGCGATAACATTGCGCCGGACAAGGCGGTCCATCCCGGCGATACCGATAGCCGGCAGTAACCCCCCGATAGTGGTCGGGATGAGGCAGACCAACAGCGCCACCAGCACCGTAATCGTAATCGGTGTGCCCTGATGATTCACGTCAACGCTATATATTGAAAAAGGCAGCAGCGTCATGCAGACGACGAGAAAGACAATGGTAAATGCCGCCAGCAGGATGTTAAGGGCGATTTCGTTAGGGGTTTTCTGGCGCTTGGCACCTTCCACCAGGCTGATCATGCGGTCGAGGAATCCTTCTCCGGGGTTAGCCGTGACGCGTACCACCAGCCAGTCCGATAATACGCGCGTCCCGCCGGTGACAGCGCTCCGGTCTCCTCCGGATTCGCGGATAACGGGGGCGCTCTCTCCGGTGACAGCGCTCTCGTTCACCGAAGCGATACCTTCAATCACCTCACCATCGGTCGGAATGATATCACCGGCCTCGACGAGAAAGACATCATTCTGTCGCAACGCGCTGGACGACACCAGCTCGTATTTAGCTCCGTATTTCGGCTGGGTGAGTCGTTTGGCTTGAGTTTCTTTTCGTGTTCGACGTAATGCCGCTGCCTGTGCTTTGCCGCGACCTTCCGCCAGCGCCTCGGAGAAATTGGCGAAGAGTACGCACAGCCACAGCCACAAAGCCACCCCGCCGACAAAGGCAGCCCGCGCCTCACCATGACCGAGCAGCGCCTGTAACCACAGGGCAGTGGTCAGGACGCTGCCTACTTCGGTGACGAACATGACTGGATTGCGTATCATCCAGCGCGGGTTGAGTTTGAGGAAAGCTTCGATAATAGCATGGCGGTACACCCGCTGTCCCAGACGCGACGGTTTCTTCGAATGCGTCATAGCCAGGCCTTTGGTTATCTGTGGCTTTACATCCTGTTGTTGCGTGTCGTCTGTCATTTTGATTACCGCATTAACAATTGTTCCACAATAGGTCCGAGCGATAGGGCGGGGAGAAAGCTGAGGGCTCCGACAATCACGACTACCGCTATAAGCCAGAAGATAAAAAGAGGAGTATGTGTCGGTAGCGTGCCAGAAGTTACCGGCACTTTTTTCTTCTGCACCAGGGAACCGGCGATTGCCAGCGCCGGAATCGCCAGCCAGTAGCGACCAAAGAGCATGGCAAAACCGAGGGCGATATTATAAAAAGGCGTATTCGTGCCAAGACCGGCAAAGGCGCTGCCGTTGTTGTTGCCCGCCGAAGAAAAGGCATACAGCACCTCGCTGAAACCGTGCGCGCCGGGGTTGAAAACCGCTGCCCTGCCCGCTGACGTGGCCACGGCGATAGCTGTGCCGAACAGTACCAGCAGCACCGGTATTAGAACCATGAGAGAAGCCATCTTCATCTCATATGCTTCAATCTTCTTGCCCAGGTATTCAGGGGTACGCCCTATCATCAGACCGGCCACGAACACCGCAATGATGACGAAGGCCAGCATGCCGTATAAACCGGAGCCGACGCCGCCATAAACCACTTCTCCAAGCTGCATGAGCCACATCGGCACCAGCCCGCCCAGAGGCGTGAACGAATCGTGCATTGAATTCACGGAACCATTTGAAGCGCCGGTTGTGGCCGTAGCCCACAGGGCTGAATTGGCAGCGCCGAAGCGCACCTCCTTGCCCTCCATATTGCCCCCGGACTGCACGCTGCTGGCTGACTGGTTAACGTTTAGCCCTTCCAGTGAAGGGTTACCGCTCTGCTCTGCCCATACAGATACAGACAACATGACCACAAAGATGATGGTCATGGCAGCCAGTATCGCCCAGCCTTTACGTGTGTCGCCGACCATTCTGCCAAAGGTGTAGCATAGCGCCGCCGGAATGAGCAGGATCGCCAGCATCTCCAGGAAGTTGGAAAGGGGGGTGGGGTTTTCAAAGGGATGGGAGGAGTTGACATTGAAGAATCCGCCGCCATTAGTTCCCAACTGCTTGATAGCCACCTGAGAAGCAGCCGGGCCGACTGCCAGAGATTGTTGAGTAATGGGCTGTCCGCCGGCGTCTTGTGTCGATTGTACAAGTGCTACTTCCTGGGGGCCATGAAACGTCTGCACTACCCCTTGTGAAACTAGAATTATCGCCAGGATTATGGATAGCGGTAGGAGGACGTAAAAGACGCTGCGGGTCATGTCTACCCAGAAATTGCCTATCGTCTTTGCAGAGTGCCTCACGAAGCCGCGTACCAGAGCCACCAGAATTGCCATGCCGGTAGCCGCAGATAGAAAGTTCTGTACAGTGAGACCAACCATCTGGGTGAGATAGCTCATGGTGGTCTCCCCGCCATAGCTCTGCCAGTTAGTATTGGTGGCGAAGCTGACCGCAGTATTGAAAGCCAGGTCGGGCCTAACCGCTCCTAAATCCTGGGGATTAAGGGGCAGGACAGACTGGAGGCGCTGTAAGGCATACACCAGAATCAAGCCTGCGAAGTTGAAGAGCAACATGACAACGGCGTAGGTCTTCCAGTTCATCTCCTCGTCGGAACGTATTCCGGCGATACGATAGATAAATCGTTCGATGCGTCCAACGGCAGGTGTCAGGAACATGCGTTCACCCTGATAGACATACGCCATGTACGCTCCCAGTGGCTTGACAAGCAATAAAAGGACAAGCAAATACAGCCCGATTTGGAGCCAATCGAAAATGCTCATTTGAACCACTCCGGCTTCAGAAGCGCCAAAATGAGATACACCAGCAAACAGAGAGCAATTACCCCTGAAATAATATATAGGGTATTCATATCACGACCTCATCAGTCGCTTGCAGATAAGTACCAGCCCAAAGGTTATCAGGAAGAACAAAATAAGCAGGACTAGAGAAGCGAGGTCATTCATTGACCATATTCTAGTAAAATGATAGTCAACGAGGTGTCAAGAAAATGACTTGACCTGTCAAGAAAATATCAAGAGTCTACTACAGTACAATATTGGCTCTACGGTGAGAGCGTAGAAGTCACCGGCATGATAGAACCTGGTATTGTGCTCAAGCCCTCCTCTTTATTTTTCTCCCCCTCTCCAACCAATCGTTTTTATGAGGCAGTTAATTTTTCCGGTTGGAGAGGGGGATACAGGGGGTAAGGCTAAAAATCAAAGCATGCATAACTAAAATCAAACGGAACTCATCATGTAGCCATCCTCTTCCCTTTCATGTATAATACCCACTAGAAGGTATCTTTATGACCGGACTATCCGATTCGTTTCAGCGTCCCATAAACTATCTCCGTATCTCGGTCACCGACCGCTGTAACCTGCGCTGCGTTTACTGCATGCCGCAGGAAGGCATTACCCTGATGTCCCACTATGACATCCTCAGCTACGAAGAAATTTTTACCCTGGTCAAAGCCGCCGCCGAGCTCGGCATCAATAAGGTCAGGCTCACCGGCGGCGAACCCCTGGTGAGGGCGGGACTGCCGGAGCTGGTGCAGATGCTGGCAGGCATTGAGACCATCGACGATATTTCCCTGACGACCAACGGTATCCTGTTGGCGCAGCACGCCGCCGAACTCAAAGAGGCTGGCCTTCATCGCGTCAATGTCAGCCTGGACACCCTCAAGCCGGAAAGGTTCAAGCAGATTACCCGGTGCGGTAACCTCCCGGACACCCTGAAAGGCATCGAAGTCGCCGGTGCGGTGGGGCTTACCCCCGTAAAAATCAACATGGTGGTCATGGCCGGCGTCAATGACGATGAGCTTCCCGATTTCGCCCGGAAAACCGTCGAGGACGGCTGGCACGTTCGCTTTATCGAGCATATGCCTGTTAACGGCGATGACTCTAAGTCCATCAGTCTCGTTTCCGTCAGCGAAATGAGAAAACGCATTGAATCCATGGGCAACCTGGAGCCCTGGAAGGTCGATGTCGGCAACGGGCCCGCTAGATACTTCCGCCTGCCCGGCGCTAAAGGCACCATCGGCTTCATCACTCCGGTTACAGAACACTTCTGCTACCAGTGCAACCGACTCCGCCTTACCGCCGACGGCAAGCTACGTCTCTGCCTCCTGAACGAAGACGAGATAGACCTCAGGGAACCCCTGCGCAGCGGCGCATCAGTCGAAGAGCTTAAAAACCTGATTGAAAAGGCCACCGCCAAAAAACCTCAGGGCCACCACCTGTCCGAGGGTAACCGTCACCTGGGCAGACCTTTCTCTCAGGTGGGGGGATAGAAAGGGAGAGTCTAAGAGAGGTTCCCCTCTCTTGAATAACTTTACCCTCTCCCTTGATGGGAGAGGGCAGAGCCTGCCCTGAGCATAGCGAACGGGGTGAGGGTGACAAAAATATAAGGGGCGTCTTAGAGGGGTTTACCCTGAGCGCAGCGAACGGGGTGAGGTAGGTAATAACCTTACAAACATTTAGTTAACATAACTATAAAAACAAATCAAAGCTACCCAGCTACGATTCGTTTCCTTAAAAAAATATAATATGGCTGAAAAAAAGTTGACCCACATGGATGATGCCGGACGACCCCGGATGGTGAATGTCACCGGCAAGGCGGATACCGCCCGTATCGCCATAGCCAGAGGCATGGTCAGGATGCAGCCTGCCACCTTTCAGCTTATCAAACAGGGTGGGACAGCCAAAGGAGATGTCCTTTCGGTCGCCCAGCTGGCCGGCATCATGGCCGCCAAGAAAACGCCCGACCTGATTCCGTTGTGCCACCCGATTCTCATCGGAAACGTCAATATCGAGTTTACCCCCGACGAAGCGAACAGTGTGATAGAAATCACCGCCACCGTCGAAAGCACCGGCAAAACTGGCGTGGAGATGGAAGCACTGACGGCTACCGCCGTGACTGCCCTGACGATATACGATATGTGTAAAGCCGTCGACCGCGGCATGAAAATAGAAAATATCCGCCTGGTAAAGAAAAGCGGCGGTAAAAGCGGCACGATAGCGCTTGAATAGAACCGAATTATGTTGTATACTAGTCCACCAATAGTATTTGGGGGTGCACTATGAAACTATCATGTCTTCAGGAGAACTTCAACCGGGGACTCAGTATCGTCGGTAGAGCGGTAGCCACCAGGACAACCCTGCCCATAACCAATAATGTCCTCCTGGCTGCCGAGGAAGGCCGTTTGAAACTCGTGGCCACCAACCTCGAGATGGCCATAAGCTGCTGGATTGGCGCCAAAATAGAAGAAGAAGGCGCCATCACGGTACCGGCCCGCCTTCTCACCGAATTTGTCAGCTCTTTGCCCAGTGATACGATTGCTATCAATCTTTCACCGCAGACCAAGACTCTGGGTCTGAAGTGCGCCCGCTTCGAAGCCCGCATCAGCGGGGTTGACGCCAAGGATTTCCCCCCGATTCCCAGCGTCGATGAGGGCATTACCACCAGCGTAGAAGTCGAAGCCTTACGTCAGGGCATCAACCAGGTTGTTTTCGCCGCCGCCACCGAAGAATCACGGCCGGTCCTGACGGGCGTCTGCACCCAGTTTGAAGGCAGCACTTTGACACTGGCTGCGGCTGACGGATTCAGACTGGCCGTTTTCAAGCTGCCCATCGCCAAAACAGTCAGCCAGAAGACAGAGGTCATCATACCGGCACGGACCCTGTCAGAGTTGAACCGTCTCATGTCCGACCAGGAGGAAGCCGTCAATATCACGCTCAATCCCAATAAAAGCCAGGTCCTCTTCCGACTGAAGAGTACGGAGCTGGTATCCCAGCTCGTTCAGGGCACTTTCCCCAACTATGCTCAGCTTATCCCCAAGAGCTATAATACCCGGGTAATAGTGAGCGTGGCCGACTTCCTGCGGGCGACCAAGACCGCATCAATATTCGCCCGTGATGGCAGCGGCATCGTCCGCCTGGTAATAACGCCGGGCAGCGAGATGAATCCCGGCAGGCTTTCCGTTTCCGCCCGTTCCGAAGAAATCGGCGATGATGTTGGTGAAATTGATGCCACGGTAGAGGGCGCCGATGCTAAAATTGCCTTCAATGGAAAGTACCTGACCGATATCCTGAGTGTACTCCACGAGTCGCAGGTAGCGCTGGAGACCACCAATCCCTCCAGCCCCGGCCTTATCCGCCCGGTGGGCACGGATAATTATACCCATGTTGTCATGCCTATGTTCGTGCAGTGGTAGCGATTAATTAGAATTCAGAGACAGGGGGAGCATAAATGCTCCCCTTTTTGATTCACACTCTCGGCAGTCCAAATCTGGTTAGTAAGGTTATGGTAAAACTTACAAAACAACCTTTTCCGGCCATGGTTCCTGCTTTGAAGTCCCCCATAGTTTGCTAATGTAATCTAGTGAAAATAAATCTTCCAGTGCATGCAGCCGAAAAATACCTTTGTCGGAAAGTATTACCTCGTTCCCGTCATCCCTCTTTATTAAGCCAAAAAGAGAGAATAGTTTTATGTACTTTCCATATATTTCATTGAAATCCTTTTCAAATCTTTTCCTGAAATCACTTCTCTTAAATCTTGTCTCATAGACTCTCCAGTAAAACCACCATGCCATCTGCATGCTTTCTGACAAATCTAATGATAAGGCAATGGGCATTCTGCCATCTTCAAGTCTCTTTATGTATTCAGCAACGTTAAAGGTATTAAGGTAGAAAATATCTCTCAAGTAAGAGCCTCCACTGGCACCAAGACCAACATAAAGAGGCACGGTCACCGAGCAATATTTGGGCATCCCTTCTTTAGTGAATGCCCAAACAGACGTTCTTTCATATTTTCTATCATAAAAAATATCCTCCAAGATATGGAGCATCCTTCTTCTCTTAAAGATATTTGGTATGTTGTAGTTACTTTGCTTAGCAGACTCTCCCATTTTAGTGTAAGGAAAATAGAAAAGAGGATAAGCCGCAACCTGGTCAATACCCATCTCAATCAACTCATGACCCGCCTGCTCTAGCTCAGCATAAGTCTGATTGGGTAAAGCAAAAATGAAGTCCACGTTAAAACATCTGAATCCTTTATTGACGGCCCTTTCAATTACCGCTTTCACTTCCTTGGTATTGTATGGTCTATTAAGGATTTTTAGATATTTATCCTGTAGAGCTTCTACCCCAATACTTAGATTTTCTACGTTAAGAGCTCTTATGGTGTTGAGGTTATCTGAGCTCAAATCATTGGGATGACTCTCCATGTGTATATCACACTGCATATTAAAATTTTTAAAAATATGTTCTAAAATGTTGCCCAGACCACCATGAAGCATCGTGGTGGGCGTTCCGCCACCAATGTAAAAAGAAGTCACCGGTTTATCACTAAAAAGACCAGAGTATAAGTCGATTTCCTTTTTTACAGCTCTGGTATACATTTCTGCTGTCTCATGGTGATAAATCTCCTTGTTGTATGGGCAATAAGGACATATTTGCCGGCAGAAAGGGATATGAAGATAGAGTCCAAGCTCACTGATATCTTGAAACTTCCTTTCAAGGCTCTCGTAGGCAGGAATCCTATTTTCAAGTATCATATTGCTCTCTTTAGTCAACAATTTCCTTATTTGGTTTCTAGAGAAAGCAACCAAAGACATATGAGCCTCTGTGTGTAATTAGTAAAAGTAGGACAGTTAAGCCTTCAGAATCAATGGAGACTTCAAAGGCTGCTGCCCTGCTCTCTGATAGTTCTATTATAATCCCTTTTTGTCGGTAATGGCAGCAAGGTTAATTGTCCAGATACAGTTTATGAAGAAATATACGCATGGAAGGGCAAACATCCCGATGTTCGTTCAATGGTAATAAATCTTGAATTCAAAATAGGATAATGTAAAGGGCGTCTGGTGAAAATATCAGCCGCCTTTTTATTTTAAATGGTAATCAATTAAAAATTGATAAAGACATGATGTGTGAAACCATACCCTTCCCAAAAAAAGAGTGCACTTGACTTATTTAAAATGCATCATTAAAATATCTGAAGTATCGTAATACGATTACTTTTGTAAATAATATACTTTTCGTATTATTTACCGCAATAGATTTATTTAACAGATTAGTGTATACTATTCAAGCCTAGAAGTAAAAAGTCCCGATTTTTTTAAAAATGAAGCTTTAGCTGTAAAGGGGGTAAAAATGATTCAAAAAGAAAATGGCA
>JBGPRB010000145.1:0-8056 GCA_041489355.1 Dehalococcoidia bacterium
CCGGCCGGTTCGTGGCCGGCTCGCCTCGGGAAAGGCATACGCTTTTCCAGGTAGCCCGGCATATCGCTGGAGCACACCCCGCAGGCTTCTATTTTCACCAGCATTTCATCATCGCCGATTTTCGGCATCTCCACCTCTCTTATCTCAAACTTCCTGGGGGCAACGATAAAAGCAGCTTTCATAACCAGTTCCTCCTCTCATGAATATATTCAAAAATATCACACACTTTTTTCCCGACAGGCCGATAACATAAAGACCGACCGTACCTGATTGGACCCCCTCCGCCTTTACCTGAATGAGAACAAGCCAACAAAGAAGGAGTTCTACCTATCGTAACTTGTAGTGGGGAAGGGGGGACTCGAACCCCCACGCATTGCTGCACTGGATCCTAAGTCCAGCCCGTCTGCCAATTCCGGCACTCCCCCGCAGATATCTCCTGTACTATAGCATTTTATCAGGCTCGCCTCAAGGTGTCCATCTCTCACCAATACGATTAAAATAGGTATGAAAAAGACAACTCATCTCCTTTGCCAAGCCAATGAAAAAGCTTTATAGACTACTGCCCCGGCAAAATTTAAAAAAAATCCTGTCACCCCTTGCAAAGGCAATAAATCTTTGATAACATTGACATACATAGAAAGTCTAAGTAAAATACTGCAAACGAGGTGATTTTCATGGAACCGAGACGCGACTTGTTTAAAAGCAGTTCTAATTCTCTGCTGCTTTGTTTGCTGGAACATCAGCCGATGTACGGCTACCAGGTGGTGAAAGAGCTCGAAACAAGGAGCCAGGGTTACTTTAAATTTAAAGAAGGAACCCTTTACCCGGCCCTCCACCGCCTGGAAAAGTCGGGCTTGATTACCGGAAAGTGGCAAATGCTGTCTAACGGACGGCAGAGGCGATACTATCATATTACCGCCAAGGGACAGGCCAAACTGGCCCTGGAAAAAACCCAGTGGCAGGACTTTTTCACCGCCGTGAGTTTGATTCTCCAACCGGAGCTGGCGAGAATATAAAAAGGTTCAGGTTATGACATCAGAATTAGCTCAATATCTGGAGAGTATCAGGTCCATTGCCAAGCTCGAAAACTCCGATGAAACGGGAGTCATGAGTGAACTCGAGGCGCATATCGAGGATAAACTCCAGGAACTAACGGAGTCCGGCCTGACCGAAGAAGAGGCCGTCAGAACCTGCCTGGGACAGATGGGCAGCACCAAATTAGTCGCCCGGCAGATATACGAAACCTACAGTCAGGGTACCTGGAAACAGGTATTGCTGGCCTCAATGCCCCATCTAATTTTCGGGTTACTTTTTGTCCTTAACTGGTGGCAATATCCCGGCTGGTTATCGATAGTCCTGGTGCTTATCCTTGCCACGACAGTCTACGGATGGAGCCACGGTAAACCTACCTGGATTTTCTCATGGCTGGGATACTCTCTAATACCGGTACTGACCGTCGGCCTCACGCTGCTCTATATTCCCAAAGGCTGGTCGCTGCTGCTACTGCCTGTTTACTTCCCTCTGGCTCTCTGGTGGCTCTTCCGCATCATAATACAAACCACCAGAAGGGACTGGCTTTTCAGCTCCCTGATGCTGCTGCCGCTACCGATTATCATCGGATGGTTTCTGGCGGTCTCTCCATCAGGGAAAATTACCGAATACAGCCTACAGCGCGTCTGTTATTTCGCCCCGTGGATAGGGCTGAGTTTCATTGCGCTGGGATTGACCATAGCGGCTTTTATCCGTTTGCGACAACGCTGGTTAAGAGTGAGCCTGTTAGCCACATCGGGGCTGATGACATTGACCCTGGTGGTGTACTACACGACCGAACGTCTCAATACTCTTACTTTTCTGGGGCTGATTCTGGTGATGTGGGGGGTGCTCCTCGTCCCTGCCCTGTTGGAACGATACCTGAGAAGCGGACGGAAAATATCCTGGAGACACAGGCGAACGTCCGGTGCCAGCTTTAAACGAACGGCATAAACAACACCCCTCAGGAGGTGTACCAACGAAAAAAGTAGCCATCGTTACGGACAGTGTCGCCTGCCTGAATCGGGAACTGGTGGAGCAATACGAAATCGAAATTATCCCGATAAATTTTTTCTCCGGCGGTAAAATCTACCGGGACTGGGTAGACATTACTCCCTCCGAAGCGTATAAAATGTTCCTGGATGACCCCGACTCCTTCAATACATCGTCGGCTTCACCCGAGGACTGTCTCCAGGTCTTTCGCAAGGCCAGCCAGAGAGCCGCCAGCATCCTCTGTATCACACTTTCGACACAACTCAGCACGCTGTATAATGCCGCCCGCGATGCCAGAGAACTGGCTAAAACCGAATTACCTCAAACTGCTATCGAGGTAATAGACTCAAACTCAGCCACCCCTTCCGAGGGGATGGTTGCCCTGGCCGCCGCCCGGGCAGCCGCCGAAGGTAAAGATATGGCGGAGGTTATCCGTACCGCCGAGGCAATCAAGGATAAGGTCAGCGCCATCGTTTTTCTGGATACGATACGCCATGTTTACCGCTCCGGACGTATACCTAGAATAGCCTCCCGGCTGGGCTCAGTGCTCAATATCAAGCCGATTCTCACCGTCTCCGGAGTCGTACATTTTGCCGGCATGGCTCGCAGTCGTAAAAACGGCATCGAACGCATGCTCCAGATGATGAGAGGTAAGGTTGATAATCGCCCGGTGCATGTTGCGGTGACTCACGCCTATGCCCTTGATGAAGCCGAAAAACTTAAAGAGCGCATTGCGTCCGAATTTAACTGTATCGAGCTATGGCTTTCCGAGTTCAGTCCCGTCATGGGCTACGCCTGCGGCACCGGGACGGTAGGCATCGCTTTCTATCCGGAAGACCAGGAGGACAGGTAATTGATATATAGGATTATCGCCGCCATAGTCATCGGTTATCTGCTGGGTTCCATCCCCTTTTCCTATATCATCGCCCGTCTTAAAAAGGGGATTGATATCCATCAGAAGGGCAGCGGCAATGTCGGTGCCCTGGCAGCCTGGCGGGAGGTGGGGCCTGCGTTCGGTATTATCGCTCTCGCTACCGATGTGGGCAAAGGCGTCCTGACGATATATGTCGCCCGGTGGCTGGGGCTCGACATCCTCTGGATATGTATCGCGGGGTTCGCCGCCGTGGCGGGGCACAACTGGCCGGTATTTTTGAAATTCCGGGGGGGTAAAGGGGCAGCGACCATTATGGGCGTGCTGCTGGCTTTCATGCCCGTCCAGTTTGCCATCGGCCTCGGTATCGCGATACTGGTCGTTATACCCACCAGCAATATCAGACTCGGCATGATTGGCCTGGCCTGCATACCGCTGATTGCCTGGCTCTTTCACAAACCGATGGAATACATTTACTACCCCCTGGGTCTTATTCTCTTCTTGGCTGTCTACACCCTCATCGGTCTTAAAGGAGAGCTGGCCAGAGCCGCCGAGAAAAAGAGCCTGATAGTGGACAGGAATTATCATTTCTGGCAAACGAAGAAAAACGGGTAGAAGCAGTGCTGTGAAGAAAGTAGCTATCGTTACCGATACCACCTCCTGTGTTCCCCAGGAACAGGTAAACAGGTATGAGATTGAACTAGTCTCGGTACAGCTAATTATTGAAGAAAAGACATACCGGGATGGGATAGATATCACCCCCACCACATTCTATAATATGCTGCGCAAGGCTAAGAGTTTACCTACCACATCCAGTTCCTCGCCGGAACTCTACCTCGAAGCTTACCGCAAAGCCAGCCGGAAAGCGCCGGGTATCCTCTGCCTTACCGAACCATCCAAATTCAGCGCCATGTCCAACTCAGCGCGGGTGGCTATGGAAAAGGCAAAAAATACTCTCCATGATGTGGCCATCGAGGTACTGGAAGGCACCACGGCTGGACCGGGTCAGGGACTGGTGGCTCTGGCAGCCGCCCGGGCGGCCGCCCTGGATAAACCCCTCGCCGAGGTGAAGGAAATCGCCAGGAGCGTTATGTCAAGGGTGAATTTATTCGCCACGCTGGACACGCTGCAATATCTGGTCAGAAGCGGCCGTGTCCCGCAGGCTGCCGCCCTGGTCAATTCGATTCTCAGCATCAAGCCTATCTTCACCCTCAACCACAGCAATGCTCACACCGTAGCCCTCCCCAGGACGATGAAAAGCGCCCTTAATCATATGCTTAAGTTGATGGAAGCGGCAGTTATCAAAGGGCAGCCGCTGCACGTAGCCGTCATGCATGCCGATGCCATAGGAGAGGCAATAACCCTGAAGGACCGTATTTCATCACAGTTCCAATGCCGGGAGATATACATCACCGAGTTCACCCCGGTGATGGGAGTCCACACCGGGCCGGGATTAGTCGGTGTGGCTTTCTACGGGGATGATATAACATCATAGTGCAGGGCAGCGTGGATGAGGCAATACTTCACGGGTGAAGGCGCACCAAACACCAGAACAAACCCCGCCGCCTAGCCAAACAGGCCAAAACAATCTATAATCAAAGTGTATGGAAGGTTCCCAGGTTATCGCCGATGCCCGGCGGCTGGCGGGAAGCTTTAGCCCGCTCCCCCAGGCGGAAGCACAGCCAGCCATTATTGTTGTCAGCGGCCTGCCCGGGACCGGTAAATCTTACTTCTGCCGTCGCCTGTCAGAGCGCTTGCCCTTCCTCATCCTGGAAAGCGATGCCCTGCGCAAACAACTCTTCCCTGTGCCGACGTATTCAGCATCCGAGAGCGCCCACCTTTTCCGCACCATTTACTACCTGATTGAAGAATTGATCAAAAAAGGAATACCCGTCATCCTGGATGCCACCAACCTTTCGGAACGACACCGCGAGCGCATCTACAATATCGCCGAACGCCTGAGCGCCAGGCTAATCCTGGTGCGTGTCGAGGCGCCGCCGGAGCTGGTACAGAAGCGACTCAAGTCCAGGATGGAAAAATCCAATAATAAAGACAATTCGGACGCCGACTGGACGGTTTACCAGAAGATGCAGACCACAGTACAAAAAATCAACCGCAATCACTTTACCGTGGACACTTCCAGAGATATCACGCCTTCTCTGGATAAAATCGTGAGAGAAATCAACCGATGAAAGGAGATTTATAATGGAGATTAAAGCCGCAACCGGCGACATTTCTAAAATTAAAGCCGGGGCTATAGTGGTGAATCATTTCGAGGGGGTGAAACGCCCCGAAGGAGACACCGCCGCCGTTGACAAAGCCCTGGATGGCGCTATATCAGAGCTAATTAAACAGGGGGATATTAAAGGCAAGCTCAACGAGATTACTCTCCTGCACAGCATGGGCAAGCTGCCGGCGAGCCGCATCGTCGTTACCGGCCTGGGCAAGAAAAAGGAGCTTACCACTAACAAGGTGCGCGGCGCCGTAGCCGAGACCTGCCGCTATCTGCGGGGAAAAGGCGTGACCAGCGTGGCCACCATCGTACAGGGAGCCGGGACTAATGAGATAAAAAACGATAACGCCGTCCAGGCTGTTACCGAGGGCGCCCTGCTCGGACTTTATGCCTTCCGGCGGCACATCACGAAGAAAGAGAATAACTTCGGCGAGATTAGAGAGTTCACGATAGTCGGCAGGGAAAAAAGGCAGATAGAAAAGGCCATTGAAAGGGGAAAGATACTTGCTGAAGCCGCCAATTGGGCCCGGGACATGGTCAATGAGCCGTCCAATTTCATGACGCCGAGTAACATGGCCGAGGCTGCCCGTCAGCTGGCCAGGAAGTATGGACTTAAAGTGGAAGTGTTCGAGAAAGAGAAAATGAAAGAGTTAGGCATGGGAGGCTTGCTCGGCGTATCCCAGGGTAGCCAGCAGCCGCCCCGGTTCATTATCCTCAGCTATAAAGGCAGCGATTCTGATGACATCGATATAGCCCTGGTAGGTAAAGGTATCACTTTCGATTCCGGCGGTATCGATATCAAGCCATCGGACAGCATGGAAGATATGAAAGGGGATATGGCGGGGGGCGCTTCGGTCATGGCGGCCCTCATAGCATTAGCCCAGCTCAAACCGAAGATAAACGTTACCGCCCTCGTCCCGGCCACGGAAAATATGCCCAGCGGCACGGCGATGAAACCGGGCGATGTTATTACCGCCCTGAACGGCAAGACTATCGAAGTAATTAATACGGATGCCGAAGGACGCCTGATTCTGTCCGATGCCCTGAGCTACGCCAAAAAGCTCGGTGCTAAAGCCATCGTTGACGTAGCGACCCTCACCGGCGCCTGCCATGTAGCCCTGGGCAGTGTTTGCAGCGGTGCCTTCACCAATAACCAGGAGCTTGCTGATAAGGTAATCGCCGCCGGCAATGAGACCGGAGAGCTGATGTGGCAGTTGCCTATGTACGATGAATATAAAGAGCAGTTGAAAAGCGATGTCGCCGATATCAAGAACATCGGCGGTAGATGGGGAGGCGCCATTACCGGCGGCAAATTCCTGGAGGAGTTTATCGATAAGATTCCCTGGGTCCACCTGGATATCGCCGGCACCTTTGAAATCGACAAGGAAAAGGGCTACCTGGTCAAAGGGGCCACCGGTGTGCCGGTAAGAACTCTGGTGAACCTGATTCTGACGATGGCGAAATAGTAAGCTAAATACGCTTCTCCTCTCCCCATCGTGCCTGCCTGCGCGTAGCCGCTCCGGCGAAGGCAGGGGAGAGGATTAAGCCTGCACTGAACGCAGTGAATGTGGTGAGGGGGGACTCACCCTCATCCCAGCCTTCCCCCATCAAGGGGGAAGAAAAAATAATTCAGGGAGGACATATGAAGATTAAATATCTGGCCCATGCTGCCTTTTTAATCACCTCGGATGCCGGCACCAGAATCGTTACCGACCCTTATGAGACCTCGGACGCCTTAAAGCATGGCGTGATAAAAGAAACGGCGGACATCGTTACCGTGAGCCATGAACACGGCGACCACAATAATATATCCGCGGTACAGGGCAATCCGAAGGTAGTCAGGGGAACAAGCGAGGTCAAAGGTATAAAAATCAAGGCCGTCCCCGCTGCCCATGATGACGCCGGGGGAAGCCAGCGCGGTAAAAACACGGTTTTCTGTTTCGAGGTAGATGGTATCAACGTCTGCCATGCCGGCGACCTCGGCCATGTGCTTACCGCCGAACAGGTGAAGGCAATCGGCAAGGTGGACGTGCTGATGATTCCGGTGGGCGGTTTCTTTACCATAGACGCCAGGACCGCGGCTAAAGTTGGCGACCAGCTCAAGCCCAAAGTAATCATACCCATGCATTTCAAGACCGAAAAAATCAGCTTCCCCATTTCCGGCGTGGATGAATTCCTCAAGGGCAAGAGCAACGTGACCCGGGTGAACGGCAGTGAAATCGATCTAAAGGCAGGAAAGCTGCCCGCCAGCGCCCAGATTATGGTGCTGAAACAGGCCTTATAGCCTCGTCCCCCCTTAATCAATCCTTGAATATATGAATGAATACTGGGATAAAAGATATCGAGTCGAGGGCAAAATATGGGGCGATTTGCCCAGCCGTACCGCCGGACATGTCCTGGAACTTTTCCGAAGGAATCAGGTGAATAAAATACTGGTTCCGGGTTCAGGTTACGGCAGAAATACCAGGCTTTTCTCGACATCCGGATTTAATGTAACGGGAATCGAAATATCATCGGTTGCCTGTAAGATGGCAAGGAAATTCGACCCACTTTCAAGATTCTATAATGCTTCGGCCCTGGATATGTCTTTCCATGCCGATATATATGATGCTATTTACTGTTTTAATGTTTTACACCTATTCCGCGAGGAAGAAAGAAAACTCTTTATACAACAATGCATTGACAGGGTAAAAAACAACGGCCTCATGTTTTTCACGGTCTTTTCCGAGAAAGAAGAGAGTTACGGAAAAGGTAGAGAGGTCGAGAAAAATACCTTTGAAAGCAAACCGGGCCGGCCGGCGCACTACTTCACCGCTGACGACCTGCAAGAACACTTTAAAAGTAAGGAAATTAGGGAAACGGGAATTATGGAAGACCCAGAAGACCACGGCGAGGGGCCGCATACGCATCTCCTGCGATATATCTGTGTA
>JBGPRB010000146.1:0-8016 GCA_041489355.1 Dehalococcoidia bacterium
CCAACGGCGAAGAGACCCTCAGGATGCTCAATAAGGGCGATGGTCTTGGTGTCGTTGTTCTGGACGTCCGTATGCCGGGAAAGGATGGCATCACTATTCTGGAAGAGGCCAGGAAACGCCATCCTGACCTCAAATATATCATTATCAGCGGCTATCCGTCGGTAGACGTAATGACGAAGGGGATAAGGCTGGGAGCGATTGGCTTCCTGGTCAAACCCTTCGACCCCGAGGAGCTTGAGAAGCTTATCCGCCATGCCCTTCACGGGGAAGAGAAGAAAGCCACCGCCGCGACCGAGGAGACCGGCAGGTCGGAAGAGGAAATCCTTGGCCAGATATCCGGCCAGGAAATAGCTTCCATGATGGCGGAGAACCGCGTTTTCAAACCTTCCCGGGAATTTTCACAGGCCGCCGCGCTTAAGAGCCTCGAAGAATATAAGGCACTCTATAACTGGTCCATAAAAGACCCCGAGGGTTTCTGGGGCCAGGTGGCCAATCAGCTGGACTGGTGCAGGAAATGGGATAAATTCCTTGAGTATGACTTCAAGGATAAGCCCGAGGTTCGGTATTTTATCGGTGGCAAGATAAACGTCAGCTACAACTGCCTGGACCGCCATCTCAATACCTGGCGTAAGAACAAAGCCGCCATAATCTGGCAGGGAGAACCGGACGGAGATACTAAAGTTTATACCTATCAGCAGCTCTATTATGAGGTATGCAAGTTCGCCAACGTGCTGAAGAAGCTGGGTGTTAAAAAAGGCGACTCCGTTTCCATCTACCTGCCCATGATTCCCGAACTGGCCATATCCATGCTGGCTTGCGCCCGCATCGGGGCTATGCACAGCGTGGTCTTCGGCGGGTTCAGCGCCGATGCGCTACGCGACCGCATTCTCGACGGCAAATCGAAAACGCTCATCACCGCCGATGGTTACTGGCGCAGCAGCAAACAGATAGGCAGTAAAGGTAACGCCGATACCGCCCTGAAGTCCTGCCCCGATGTATCCAATGTGGTCGTCGTTAAGAGGTTGGGCATCGATATTCCCATGCAGGCGGGCAGAGACCACTGGTGGCACGAGTTAATGAATGCCCCCGACCTTTCCACCGAGTGCGAACCGGAACAGATGGATGCTGACTCTCCACTGTTTATACTGTATACCAGCGGCAGCACCGGTAAACCCAAGGGCGTGGTGCATACCCAGGCGGGGTATCTCCTGCACTGTTATCAGAGCATGAAATGGATATTTGACATAAGAGATGAAGATACTTACTGGTGCACCGCCGATGTCGGCTGGGTCACCGGGCACAGCTATATCGTCTACGGGCCTCTTTCCATCGGGGCCGCCAGCCTCATGTTTGAAAGTGTGCCCACCTACCCCGCCCCCGACAGGTTCTGGCAGATTGTCGAAAAGTTCGGCGTGAACGTATTCTATACCGCCCCCACTGTC
Source organism: Dehalococcoidia bacterium (assembly GCA_041489355.1). GTDB lineage: Bacteria > Chloroflexota > Dehalococcoidia > Dehalococcoidales > RBG-16-60-22 > JBGPRB01. The sequence continues at coordinate 1,443 of JBGPRB010000146.1, forward strand.
ATACGGGCTTTAATGAGAGAAGGCGAGGAATGGCCGAACAAGCATGACCTCTCCAGCCTCCGACTTCTCGGCAGTGTCGGCGAGCCTATCAATCCGGAAGCCTGGATATGGTACCACCGCGTCATCGGCAAAGAAAAATGTCCTATCGTTGACACCTGGTGGCAGACGGAGACCGGCGGTATATTAATTACCCCTCTCCCCGGCGCCATTCCGACCAAGCCGGGTTCGGCTACTGTGCCGTTCCCCGGTGTCGAGCCGGTGATATTAAGAGAGAACGGTACCGAGGCCGGCATTAACGAAGGCGGCTGGCTCTGCATCAAGAAGCCCTGGCCCGGCATGATGCGCACCATATGGGGTGACCCGGCTAGATTCAAAGAAACCTATTTCAGCAAATTCCCCGGTTACTATAACACCGGCGACGGTGCCCGGCAGGACCAGGACGGCTATTACTGGTTGATGGGACGCATCGACGATGTCATCAATGTCTCCGGCCATCGTATCGGCACCGCCGAGGTGGAAAGCAGTCTGGTCTCGCATCCCAAGGTGGCGGAGGCGGCTGTCGTCGGTATGCCTCATTCACTGAAAGGGCAGGGCATCTATGCCTATGTCACCCTGAAGACCGGCGCAGCGTTGAGCCCGGACCTGGAGAAGGAGTTGAAGAACCATGTGCGTCAGCAAATCGGCCCTATCGCCACTCCCGATGTGATACAGTTCGCTGACGGCTTACCCAAGACCCGCAGTGGTAAAATCATGCGCCGGATTCTGGTCAAGATTGCCGCCGGCAACACGGAAAATCTGGGTGACACCTCAACCCTTGCCGACCCCTCGGTGGTGACAACCCTGCTGTCTGGCAGAAAAAAGTAGATTCCAAGGTTAGCGGCCGGGGCGGCATCCCGCTCCGGCTGTTCTCTATACTGATAATTATGGAGGTTTTCTGTGGCGCAAGTCGTAGCTAAAGAAGAAACACAGTGGGCCAATCCGGGAGCTCTGGGCCTGGCCGGATTTGGCCTTAACACTATCCTGCTCCAGATACACAACATCGGCTGGATAGACAGTACCATGCCCCTGATTTTCGGGTTTGTCTGGGGAGGCGTGGCCCAGATTATCGCCGGCATTATTGATGCCCGTCGCGGCGATACCTTCGGCCTCACGGCTTTTACGTCCTACGGCCTGTTCTGGCTGGGTCTCAGCTTCAGCTTTCTCCTGCAATGGCTGGGACTGGTCAAGCTGGATAACTCCGGTATCGCCTGGCTATTTGTCATGTGGGGCATATTTACCGGTTACATGACTATCGGCACGTTTAAAATGACCTACATGCATATCTTTGTGTTTACCTCATTAACCGTACTGTTCTTCCTGCTGGCGGCCCACTTCTTCGGTGCCCTGTCCGCCATGGTGCCCGGGATTGAAGGAATTTTCTGCGGTGCGGCAGCCGTATACGGCTCTGCCGCCGTCATCGTTAACGCCAAGTACGGACGTGAGATATTACCGCTCGGTATAATATCGAAATAGAGTCTCTTCGGGTAAAAGCGGCCTGGTAAGCTAATAAAAAGCTTCAGCCGCTTTTTTGTATCCGGGGATATATGATAGACCCGCGAAAAAACAAACATCGAACTTGTGTCAGAACATTAAGTATTTCCTTCTGGCCGAGTTCGATGTTTATTCTTTATAAAGCACTCGCTTACTTTCGAGGTAAAACGGCTTTTGCAAAGCCCTTAAAATTAATATAGTTTTAAATATATCTCGTTAAGTGCGCTTATAGCCGGGAACCCTGATACACGACACCTCATGTCCGTCACCGATATCCTGGAGAGCCGGGACCTCCTTGCTGCACTCGGGGATAGCCATGAAGCAGCGTGGGTGGAAGCTGCAGCCCGCGGGTGGATTCAGGGGGCTGGGTACTTCACCCTTCAGGATGATGCGTTCCCGTTTTTCTTCGACAAAGGGGTCGGGCAAAGGAATGGCGGAAAGCAGGGCTCTGGTGTAAGGATGCAGGGGGTTATCGTAGAGCACTCTTGACTTGCAGATTTCTACGATGCGTCCCAGGTACATCACCGCCACGCGGTCGCTGATGTGGCGTACTACGGAGAGGTCATGAGCGATGAAGAGGTAGCTCAATTTCCCGATGCCTTCCTGTAACTCTTCCAGAAGGTTGATTATCTGGGCCTGGATAGAGACGTCCAGAGCGGAGATGGGCTCGTCACAGACAATAAGGGAGGGGTCGCAGGCCAGGGCACGAGCTACGCCGATGCGTTGTCTCTGTCCGCCGGAAAACTCATGGGGAAAGCGGTCGGTCATGGAAGGGTCGAGGCCGACGATACGGAAGAGTTGCTCCACCCTGTCGTTGTGTTCTCCTCTTGAGGTGGCCATATGGTGGATTTTCAGAGGTTCGCCGACGATGCTGCCGGCGCTCTGGCGGGGGTCCAGGGAGGAGTACGGGTCCTGGAAGATGAGGGCCATATGTCTCCGTATTTCCCTCAATTTTTTTTCAGGAAGGGAGGCGATATCATCGCCATGGAAGCTGACCACGCCCTGGGTAGGGCGGTAGAGGCCGAGCACGCAGCGGCCAATGGTGGTTTTACCACAGCCGCTCTCTCCTACGAGGCCAAGGGTTTCATCCTGCTTCAGTTTGAAGGACACGCAGTCGACGGCTTTGACATCAGCGACATGGCGGCGTAAGAGGCCGCGGGTAACGGGAAAGTACATTTTAAGGTCTTTGACATCTAAGATAGCATCATTAAGTTTTTGGTTCACTTATTTTTTCTCCTTGGTGTCAGCGTAGCACCTTGTAAAATGGTTGCCATTGACAGTAGCAAGCTCCGGCCAGGGTTCTTTGTAACATTTATCGATTCTATAATGACATCTGGGCAGGAAGGCACAGGTGGCTGGCATATTGATGAGGTTAGGAGGCAGTCCCTCGATGGGGACGAGCTTTCTGCCTTCTTCCTCGTCGAGCCTGGGGATGCACTTGAGGAGGCCCATAGTATAGGGATGCCGCGGCGTGCCGAAGATTTCCTTGGTAGTGCCCGATTCGACAATACGTCCGGCATACATGATATATATTCTCTGGGCATAGCGGGCGACGACGCCCAGGTTGTGGGTCACGATAACCAGAGAGGCGCGGAAATGCTGGACCATTTCCTTCATCAGCTCCAGCAGCTGCGCCTGGGTGGTAACGTCCAGGGCCGTGGTGGGCTCATCGGCGATGAGTATTCTGGGATTGCAGGAAAGCGCCATGGCGATCATCACCCTCTGGCGCATACCGCCGCTGAAGTGATGGGGATAATCATCGATACGGCTGGCAGCGGCGGGAATACCGACCATGCCCATCAGCTCGATAGCTCTTTTACGGGCAGCATCATCATTCATTTTCATATGCAGTACCAGCATCTCGGTAAGCTGCTGGCCGATGGTCAAAACCGGGTTGAGAGATGTCATGGGCTCCTGGAAAATCATGGCTATCTTGGCGCCGCGTATGGCACGCATCCGGGGTCCGTTGGCCTCGTATTGAAGGATGTTTTGGCCTTCGAACATGACCTCCCCGCCGGCGATTTCGCCGGGGGCGCTGATGAGCTGCATCGTGGAGAGCTGGCTGACGGACTTACCGCAGCCGCTCTCACCCACAAGGCCAACGATTTCCAGTTCATCAATATAATAGGACACGCCATCGACGGCCCTGACCACGCCGCTTTCTGTTTTGAATTGTGTTACCAGGTTGTTGACTCTTAAAAGTTCTGTCATAATAATTTCCTTATTTTTTTATATTATAATACACCTCTAAGTCTCGGGTCTAGAGCATCTCTCAATCCATCTCCCACCATGTTGAAGGCAAAGACGACCAGCATGATAGCAATGCCGGGGGCAAAGGAAAGTATCGGGTTCGTCAGCAGGTAGCGGTAGCCGTCGTTGACCATGGCGCCCCAGGCTGCCCCCGGGGGTTTGATACCGATACCCAGAAAGCTGAGCCCGGCCTCCGCCATGATAATGCCACCCAGCTGCAGCGTTACCAGTACTATTATAGGCGGCAGGGCATTCGGCAGGATATGGCCTAGCATAACACGCCGATTGCTGGAGCCCATCGACCGCTCGGCCAGAATATAATCATTTTCCTTGAGGCTCAGGGCCAGTCCATTCATTACCCTGGCATTTCCAGGTACTGAAGCGATGCTCAAGGCGATGATGACGTTTTGGATACCGCCTCCCAGTATCGCCGCCAGGAGCATGGCGAGTATCAGCATCGGGAAGGACATGAGCGCGTCCATTACCCTCATGATAACCGCACTGGCAACACCGCCGAAGAAACCGGCAATCATTCCCAGGGTAGTACCGATAACCGCGGCAACTCCCACCGTGATAAAGCCGACTGCCAGCGCTGTCCTGGTGCCGAAGATAAGGCGGGTCAGCGTGTCCCTGCCCTGGATATCTGTGCCCAGCCAGTAGGTTTTATTCGGTTGCTGCAGAGAATCTGCCATATTTCCGCGGTACGGGTCATAGGGAGCCAGAACATTGGCGAATATAGCCGAAATCACCAGCAGAGCAAAGACCACAAGGCCGAAGATAACTATCCTGCGTTGCAGGAATACCCTCCAGAAACGCCGCCACTCGCTGACGCGCGGTGGGGCCTCCGAGAACTCTTTGGTATCTGTATTCTTTTCCGCCATGATTCAATATCTCCTAGCCGTACCGTATCCTGGGGTCAAGCCATACGTAGGATATTTCAACCAGTAAATTTGTTAGGATGACTATCATAGAAATTACCAGGGTGCCGGATTGTATCACCACATAGTCCTGGGCGAAGAGGCTGGTAACCAGCAGCCTGCCGACACCGGGAATAGCAAAGATGGTCTCAATAATCACCGAGCCGGCAAAAACCATACCGATGCCCATGCCCAGCACGGTAACTATCGGGATAAGGCCGTTCTTCAGGGCGTGCTTCATGATGACGGTGCGTTCTCTCAGCCCCTTGGACCAGGCGGTGCGGATATAGTCCTGGCGGGTGACCTCCAGCATGGCTGACCGCGTCAGGCGCGCCGTAGTCGATAGACCCGTGATGGCCATGCAGAAGACCGGCATGATTAGCTGTCTTGAGCCATACCAGAAATCCTCAAAGGGAGAGGTATAGCCGTAAATGGGGAGCCAGTGAAGCTGAAGGCCGAAAAAGTATATTAATAATAACCCCAGCCAGAAAATCGGGATGCATACGCCGATGTTCGCCAGAAAGGTTGAAACGGCATCTATCCATGTGCCGCGCCTTATGGCTGCGGCCAGTCCCATCAGGACGCCAACGACAATATTGAGGATGAGGGCCAGCACACCCAGGTGCAGGGTTATGGGAAAGCGGTCTTTCATGAGTACGCCCACATTCTCGTGGTAGTATATTGAAGTGCCCAGGTTGCCGTGGAGAAGTCCCCATGCCCAGTTACCGTACTGCACCATGATGGGCTTATCCAGCCCGTACTCGACACGGAGGCTTTCCAGTTGCTCTTGTGAAATCGAGCCCGAAGAGGCTTGCTGCCCCAGGAATATTATCAGCGGGTCGCCGGGCAGGAGGCGCATGGCAAAGAAAACAATTAATGTTACGATAACGATGATAACCAGCGCCATGAGCAATCGCCGTATAATATACGCGGTCATCTCAAATATAAGTCCTTATATCGGTTCGTATCCGGGTTAACAACGGCCCGGAAACTGCCGCCCCATATTACAGGGACGCTGTCACCATATAGATAGCTGCTGATTTCCTGCAATACTGGGTGGTTCGCCATCGTTTTCGCAATATATTTCAATGGTCGAACCACCCAGCAATTATAACACTCAGCTTAGTGCTTGTCCATCCAGACTTCGTAGGTATCCCAGCGCGTGAAGCCCTGCGTGGATTGTGTGCTGTGTACATAGGGCTGCTGCATGACGTATGCCGGGGACCCGTAAACCGGAATAACCATGGCGTTATCCGTGAGATAACGCATCAACTTCCCGGTCATTACCGCCTGGTCTTTGGGGTCTATTATTAACTGCGCCTCGACATCCATCGCCGTCTGTTCCGGTGTGTGCCCCAAAAATGAACAGTCTGTGAACGGCGTGGTGCTGAACCAGCGCATGTAGGTCTGCAGATAGTTCGAATCCATGCCACCGGCTATCCACCAGTTCATGTCCTGGTCTGCCCCTGGCGGCGTCCAGTAGATAGTCCCAAAGAACCTGCCGGGGTCGGCGACATCCAGGTCAAGCTGGAATCCGGCATCGTCAAGATAGCGCTTGATAGCTACACCGATATCCTGGGTGACCGGGTCATTCATGGTGAGCAGCTTGAGCTTGAGGCCGTTGGGATAACCGGCGGCAGCGAGAAGCTCTTTAGCCTTGGCTGGATTATACGGACGGGGGTTATAGTTGGCGTCGTAACCCCACTCACCCGGCATCGGCAGACTCTTTAAGGGCTGATATATTCCAAAACCGATAGCTTTGGATATCGCCGCTTTATCGATGGCATACTCCACCGCTTCACGCACTCTCTTATCGGCCATTTTCGAGTTGGGGTTGGCAGTGTTGAGCCAGAGGCCCCAGGGTAAAATCGGCCAGG
>JBGPRB010000147.1:0-8000 GCA_041489355.1 Dehalococcoidia bacterium
CCCCAGCTTTTCCAGGTTAACCGCGGGAGGAGCCGGCGGTCTACCGTAAGATACCGCTAAATCCACCAGCTTGGGCATCATATACATCACTACTAAAGCTCGGAAAATCCCGGAAATCAGGAAAATGCTGAGTAACCTGCTGCCGAAGGTGAAAAAAATGCCCTTTACGAGGTAAGCGCCCATTAAACCTCCCAGCGCCGTGCAGAACAGGACCAGACATCTGGTATAAACAATATAGCGTAACTTCTTCGGCTTCGGCGCCACCTTGTACAGGTAACTCTGGGTGCACAGGTCGTAAGCCCCCCAGCAGATACCTGATACAATTTGAACGAAAGCAAGATACCCGATATTAGAGCAGAAAAGCCAGCAGATTGGAATTGCTGGAATTATACGAGACACTATGCCGAGGACCCTTATATTGCCTGCTTTATCGGCGAAACGACCCCAGAAAGGCGCGCTGATAACTCTGGCGAGGAACTCCGCAGAAATTATCATGGCGAAATTCAGATAGGTAAAATGCCGTTCCTGGAGCATATACACGATGTACAGCGGCCCGCTGAGACCTACGGTAAGATAGAAAAACGAAGAAAAGATAATAAAAGTGTCCAGCTTCTTCTCTTTCAATTCCCTGAGATAATCGAATAAGCCGAACTGTAAAGTCTGGGGCTCCTGTTTCGGGGCATCGTCGCCTTTTTTATCCGGCTCATACATGTGGGTAAAAATTATAAAATCCACGAGCGCCATCACTAAAGCCAGTGTAAATACTAAAGCAAAAGCCGCCAGGCTTTTCCCTCCAAACCTATCCAGCAGGTATCCCAGTGAAAAGAAGGCTCCAAGATAAAAACCGCTCTTTATCGCCAGACGCTGCCCCAGATATCGCCCCAGGGTACTCCGGGGGACCAGGTTGGATAACCAGTTATCCCGCTGAAACGTCAGTAGTAACCCCGGCATCAGGTTAACTAACCATAAAAGGGCAAACCATACCGGCGCTATTCCCAGCTGCGATAGCAGGAACGCCAGGATAAGGGGCACCCAGGCACAGAGATTGAGAAAGGCGAGAATAACAGCCCCTCTTTTGCCCAGTCCGGCACGCTCGATAAGATGAGGCGCTTTTAGACATATGAGAGAAAGACTGAGATTAACCAGCGTCGTTAGTATAGATACGCTTTGAGCGTCAGCACCGGCCGCGATTATTGACGGCGACTGATAGCTTCCGGCGGCGTCATCAACAGCGGTAGATGCGGCATCGCCGTGGAAACGCAGCAGGTTATTCTCAGCCTTGCGGTTATTGTTGGACGTGTCTATTTTAGAGCGATTCGTATGATTATTACCTTTCTTTCAGTATTAAGAAAATGACATCTTTTATAGTTGCATCACCACTGATAAAATAGAAAGCCTGCTTGTGCAGACTTTCCCACGATTTCCGATTATATTAACTTAAAATAATAATGCCGGTCCGGTTACCTTAACTGTCACCGGCATACAAAAACCCCGGAACCACTCAGCCATATCAAGCTGAAAGACGTAATTCTGAGACGGCTGTCGTTTTTCCGGGATTTATTACGGCTTTATGCCTTTATTTACACAACTTTATATCTTTAGCTACAAATCCTTTTTCCCCCAGCCCCACCTTATAGCTTACGCTCTGCCCCTCTCTCAACGACTGGAATTGAATACCCTGAAGCTGGCTGTAATGGAAAAATATGTCTTTGCCGGCATGACTGGAAACAAATCCATAGCCATGCTCGCCGACCAAACGCCTTACGACACCTGTTGTCATGACTATCCCTCCATCCAGGGCACAGCCCCACAGATTTAATTTATCTGCCCAGAGCCGATTCCTGCTTCTTCCTGACAGCACGCGTACCATGACCGTGCTTGACGTTCTTGAAAGCTTCTTTATAGCTTCTCCGCTGAGATTGTTTTTCCGCTTTTCTTCCCATTTTTCATTCCTTTACAATAGTTGTTGTCTTCATTATATCCTAATCTGGATATCTGTTACTAATTAGCTTCGCAGCACCGGGGACCGGGCCCCGGCCAACAGCTATCATGGGAAGCATTTTTTAAACGTGTTCGAGAACCAGTTGCCATTCACGCCACTCAAACAGAGCCATATTCAAAACCAGTCGACGCATAGTCTCTTCCCGGGTCAACATGTAAAAACAGATATTATTTTCGATACTGGTTTTTAAAATACCTTCTTCGACCAGCTGGGCTAAAGCTCTTTCCGTTTCCAGCCTGCCGCCGTCTTCGTCGATAGCATGAACAATAGCCAGTTTGCTGAAACGACCGTTAGGGTGTTCCACGAAAAACCGCAGCAGCCCCAGAGAACAGCGGTTGTGTACGAGCTTCTTCATAAGCTGGCCCACGTATGGCCGGTTTTTCTTCTGGCTAACTTCGATAATAGTCATTGGGGGTCTCCTTTCCCGGCTCCTTGCTTACCTTCGTATGTTTAATGCTTTTCTACCTGTAGTGGTCCGCTGCGATTGGTAAGCTTCATGCTGCCGCAGATAGGAAGGCACATCGAGCTCGTCATCTTCAATCCCCTTGAGAAGACGCGTCAGCTCCTTTTCCTTGGCGGCGCCGGCCATAGCCTCTTTAGTGATAAAACCGGTAGCAATCAGGGTGAGCCTGACATCGTTACCCATGTTGGGGTCCAGCACCACACCGAAAATTACATTCGCCTGCGGGTCAACCGCCTGGCGGATAACCTCAGCGGCATTATTCACTTCATAAAGAGTGAGATTGCTGCCGGAAATGTTGAAAAGTACTCCCTTGGCGCCCTGCATGGAAACATCCAGCAGCGGGCTGGCCAGAGCTTCTTTGGCGGCGTCTACCGCGCGGTTCTGCCCTGTCCCCCGCCCGATGGACATCCAGGCCGGCCCGGCATCTTTCATTATCGTCCGTATATCGGCAAAGTCCAGGTTGATAAGACCGGGGACTGTAATCACCTCGGCGATTGCCTGGACGCCGTGATGCAGCACCTCATCGGCCATTCGGAAAGCCCCATCGACGCTGGTTTTCTGGTCACACAAGTCGAGCAGACGGTCATTGGGGATAATAATCAACGTATCCACGTTTTCCATCAGGGCATTTATGCCTTCCTCGGCGGTCTTGCTGCGGTGAGTACCCTCAAAGCTGAATGGTTTGGTAACCACGGCAATGGTAAGCGCGCCGGTCTTTTTGGCTATCTCGGCCACTATCGAAGCCGAGCCGGTGCCGGTACCGCCACCCATACCTGCCGTAATAAAAATCATGTCCGCCCCGCCGACCACTTCGCTGATGGCGTCGCGGCTCTCCTCGGCGGCCCTGCGGCCAACGGTATGGTCGCCGCCGGCGCCCAGGCCGCGGGTCAGTTTCTCACCGAGCTGGATACGTTGCGTGGCTTCGGTGATTTCCAGAGCCTGAGCATCCGTGTTCATACCAATAAACTCTACCCCGTGCAGTTGCTCACGCACCATCCTGGTGATAGCATTACAGCCCGACCCTCCCAGACCGATAACCTTAATTCTTGCACCACTCGGGACATAACTCGATTTTGCCATCTTAGCCCTCCATTTTTAAGTAATTATTAATCCAGTTTAGCGAAAGAGTCGGAGCACATGCATCAGGAAACTGCGTATGCCCTTCTCATTGGACTTTGCCGTAGTTTCTGTATCGTGGTTTCTCATCTTCCACATAAGGAGACCGACGCCCGTAGCGAAGGCCGGATTATCCAGGACATCCGAGACGCCCTGCAGTTTAATAGGTAGACCCAGCCTTACCGGCATTCTGGTTATCTTCTGCCCGAGCTCGGCAATACCGGGAAGGTTAGCTCCGCCACCGGTGATAACCAGCCCTGCCGGGATAAGTTTGCGATAGTCTGATTGAGGAAGTTCCAGCATAATCAGTCGCAGCATCTCCTCGACACGGACACGGATAATTTCGGACAGGTCATTATAGGAAATACTGTGTCCGTCACCGGTAATTGAAATTTCTTTAGCGCTGAAATCCTCTTCTTTCGGTGTTACATCGCCGTATCTCTTCTTCATTTCCTCAGCCAGCTCGAAGGTAATCCCCAGGCCGACTGATATATCCCGCGTGACCTGATACCCGGCCACCGGCAGGACGGAAGTATGGTAAATGGTATTGTCCTTGAAGAGGGCCAGGTCGGTGGTGCCGCCGCCGATATCCGCCAGCAGCACGCCATCCTGTTTCTCCTCTGGCTCCAGAACGGCCTCGGCGCTGGCGAGAGGCTCCATAATGAGGTCTTCGACTTCCACGCCGATACCGCGGATGCACTTCGTCAGGTTCTGGATAGAGGTTATCGCCGCGGTAATAATGTGAGTTTCCACATCCAGCCGGAAGCCATGCATACCTATCGGGTTCTTGACCCCTCCCTGCCCATCGACGATATATTCACGGGGAATAATGTGAAGCAGCTTCTGCTCGGTGGGTACCTTCATACTGCGGGCAACATCGAGGACACGCTTCAGGTCATCGGTCCGTACCACCTGATTATTACGCGTGATGGCGATAGTGCCCTTGTTATTCACCGATGTAATATGCCTGCCGGTAACACCGACATAGGCTGATTCCAGCCTGCGTCCGGCCATCTGCTCGGCAATCCTCACCGATTGCCTTATCGATTCTTTAGCTTCATTGATATTCGTTACCAGGCCCTTGTGAAGTCCGTGCGACGGAGTCACACCGACGCCTATGACGCGAAGTCCTTCGTTATCATAGACATCGGCCATAATAGTGCATACCTTGGTCGTCCCAACATCAATGGCAGCAACCCTGTCTTTTTTCACTTGTTCCTCCTTTTTGGCGTCAAAGCCACCTGCGTGACAGGTTATTACCTATATTATATCGACTGTTATTTTCCTCTCTGTTCACGGTAGCGGATGTTCCACTTGTTGCAGAGAGAAATCAGATGCTCTTTGAACTCCGGATTCGGTATCCGGTACAGCTCGGCCAAGAAGCCATGCAGCAGTTCGCCACCGGTCATGCTCGGAGCCGCGTCTTCAGGCCCCGGCAGATTGATGTACACGATTTCCGTCATGAGCTTTTGGTACTCGATTGGTGTCCCCATTTGATTGATGCCTCCTTATTTTATTTGTTTCAATATCATTAGCTACTGTTTTCACGATACGCTTTGACAATCATATAACGTTCCAGTAGCTAGCTAAAATTATTGTCCTTTCTATTTCGCTGGTGTCCTGTGAAAATTCCATAATGCTTTCCTGCTATTACCATAAATTTTAAATCATAATTCCACGACGAAATACCCCCTTGTAACTTGCGTTTTTTTGGAATATAATTATAGACAATCAAGTGAGGGTATGCCGTGACCACTGAAAAAGGACGCAAACACCTACCCCCTTACGTTTCCTACCGCACCTTCCATAACTTCGTTGAACGACTGCAACAGCGCATGCCTTCACGCATCGACCGAAGCTACTGGGGCGATATCTTATCCGGCAGTACCGGCATACAGCTCATGGCAGCCCTGCGTTTTCTGGGTCTCATCGATGCTAACGGTAAGCCTATGGAAAGACTCAAGCCGCTGGTCGCTGCCAGGGGGGGAGAGCCAAGAGCGAAACTCCTCCAGGAAATAGCTTACGATGCGTTCGGTTTCGTCCTGAAAAGCTCCCTTGACCTCGAAAGTGCCACCTATTCGCAGCTGGAAGAGGTCTTTCACAATACTTTTCAACTGACCGATGATGTCAGCCGTAAATGCGTGAAATTCTTCATCGCCATGGCCAGCGATGCCGGCATGACTTTATCGCCTTTCATTACCAGACGTACCCGCTCAGCGCATACCGGTACTGGAACTAAGACCGTATCAAAAAAAGTTGGGATTAGGACAAATCGGAATGTGATAATTCCACAAGGTACCGATGAAATACCAGATCACTCATCATGGAATAGCAAACTTCTCGATAAATTTCCCAATTTCGACCCTTCCTGGAGCGAAGAGCTCAAGCAAAAGTGGTTTGCGGCATTCGATGAGTTGCTTAAAAAGGGGTTATACAAAGGCTAAAAAAGACCTATCCTGTTGTCATTGCGAGACCATCCCGACGAAGTCGGGAGGCGAAGCAATCCCATAGATTAAAATAATTCAACCAGTGAGACCGCCACGCCGTCCTTCAGCCGAAGGACTCCTCGCAATAACAGAGTAAATGAGTAAATAACCTCGGATTCATCTACTCTATAACTTATATCCTGGTATCCTGGTTTGAATTTCTCCCGGTGTCATCCTCCCCGCCGAGACAACCATCTTCACCGCATCATCTACCGATATCTTGGTACGGATGATATCCTCTTCTCTCACTATTTGCAGAAAGCCGGTCGTAGGGTTGGGGGAAGTGGGTATGAGAACGCTAAGTAGTTTTTCTCCGGTTTCATCTGTTATTTCATTGGTGACAAAACCTATAGCTCTTATCCCCTTTCTGGGGAATTCTACCAGCACTACCTGCATGAAACCCGTCTTATTGGGAGCGGAGAAACTCTCCATTACTTGCTTGATACCGTTGTAAAGCCACCGGAATACAGGTACCCTGTTCAATAATGAATTACCGTACCTTAAAATTCTTTTACCGACGACATTTCTCGCTATCAACCCGGCCAGGTAAATTAAAATTATGGTAGCACCGAAGCCTACCCCGATAATGTTGTGCCCGACTATCCGATTGATTACAGGCTGCAAGATGTTATCGATAGAGGTAAATATCCAGTACAGTATCAATATACTCGCCCCTAACGGCACGGTAACGATTAGCCCCGTTATGAACTGGCCTCTTAATTTCTTACCCCATCCCTCTCTGGTTTCTTTTTTTTCATTCATTTTCACACCTCCCGATTTATTCGTGAGTGAGATTTTTTTTAGGCGGCCACAAAAACAAAGCGAGAGCGGCTATTGCCAGTATCCCTACCACCGCCCCCGGGGATATGGGTACAGGTACGTGAAAGAATGCTGAACCCAGCATCTTCACCCCGAGAAGCGTGAGGATGGCGGCGGCTGTCATGCCTGCTATCATGGCCGGCATAAGTATTCTCCACGGAAGCTTAATCTCTGGAAGCTCAATTTGCTAATAGAACTACACTAGATGCCTGGCACACATCCTGGAGCTCGTACCATTAGGACGGGGACACAGACAGAACGAAGAAGGCGGTCAGCAACGCTACCCCATACCCAGCGGCTTATTCCCGACCGTCCGTGGGTAGCAATAATCACTAAGTCAACATCATTCTTACTGGCAAAGTCACCAAGGACCTCGGCGGCCTTACCATAGATTACTTCGGCTTTGGCATTGACACCGACCTTTGCCAGTTGAGCCACAATTTCTTTCAGGTATTTTTCAGCTTCTACCTTGTTATGAGTTTCAAAGGCTTTCAATTGTTCCATGGACGTAATCTCTGCCACTTCTCTACCGTAGGGTATTGCAATGGGCTCGACGGCTCGCACCAGCAATACGTCGGGGGTGGGCTCACTCCCTCTAACTATCGCTTCTAGGTGCGGCAGTACACACTCAGCCAACTTTGAGCCATCCAACGGAACTATAATTTTCTTATACATCGTCTCTCGTTTCCTTTCTTTGCATTTCTATTTTCCGCACCGGCAGGTTACATTCTTCAGAAGTATGCCTTGGGCTATTCCTTCCTTTCCTCCTTTGTGGAAGGATCCTCTGAAGCCGGTGCTTCTTCTGCCTCATTCTTAGGAAGAACGATGGAAAGTATCACAGAAACCACCAGGATTGCCACCACTACTCCCAGTGAGACTAACACCGGTATTTCAAACGGTATATTGAATACATCGGGGAGTATGGCGAGTATCATCTTGACTCCCACAAAAGCAAGAACGATGCAGATACCGATTGAAAGGTAGCGGAAGAGGTAAAAAAGCCCGGCAAGGGCAAAGAAAAGGGCTCTTAGACCCAGAATAGCAAATATGTTAGAGCTATAAACGATAAGAGGGTCAAGGGTAACGGCTAATACCGCCGGAACTGAGTCCGTAG
>JBGPRB010000148.1:0-7922 GCA_041489355.1 Dehalococcoidia bacterium
CAATGACATACAGGTAATCTTCATGGCGCAAGTTGTAGCCCTTTTGTCTCGAAATAGCGAAGAACCGGCAATGCTCGCCCTGTTTGATAAGCTAGAATCGGAAGTCGGAGCAATCGTTGGCCGGATCCACACAAAATAGCGTGTGCAGTACGCGATAAAGATTCAAAGTTGGGAATCCCTTTTTCTTATTTTTCATCACTAATGGGCAAACGAGACCGACCATAAAGCTAGGTGCAGCAGGTTGGTGCAGAGTGTTTGACAGGCAAGGGAACAGAGGTCTATTCTCCATGCAGAGGGCAGTGGAGCCGTTCCACGCTGTCCTGAGTTGATATGGGAAATCTCGCTTAAAAGGAGAAGGCGTATGGCAATAACTGACGAGCAAATCGGAAGATTGCTGCAATGGTTCGCAACCTCATCGGAAACCAACAGATTGTGGGGCAATGGGCGTAAGAGGATTCTTGGGGATAACCAAAAGTGGATACAACCTAGTGTGATCCACGCGATGACGGATGACGAGTTAGAGACAAAATTTCTTGAATATTACAGAACCGGTGGCGGGCGGCAAGCTCTTAATCAAATATACCGGGATCGAATCATAAGAGACAAAGGCCGTTTCAGAAAGACATTATCATATCTCCTTGATGAAGGAACAACCATACAGAAACGGGTTGACCAAGTCTTGGGTGGAGAGTATCGTCTTGAAGGCTTCGGCAAAGCGATACTGACATCCTTTCTGATGGATTATCACCCTGACAAGTACTGCTTGTGGAATAACAAAACCGATATGGGGTTCTCCGTCCTCGGATGGAGAGTATACGAGAGCAGAGATTCTAAAGGCACTGCTTATCTGAAAGTACTGGATGCTTTGAATAATCTTATAGGCTTGAGGCCGGACCTGAAATTGAGCTTCATTGACGTAGATTTGTTCTTGCACACCATTTCTGCTGAAGACGAGGGCCGTAAGGCCGTCAGGATTGTAACAGAGGGGGAAGTCCCAGTCTCGATGCCTTCTGCGGAGCAGGCAGCCCAGATACCAACGGCGGAAGGCATGGAGTTCATCATGGAAAAATACCTAGAAGACTTCATTGAGGCTAATTTCAATAAGATTGATTTCGGCGCCAAACTGGAGCTATATCAAGACGAAGAGAGTACTGGGAGACAGTACCCAACTTCGATTGGGAACATTGATTTGTTAGCGGTTGACAGACAGAAGAACGAATTCGTAGTAATCGAACTGAAGAAGGGGCGAATTAGCGACGTCGTTGTGGGCCAGATTCTGAGATATATGGGGTGGGTGAAAGCTAACCTAGCAAAGGATACCGGTGTAAGGGGTATAGTGATTTCGAAAGAGAAGGATGAGAAGCTGGAATATGCACTGAAGTCACTGCCAAATGTGAGCTTGTTCTTGTACACCATTTCTTTCGACCTCAGAAGAGCTTAACCTCTTGGTTTTTAACCTGCCCCCACAATCCTGGCAGACCCTCAAAAGACGACCTATGCCAGTTACACAAAAGGGCGATTTGTTACCCCTCGCATCAAGAGTACATGTTGACAAAATTATGTGGTTCTTATAGGCTAAGGAACACGAGAATCTATTGATACTTTTTTAAATAACGTGCAGATAACCTGTAAGGGTAGCTGGAGGAGCATATGAAGCGGTGGTGGTCAGCCCTTTTGGCCGTTCTAATCTTTGTATTGGTGTTCAGTTCATGCGCTCGAGCACCTGCATCGCCAACCACAGCACCGACACCTTCTGCACCAACGGAAATACATCCTCTCCCACCCACGCCAACTACTCCGCCAGCGCCAGCAGCAGAATCTCAACCTGCCAAGCCGACGCCACCAACCGGGCCAACGCAACCAATAACCCAGCCGTCACCAACACAAAGCCCAGATATCATAGAAGCGAGGACAGCCCTTAAATCAATTTCCAATAGTCTACTGACTATTTATGACCAGTTTGGGATAGATGAAGATGTGGCTGACTTTGTCTTATTTGTTTCTACGCTGCCAACGGATTTTGGAAATTACGCACTACAAAATAAATTGTGCATCCAGGACCACAAGCTGACCGAACTAGAAAAAAAGTTCTTACAAGAGCCAGCCCAGTATCTTCAGCAGATGTTCGACAGCTACATGTCTGAGATAGACAAGATTGACCCGGGCCTGGCTACCCAGTTGAAGAAATTGCCCTATTTCAGGGCGCTGGAAATAAAGGACGTGGAAGCAGTAGAGGATTTTCTCTGGCTGGCAAGCAACTCGAAATACAAATCAACGCTGGAGAAGCTCTATGGTAAGGGAATTGAGCGGAAAATGCACTCAATTGCCTTAGAAGCTCTGCTATGGAGGGCATTCACTAGAGAATATGATACCTATAATCCTCTGGAAGATCCTAATTATTCGCCGATATTTGCTAGATTAGCCGATTTCCAGGAAAAGTATAACCAACAGATGGACGAGATAGAACCAGTGGAGGGCAAGAAACCACAAGTAATGGGAATCATTTATATGTGTGAACCGATAGGCTGGCTAAAGAAAACCGACGATGATATCAGATTTGACTATGCCTTGATGAAGTGGGTTCTGGGAGCTAATGCCGTGAAAATATGGGGGGTTGGCCCTACTTCGTTTGACCATGTTAAGTTTGCGCATGAAGAAGGCTTGAAAGTATGGCTTGTATATGGTCTCTGGACTAGACTAGAAACCACAAATCCTGACATATCAGTCGAGGACTATTGTAAGCAGCTGACTGGATTTGCTCAAGCCGCGGAAGAAGCTAAAGCAGAAGTGCTGATTGTTGGTGATGAGGTTGACCGCCACCTGAAGCGTTTTGACTACAAGACAGGTGCCCTGAGGGGAGCCGTTGATGAAATGGTGAAAACGGCGCGGCAGAACTACCATGGACTGGTGACTTACACTACCTGGGACGGCCCCTATGATATCTGTAATATTAACTGGGAACCGACGGACATAATTTTCCCGCAAATATACAAATCAAAGGATGCGAGGGAACTTACCGACAGTGAATATCTCAGTATCATTAACAAATGGAAGAATAAAACACCAGGGAAGCTTATGGCTATCTCGGAGTTTGGTAGTTTAACTGTGAGTGAAGGTGCAGCCTTAGGTCCTCAATCCGGCCTTCTGAAGACAAAGCCGTATCACTATGATACTCAGGCACAGGCTGACTCTATTGAAAGAAACCTTAGAGTTCTGTTCAAAGCAGACGTTTACGGAATTTTTCTCCATCGCTGGGATG
Organism: Dehalococcoidia bacterium; assembly: GCA_041489355.1. Classification (GTDB taxonomy): domain Bacteria; phylum Chloroflexota; class Dehalococcoidia; order Dehalococcoidales; family RBG-16-60-22; genus JBGPRB01. Next base: position 3,260 of record JBGPRB010000148.1, read on the forward strand.
ATGGTGGTCCGGGCCCAGTAAAGGATTGGGAACAAGTTGGATATGGCATCTGGGATTGGCGGAGCAATGAGCCAAAACCAAGCTTTTGGGTAGTTTATAAGTATTACAGAGAAAGTTAAGGCAGGGCATTTAGCCCCAATTTTTGGGAACAGTTGGATTTGTTATCAAGGTTGATAGTAACATCTCTGAGGAGATGCCAGATGATACTCGATAAACAATCAGCAATACGCCGAATCCCCATTTACATCACGACCATAATCAGCTGTATACTCTTCTTATCCAGCTGCTCTTCTCCATCTTCCAGCCAACTTCCATCTTCGCAACCAGCTCCGATTACAACAGTGCCTACAACGAAGCCAGCGCCGGCACCTTCCGCACCACCAACGGAAATACGGGCTCCCACAACCACGCCAACTCCCCCGCCAGCGCCAGCACCCGTTCAACCAACACCGGCAATCAATACAACTCCAGCCGAATTAAAATTCATTTCCATGGCTGTGACGCCGATAGTGGCTGAGCCAGGGAAACCTATCACCGTTGAAGTCAAAGTGGCGAATGCGGGAGGAATGCCAGGCTCAACTAAACTTACGTTGACTGCCAACGGAGTTGAAGCTGGGATAAAAGATGTGACAATACAACCAAGGACTGACCAAACCATAGCTTTCACTTTTACGGAGAATGCATCTGGCATATATGAAATCAAGGTAGCGGGATTTACTGATACCCTAAGGGTGAAGCAGACCGGCGCATATCCGCATCTGGTTAACAATTACATAGTTTGGGCTGGGAAAACTGATTCTGCTAATTATCTCTGGCATCCCCAGCAGGAACCGCCTCCACAGCTAAAAACCCTCGCCTCGTATGATATGATTGGCATCCCTTATACCATCGCTTATTACGCGCCGGAATCAATCCAGCAGCTAAGGAAACTGAACCCGCGAATAAAGATAGTCGCATTGTTATGGGTTGGGGAGTCCGACACAGCTGACCTAAGGACGGAACAATCACTCCATGAGAGCTGGTTTTTACACTATGGAAATACCCCCGGGAGTTCCGTGCCAGCGGAGCAAAGGCGTATCAAATTTGACCAAAAGCTCTGGTTAATGAATCCTGCCAGCGAATGGTCTACCTACGTACCTAACTATATACATGACAAGATAATGTCCTCAGGGCTTTTTGATGGTGTCTTCTATGACATGGTAATGGAATGGGGAAAGCTGCTGGGGGGTATAGATTTCAAGGATATGAATAGGACAGATATTAATAATGATGGTATTATTGACAGTCCTGACGTGGTAAAGCAACAATATAATAATGGTATGACTCAAATCCTGAAGTTGACCCGGGAACTCTGCGGGCAAGAGGCTATAATAATCTGTGGTTGTGGTGCTGCATGGGGTGAGGATTCTCCCTACTGGACCTACGCCAATGGTCTTTTTCAAGAGAATGCCTTGGGTACAAGTTCTTGGAGCAATCGCGACTTTTCATCAATCTGGAACACATACCAGATAAACATGCAAAAATCGGCACCTCCTTCCCGAATTAACTGGATAGGCGCCGACACCAATGGCATACGATTCGACGATCTTAAGCCCAACCTTCCCCCTGCGGAGTTGCAGAAGATGAGGTACGGCCTCGCAATAACTCTCCTTGACGATGGCTACTTCCATTTTGATTGCAGTTTTCCTTACCACTGCCAACTCTGGTGGTTTCCCGAGTATGATGCCAACCTGGGTTTAGCCAAAGGGAAAGCCCAGAAGCGTAGTGACGGCACATGGATAAGGGAGTTCCAGAATGGTGTGGCGATGGTCAATCCGACCACCAGCGCCAGCATGATTAAGTTTGCTACTGCCTATCAGGATGTATCGACGGGCGCTAAGGGCACAAGCTTCACGGTCCAACCTCAGGACGGCAGGATTTTTATGGCTGCTCACTGATGTAATTAGTGGTGAAAATTAATGGAACACTCGTTAATATCCGGCCGGATATCGCTCTAACCCGTACATCTAAGAGTGACAAAAGTCCATTTTGTGACCTAGTTGTGCATGTGCTAAGATGGTGAAGTCGGTAGAATCCCTTCCTTATTTGAGAGCTAATAACGAGGTGTTCGTATGAGACTTGGTGGTCTCGTTTTATTGTTTGTCGCTTTGGTGCTTATGGTTGGCTGTACTGCGCCCAAGCTGACACCGAGCCCAGCTTCTCCGCCCATCCCGACGCCTACGCCTGTTCCAAGTCCTACACCTCCATCTCTACCTTCTCCATCGGTGCCTTCACTGCCAGCACCAACACTGCCAAAACCACCAGCCTCGATATCTCCCGTACCACCGCCTTCGCCGCCAACTCCTGAGCCTGCTCCCGCAACAACTCCGGCACCAACAGTTGACAAAGTCATCCGTCTTTATTACTACGGTGTGCCGACAATAGGGGGTGACCCGGCGGCGGCAGCGGGGCCACATGCCATCTACAGTGCCACTTCCAGCGACGGCATCCACTTCCAGGAAGAGCCAGGAGTGCGTTTTTCTTACGACAGCGGCACCCAGTTCGGCATTACCGACCCTGATGTGGTGCGTTTGAATGATGGCTCGTGGCTGATGTTCCTCAGCCTGGGAACGCAATTATTGAAAGCCACATCGCCTGACTCCTCAGGCACCTTTACCCACGACAAATCGTTCAATTGGAACCATGGCGGCGTCCCGGGTTCCTATAATTTTGGCGGTAATGTGCGCACCTTTGTCAGTTACCAGGGTGGCATTCATGTGGCGGCTTATGACCAGACTAATGGCACCCTGAGGTATACCGGGGTTGCTTTAAATCCCCCACCGTCAGGAATGATTGCTGACCCATCGGTGATTGAAGTTGATAACAAATTCCTTATGTTTTATAAGTACGCTCCATCTCCTAGCGCACCCCCTTCGGAGCATGAGATCTATTTGGCTACCTCTGCTGATGGCATAACCTGGTCACAGCATACTCAGAATAGATTCATCTGTAAAGGTTCGGTGCCGGGGGCAGTTTACTACAATGATGCAATCTATATTTACTATTGTGGTATACCTCCGAAACCTGGTGCTCCTCCGAGCGATATGGGTGTAGCCACCAGCACGGACAAAGGTGCCACTTTTACCCTATCCACTATTAGCCTACGGGGGAAAGTATCAGCAGGGGTCGTGGATCCGGCTGCCGTGGTAGTTAGCCTTGCCGAATCTACAGCCAAGCCCTAGTCTTCTTGGTTTCCGTCGACATGCGAGTTTCTGTGTCGTGGTTGTGTGCATTTGCCTTTCCCTACTGCAATAGTAATGCAGGTAGACGGGCTGGTAAGCTTACATCGCTATTTTACGAACTGCTGAGAGAAGGGGGTAACGATTGCTTGAAAAGTTACTCCTAGATAAAAGAAAAGGCCGGATTCGCTAGCAGCTAATATCCGGCCTTTTCATATTGAGACTGGTTTTTCCCTAAGTCTTCCCTATTCGGAACATTTTCGTCCCGCACACCGGGCACACACCCTGGGTCGCCGATTTGCCGTTTTTCATGGTTATGCTCTTGGCGTTCTTCATCTCCCTTTTTGTACGACACTTCACACAATAAGCCTGCATTGGATTTAACTTCTCCTTTCATTTCGCTATAATGATGAGGCTACAACATTCACCCCATATAAGTCAATGGCAAGGGGATGTGAGGAAGAGACACCTTATCGCCTAGCAGCCAGGGATAGCCCTATCTCCAACTCGTTTTTTCAAGGATATACTCCCTTCCGAGATACAATATATACATCAATATATACATGCCGGGTTAACAAATTAACCAAAATAGGCAATTGTTGGGTCACATTAGCTTGAGAAAATGAAACCATGGGTATCCCTAAGCTAAGATATGATAAAGTTTTACTCGATCTTAGAAAGGAGATACCAGAATGCATTATATTGGAATGGACTGCCATATCACCACCTTGGATTTTGCGGTGGTCAATGAAGCCGGCCGATTAGTCAAAGCCAATAGCGTCGCCACCAGTGTTAACGGCTTCATGGAATTTGTGAAAACGGTGCCGCCACCACGGGCAATCTATATGGAGGAGGGCACACTGGAATGTGTGATTGGGTACAAAAAGAGGCTCTCCCCGGTGCCAGTCCGTCGGGAGAGCCTCTACTTTACAGCAGGGAGACGCTCTGTAATCAAAATCTGGGCGTTTTTGGGGGGGCGGTGAAGATTCCTTCCTTCCTCCTCCCCCCCTCCCTTTCCCTTCAGGGATGCCAGCTCAAGGGGCGGTGCTGGAGAATAAAAAAAGGGGATAGCCGAATGGCTATCCCCTAAAATGGACACAAAAAAAGGCAAAAGCATCCCTAATCAATAGGACACCTTTGCCCGTAACTGTGTTAAGCGACTATCGTGAAAAAGGCAAGACTTACCCTAATCAACCGAGGCTTTTTCTAACCTGTTAGACCGCCCCGCTCTCTAGAAAAGGTAAGACTTCCCCTAATCAAACCGAGCAATTATCACCTTGTTTTTATCCTCTACCCCGTAAAGTGCTTATCAATAGCCCGCAACTCGCTGGCACTATTGATAGTGGACTAGCCACTTATAGGGGTATTCTCAAAACAAGGTAAACCTTGCCCTTGAGTAGTAGCCTTATATTCAATTGTCCAGAGCCTTGTCTAACCTGCGATAC
>JBGPRB010000149.1:0-7889 GCA_041489355.1 Dehalococcoidia bacterium
ATGATAGGTTTCGTGTCCGTTATTGACATCCGACGTCAAACAAGCACTGTCAATAGTACAGGATTATGCCGAACGATTCAACCAATACAGAAAACAAAACGGATTGCAACCTCTAATCTTCACTGATGATTTAAATCAAATGGCTGAATTAAGATTAAGAGAATTGTATTCAAACTTCAGCCATTATAGTGCAGGCAATTATAACGGACACCTAGCAGAAAATATAACCATGAGCACTGGCTTCTTAAATAATTCTGGTGCTCTAGCAATGTGGCAATCCTCACCAGGACATAATGCGAATTTGCTTGACAGTAAATATAAATATACAGGATATGCGATTGGAAACGGTTATGCGATTCAATTATTCACCTCATACCGTACTATAAATGGGAAACCGCAACTCCCCGAAGGATGGTATTGGATTGATTAAGACACTCCTAAGATGGAGAGATTTTAACTTTTTGTGCAGAAATGGCACTTGAACAAAAAGCTTCTTAAAAAGAGTGGTTTATATGCAAGGCTTAAAGGGGGACGAAGGGGGATTTTGCTTACCTCACCCCCTGACCCCCTCTCCAATCAGCTACTTTGAGTTAGCCTGTTAGATTATTTGATTGAAGAGGGGGAGAAATAATAAAGAGGGGGGCAAAGCCCCCCTCTTAAAACTACTTCCCCCTTCCCTTCAACAATACCTAAGGGAAGGGGGTCAGGAGGATAGGTTACCTATTAACCCAGACGAGAATTACAGCCAGAATTTGGACTACAGGTAGTTCCACAAATAAGGTGTACTTTTTCGTTTTCAACCTGATTTTTAACAACTTGCATATAGACCTCCTGAAATTATTTTTCTTCTTTCCCTAACACTTCGTGTACCCACACGCCGGGCAGTGGTAGCAGCCTTCCTGATAGACGAGCATGTTGCTGCACTCCGGGCACTGGCCAGCCATGTTCTTGGCCAGACCGTAGTCCTCCAGCTTGGGCTTGTCATCGCTGTTGATGATATGTTTCTCCAGGACGCTGGCGATGGCATCGGCGCAGGAGAGGATGGACTTACCCCCCTCCCAGGATACGCTGGGACAGCGGATGCCGCGGAGCTGCTTCACTACCTGGGCCACGTCCACTCCGGACCGCAGTGCCAGGGATATCAGGCGGCAGATGGCTTCGAGTTGAGCGGCGGCGCAAGCACCGGACTTTCCCAGAGTGGAGAAGACCTCGCAGATACCCTGGTCATCATAGGCTACGGTGATATAGAGAGACCCGCAGCCGGTATTGACCTTGGTGATACTACCTTTAGTCTCGGCGGGTCTTTTCCGGGGGGCGCGTTTAGCCGGCTCTTCCGCCGTTTTTTCCTTCTTGCCGGTGGTCAGCACCTGGGAATCGCGAGAGCGGTCGCGGTAGATGGTAATGCCCTTCAGCCCTTCCTCGTAGGCGAGCATATAAGCCTGGCGGACGTCCTCACGGGTGGCTTCGTGGGGGAAGTTAATGGTCTTGGAGACGGCGTTATTAGTGGATTTCTGGAAGGCGGCCTGCATTTTAACGTGCCATTCCGGCGTAATTTCATGAGCGGTGACAAAGACCCGCTTGATTTTATCGGGCACGCCCTTGATATCGCCGAGGTGAGTGCCTTCGGCCAGCTTTTTCATAAGCTCGTCGGAGTAAAATCCGCCTTTCCTGGCCGCCTCTTCGAAGTACGGATTCACCTCGACGAAAGGCGTGCCGTCGAGGACGGTCTTGGTATAGCTCAGGGCAAAGAGCGGTTCGATGCCGCTGGAGCAACCGGCAATCATGCTGAGCGTGCCCGTGGGGGCGATGGTGGTGCGGGTGGCGTTCCTGACACGCGGACCGCCCGGGACGTCATAAATGCTATCCTTGAAGGCGGGGAAAACGCCGCGCTCACTGCCGAGTTCCACCGAGGCTTCAGTGGCCTTTTCGTTGATGAAACCCATGAGCTTTCCCGCGACATCCAGAGCTTCTTCGGAGTTATAAGGTATACCGAGCATGACCAGCATATCGGCAAAGCCCATGATGCCCAGGCCGATTTTCCTCGTCTTTTTCGTCATCTCCTCGATTTGCTTCAGCGGGAACTTATTAATGTCGATAACGTTATCCAGGAACCTGACGGCTATTTTCACGGTCTGCGCCAGTTTAGCGTGGTCAATCTCGCAGGCGCTGCCTTTCTTCCACACCATCCGGGACAGGTTGATGGATGCCAGGTTGCACGATTCGTAGGGGAGAAGGGGCTGTTCGCCGCAGGGATTGGTGCTCTCGATTTTGCCGAGGTGAGGTGTGGGATTAGACTCGTTGATGCGGTCGATGAAGACGATGCCGGGGTCGCCCGTTTTCCAGGCCATGTCCACGATTTTCTCGAAGACTTCTTTCGCGCTTTTAGGGGTATGTTCTTGAGTGTGTGGATTAACTAACTCATAGTTGGCACCCGCCTTGACAGCTTCCATGAACCCGGACGTAAGTGCCACGGAGAGATTGAAATTGGTCAGGGACTTCATATCTGCCTTGGCGTTTATGAATTTCTCAACGTCGGGGTGGTCGACGTTAAGGATGCCCATGTTGGCGCCCCGCCGCGTTCCTCCCTGTTTGATGACTTCGGTCGCAGTATCGAATGCCCTGATGAAGGAGACCGGGCCGCTGGCGACGCCGCCGGTAGAGCCGACCCTGTCTGTCTCCGGGCGGAGCCGGGAAAAAGAGAAGCCGGTGCCGCCGCCGCTCTTATGGATGAGGGCGGTGTACTTGACGGCATCAAAAATGGACTCCATAGAGTCCTCCACGGGGAGGACAAAGCAGGCCGAAAGCTGTCCCAGCTCCCTGCCGGCGTTCATGAGAGTGGGAGAGTTGGGCAGGAACTCCAGCCCGGACATGAGCCGGAAGAACTCGTCTTCGATAGCTTTTACGTTGGCTTTGGAGTTATAGATAAGCTCCGCGGCGGCTATGGCATGAGCCACCCGGCGGAACATATCCTCCGGTTTCTCTATGACATTGTCCTGCTTGTCCTTCTTCAAATATCTCTTTTCCAGTACCTGACGAGCCGTATCGGTCAGGCCGGTGGAGGACATCGTTTCTCTGGGTGTTTTGACTTCAGTATTGGTTTCCATCGGTTTGGCCTCCTCTATCGGTACTGGTTTGGCGGCGTTCAGGACTTCCATGACCATAGCCTCGATTTCCGCCTCGGTGGGCAGGCGCTGAGAGCGGCGGGAACGCTTGTCTACCAGGTCTTCCATGCCGGGCAGGGTGGGCAGGTATTGCGCCTGGGCTTTTTCCAGACGCTCGATGACCTGCGATGTCAGCCGCTCCACGAGCTTGCGGTCGCGTATGCCCATGGCCTCGGCGTTGGCAAAGACGATACGGGCAATCTGACTGCGGTTGACGGGGGTCGAGTGCCGCCTTCCCGCTTGATTATTCGTGCTCATCGCCGCAGCCTCCGCGGGGTCTTTAGCTGTATGGGCAGCTCTAAAAGCGGGATGAGCGGGAGCTGGTCGGCGGGAGGCGTTAGCGAACGGCCGGCCAGGCTATCCACCTCTTCTTTGAGCATGGTGATATCGGCGAATTCACGGTAGACGCTGGCGAAGCGGATATAGGCTATATGGTCGAGTTTTTTCAGTTTTGCCATGACCATATCGCCGACGGCAGCGCTGGGAATCTCAGTTCTGCCTATCTGGAAAAGCTCAGCCTCGATATCATCGACAAGCCTGTCCACGGTGCCGCTGGGCAGCGGCCTTTTTTCGCAGGCTTTGCGGATACCCCTAAGGAGCTTTTCCCGGTTGAAATCCTCGCGCCGGCCATCCTTTTTAATAACGAAAAGGCTGGCACGCTGCAAGCGCTCGTAGGTGGTGAAACGCAGGTCGCACTGCAGGCACTGGCGCCGGCGGCGTATGCCGTCGTTGACGTCACGCGAATCGATAACCTTCGAATCATGGTATCCGCAGTAGGGGCAATTCACCTGCCAACCTCCACATCCTGTGGTGTCGAGGTTTATAAATTACCACAACGGGTAGTATTTGTCAATAGGTTTTCAGATAAAAAGTTAATAATTTTTTAATTATATTTTTGCCTTTACCTGATAAGCCGTAAAGGGTAAGATATGAGAAAGGAACGAAGAAATGAACTATCAGGAAGCCCTGGAATATCTCTTAAAATTCGCCGATTACGAGCGACTGCCACGTTCGGGAATCGTCTGGGATTTAAGGCGCATCGAGAGGCTGCTGGAGAGGCTGGGGAATCCCCACCACGCCGCGAAATCGGTCCACATCGCCGGGACGAAAGGGAAGGGGAGCACCTCCGCCATGGTTGCGTCCATCCTGAAAAGCACCGGCTACCGGGTGGGACTTTATACCTCCCCCCACCTTCTGTCCTTCACGGAGAGGATACAGGTCGACGGGAAACCCATCCTCGAAGAGGACTGGGCCAGGCTGACCGAGCGTCTCCAGCCGGAGGTCGAGGCGGAGAATCGCATCGGCGACCTGGGGGAGCTGACCACATTCGAGATACTGACGGCGATGGCTTTTCTCCATTTCCGGCAGGTAAGGGCGGACTACCAGGTGCTGGAGGTGGGACTGGGCGGGCGCCTCGACGCCACCAACGTGGTAAAGCCGCAGGTCTGCGTCATCACGTCCATCAGCTTCGACCACACGGATGTGCTAGGGGATACCCTCGCCAAAATAGCCGGGGAGAAGGCGGGCATCATCAAGTCGGGGGCGGTGGTGGTCAGCGCGCCCCAGTTCCCGGAGGCTATGGAGGTGATAGAGAGGGTCTGCCGGGAGCGAAGGGTAAAGCTGGTTAAAGTTGGCGAGGACGTTACCTGGGAAAAGGGCAGCTTCGATGCCGAGGGGCAGTCGTTCCGGGTGAAGGGGATGAGGGGGGACTATGATTTGTGGATTCCGCTGCTGGGCGAGCACCAGATGGAGAACGCAGCCAACGCCGTGGCGGTGGCGGAGATATTAACGGACATGGGCGCGAGGATACCGGCGGAGGACATCGCTTACGGGCTGGCAAAAGTCAACTGGCCGGGCCGTTTACAGGTGCTGGGTAAAGAGCCGTGGGTAATCGTGGACGGGGCGCATAATGCCTACTCGATGCAGAGGCTGGGCGAGGCGTTAAGACAGTATTTTAAATACGATAAGCTGACCCTGATACTGGGGTTCGGGGGGGATAAGGATATAGCGGGCATGGTGGCCGAGGCGGTGAAAATAACCGGCGACATTATCCTGGTGAGTTCCCGCCACCCGAGGTCGGTAAAGGCAGAGGTGCTGGCTGAAGAGTTCTTAAAGCACGGGGTGACGCCGCGTTCAGCGGAGAGCGTAACCGACGCTATAAAGCTGGCGCTGGAGGGGGCCAAGCCCGGCGACCTTATTTGCGCGGCGGGGTCGATATTTGTGATAGCGGAGGTGATGGAATATTTTGGGGGGTGAAGGGGATAGGTGACAGTGGTTATGCTGTTCTCCCTTTTTTATGTGAAGTACAAATCCTGCATTTACATTGTGAATTCGTGTAGTGTCTTACTCCAACTACAACTCCGTCTTTTGTATCTGCTTTTTGAAAAATTAAGTCAAAAAGTTCAGTTTCACCATTTTCGAGATACCTTCGTATTGAATATGCGCACAAATCGGCGATTTGAACCATACTAGTAAGTTGACTATCCACAAATAAAGGTGTTTCAATTATTGCCCTTAGGTTTGTCCAGGTTGTCCCCTTTCTGTGGAATTCTTTCATTAAATCGGTATGTTTTCTAGCAACTGTCTCATTATTATCGTGGATTAGTAATCCACAGCATTCTTTGGGGTCACTAGTACCGATTAACTGAAGATAGTGTTCGAATCTAGAAACTATCTGCTCAAATGATTGTTCATCAATGGTCTGGGTTTGAGCTCGTCTAGTAGGGTCGAAAAATACTTTATCCACACATTCTGCAAAAACCCTGGCAACACCCCATTGCGATACACAGTTTGCGATTGTCTTTATAAACTCTTTCCTCTCAGGATAAGTTAGATGAATGTAGTCATTAGTTTTTCTGAAATTCTTTTTTATTTGTTGATATAATTTAGGATTTCCTACCTTTTGTAACCTTAACAATTCGGCCTTTCGCAATTGTTCAACTTGAGACCTTCTTTTTGCATAGCTAAGTTTTTCAAAGTCCGTAATGCGAGTTTGTTCAAGATACGGACGGAGAATCCAACCAAGATGTATCTCAGTGTTACCGAGATGATATTTATTTTTAATTGTCTCAATGTCCCTATCACAAGACTTCCAATATTGTATTGGAATAGACAAACCAGCAAGAACGAAATGAGATGTATTACCAGGAATATCCGAGGTTCCAGATTCATCTATGTAACACAAGTACATAAAAGCTGCCCCCTTATTTCCTGTAAGTAAAAAAAAAGCGACTGGGTTTAGGGCTAAAAGCCCCAAGACGAGACGCTTGGCGACTCATCCCAGACGCAGAACGTATTATAATTAATTTAACCATGAATGTCAATACATACTTGCCCTAATTTTTAGTAATATTACTTTTATATACTCTATTTCTTATACCCTTCGCCCCTCCACCACTATGTCCTCCCCGCTCCGGTAGACCCTGTCAAACCTCAGCTTTAAAGCCTTACCCACGTCGGTGATATTAAGCTCACCCACGGCGTCGGTGCCCTTGCCCATTATCTTCGGGGCTATTATTGCTATTATCTTATCCACCAGGTGCAGGCGTAAGAATGAGGTAATTGTCTCTGCCCCGCCCTCCACCAGTAAAGAGGAAATCTGTCGCTGACCCAGCATTTTAATAAGCTGCGTGAGGTCTACTTTACCCTGTTTATCCGGCGGCACGGTCAGCACTTCAATGCCCATCCGGCTCAGGGCAGACAGCTTTTCCTTGTCGGCGGCGGGGGTGGTGGCTACTAAAGTACGGGCGGTTTCTTGATTCGTCAGCATTTTGGCATCGAGCGGGATTCTCAGCCTGGAGTCCAGTATAATGCGGGTGGGGTTTCGACCCCTGACCAGCCGCACGGTAAGCTCGGGGTTATCCGCCAGCACGGTGCCCACGCCCACCATGATAGCGTCGTGGTGAGAGCGCAGCCTGTGCGCCAGCTTCAGAGATTCCGGCGAGCTAATCCAGCGGGAGCTGCCTTGAGCGGTGGCGATTCTCCCATCAAGCGTCTGGGCAAACTTCACGGTCACGAAAGGCATGCCGGTAGTGGTGTACTTTAAATAAGTTTCGTTCAGAGAGCGGCACTCCTTCTCCAGCACCCCCACCCCGGTCTCGATGCCGTGTTGCGTCAATATCTCAACGCTTTTACCCCTCATTTCCGGGAACGGGTCCAGCGTCCCGATGACCACTTTGCCGACTCTGTTCTTGATGATGGCGTCCGTGCAGGGGGGCGTCTTGCCCCAGTGGCGGCAAGGCTCCAGGGTAACGTACATCGTGGCGCCGCTAACGTCCTCCGTGGCGCTTTTTAACGCATCAATTTCGGCATGGTCGCCGCCGAAGTGATGATGATGTCCCTGCCCGATGATGCGGCCTTCTTTAACGATTACAGCCCCTACCACGGGGTTCGGGCTGGTCTTCCCCAGTCCTTTACGGGCCAGCCTGAGGGCCTGCCGCATGTATTTTTCGTCGGACGATGATGAAGTCTTCATGACAGTGTCGCGGTGTGGTGTCTGCTATTATAGCCTAAAGCCGTGTACTTTCACAAAGTAGTGGCGGAGGTTGCGCTGGCGAGATTGATTTGATAGAATTAAAAGCTGGAATCCCATTTTCACGGGCCGTTAGCTCAGTTGGTAGAGCAGTGGACTTTTAATCCATTGGTCGCAGGTTCGAATCCTGCACGGCCTACCACTTTGGTAATATCATTACCCTGACTTACCTTCAGATTTTTTTACTATTCTTCTTA
>JBGPRB010000150.1:0-7876 GCA_041489355.1 Dehalococcoidia bacterium
CACTTAGTAATGCAGTAATCCGGCGATAACCATATCTGCCATACCTTGTCGCCAATGCGGTGATGTCGGTCACCAGCCTGGCTTCCTCACCGCTTATCTCGTGAACACGGTGCTGGGTCGATCGCGCCTGCCCCAACACCTGACAGGTCCGTCTCTCAGAGACCACAAGAGTCTGGCAAACATGAATCGTAATCTTGCGCCTCCGCGACGGGCTTAGAAGTTTCCCCGGGCGGCTTCCTTCAAGATGGCATTGTCCAGGGAAATATCAGCCACCTTCTTCAGCCGGGTGTTCTCTTTCTCCAGTTCCTGGAGTCTCTTGGCCTGTTCCACCCGCATACCGCCGTATTCTTTACGCCAGCGGTAGTAGGTCTGCTCGGAAATCTCCATCTTGCGGCAGACCTCCGGAACCGGTGTCCCGGACTCAGCCTGCCGCATGGCGAAGGCCACCTGCTCCGCCGTGTACCGTGAACTCTTCATGGAATAACCCTCCTGTCAATGTGTGATTATCCCACAAAAGTCTCACTCTGGCTGGACCAGTTTTTGGGGAGCATATCAAGTATGCTATAATGTTAGTGCACTGAATGTGTATGATATGTAAGCAAAAGTATGAAGATTCTCATAGTTGAAGACAGCCTCGAGATTATAGAAGCTTTACGTTGTACTATCAGGTTAAAATGGTCCCAAGCCACTGTAATCTCTACCACAATGGGGCAGACAGGTGTCGAGCTAGCACGAAACGATCGGCCAGATGTCATTTTTCTGGATATTGGATTGCCGGATATAACTGGTTTTGAGGTCTTGCACAAGATCAGGGCTTTTTCTGATGTGCCAGTAATCTTGCTTACGGTCAGAGGAGAGGAAATTTACAAGATCCAAGGGCTCGAGATGGGAGCTGACGACTATGTTGTGAAACCTTTCTCCCCCGGTGAGCTTTTGGCTAGAGTTAAAGCTCTGCTCCGCCGCAGGGGAATACTCCAAGAAAGCGATGATTCTGGTGGGGAGCCATTCATTAGGGGAAGATTGAGTATTGATTTTATCAGCAATGAATTTCGTGTTGGCGATAAACAGCTGGATCTAAGCCCTACCATGATTGAAATACTGCATGTGCTAGTCGACAATAAGAACAAGGTGGTATCCAGACAGGAACTCTTGGAAAAGATAGGGGGCCAAGAAGAAAAGGCGTATGTTGATGCATGCGTGAAGCTTCTCAAAAAGACACTAGAGAAGGAACTGGATCACCCAATATTGATCGTGCAAGAGGATGGAGAAAGCTACAAGTTCATCGGATAGTAAAGTTATGCCATCAGAGCCGACAATACGACCATGGTTTTTCTACTGCATGGTCGGTTTGAGGCTTTGAACAACATGGCGATGAATTACCAGCCCATTAAGCGCGGAGCCCCCATCAAGTCCATTCTGATACATCCAAACATTCATTTAATGATACAGGTCTACCGCACTCAAAGGGGTATGACCATGAGGGCTGCGGCGGAGCAACTGCTAAAGATGGGCCTCGTTGCCGCCAAAGCCCATGGTTTTCTGGAGGATCCGCCGCGCGATGAGTGGCAGTCGTTGCTTCAAACCATCAAAAAGTAACTGGCCCACTATAGTGCTTCACAAAGACTCGGATGCCATCACGGCAGAACTGTACTTTGCGATAATGGGTAATGCGATCATCCGGTCTGGCAGTGCGCGATTCCGTTCAACAGTCTGGTGACTCGGGCACAACTCGCTTCGGCTCGGTTATGCCGGACTCGAGGCAACAATAAGATGAAAAGTATTACTGATACGAAACTGTAGTTCTGAGAATAACCTTGCCCACCAATGACCGTTAGCGTACAACACAAGCTAGGAGCCGAATCAGGCACCAGGCGAGGCGAGGGCGACAAATGGCCAACGGGAGAGTGCCTAGGGTGTTGTCTGCCCCTTTGTCTCTTTGTTTGTTGAGGAGTTAGAGAATGCCTCAAGTGGGAAAGGGGAACTCGGTGACGAAGGTAGTTTTTGACCCAAGCCTGGGGAGGCATGGCGGCACCAGGTATAGAGGCGCAGGCGGCCGATTTACTCCCAACCTCAACAAGGGAAAGCCTTGGTACTGTCAGAAGTCACCCACGGGTTCGCATCACTGGTTCATCACAGCGCGTCAGGGTCGGTGCAAGTATTGCCAGGCGGTGCAGGACTTGCAGACGTCGGCACCAGGCGCCCCTCCAAAACGGGGTCGGGGAGCGTAGCTTCTAACTGTTGAGCAGGAGATACCTAATGAAGGGAGATTGTCCTCCCGAACTGACAATGTCCCTTCACTTTTTGGCTCTTTGTTCAGCCGCGTTGTCTTGACTTGACTAGTGGTTTACTGATTACAGTCGTAAAAAGACTAGCGGCAAACAGGAATACCATCACAATTATGAACGGGATAAAATAACTGCCGGTGGTATCGAAGATGAATCCAGCAATATAGGGCGCAAAAGCGCTAATAAGCTGGCTGATGCCAGAGGTGATTCCGATTAGTTCCCCCACTGAACGCATGCCAAAAAATGCACTCAAGATTCCGACCTGAGCTGGGGACCTGACTCCTGAGCATATCCCAAATACAAAAACGAAGAGGTAAAGTGTCCATTGAGTTTTCAAAAGCAATATACATATCATGGAGAGGGCCATCCCGAAGAGAGAGAAGGCAAGCACTTTTTGCCAACCTATCCTATCCGAGATGAAACCGGACACGAGCCGACCGGGAATTGAGAATCCTCCCATTAGTCCCAGAGCTGCCGCCGCATCTGTTCCGCTGATGCCAACGTCCACCGCATGCGGTACAAGATGGACCGACACAATATTGAAAGCAAGAGTTCCAGCACATGTGATTAAGACTAAACCAAAAAAGGGAGCAGTAGTGACGATTTTGGCTGTCGGCCAGTCTTCGGTATTTGACGAATCCAATGTGATGTCGTTGCTCTCCGGACCCGCTCGTGCATAAGTCGGGCTTCGTTTGATCACCAGTGATGATACAGCAATGATAATAAGAAAGAGGATACCAATCGTCAGGTAGGCGTTCCTCCAACCATAATTGAGTATCAAATAGTTAATGAGCGGTGCGAAGATTAGAGCTCCTACGCCAACCCCAGCGGAAACTATAGACAGTGCCAGTCCAGCCCGTTTCTCCTTATAGAACCATCGCTGTACGACGGAGATTGGCACCGACCAGCTAGCACCAGCTCCCAGACCAGCAATAAAGAGAAAAAAACGAAGCTGGTTAATGCTCTGGGTCTGGCTGCATAGGGAAATTCCTAGTCCGGATAACAGCGCACTCGCAAGAATGATGGGACGAGAACTGTACCTGTCAGCAAGTCTGCCGGCAGTTACAACTGAGATAGTATAGCCCAGCAAGAAAGCAGTATAACCTGACGATACGAGGGCTCGGCTCCAGCCGAATTCATCCTCCAGTGGTTTAAAGAAAACGCCGAATGCCCAAAAAGATTCCCCGAGGCTTAGCGTTACCGCAAAGCACGCTGCAACTACGAACCAACCGTAGAATATTGTCGGACTCTTCGTTTCTTTAGACAACGCCTTGACGCATCAGTGGCTCTTACAAGGATTATTGATTTTGCGCTGACCACTTTCGCTATTGTATCACGCTTCTCCTGGGTTTTGAAGCGGGGTTCAAAGAGAATGCCCCTGTTCACCTGGTGCTTCCAGTATGCGCCACCAGACATAAACTAGAAGCGACTTCGCTAACGACCGAACCTACCATGTCACATTGTGACGGAATGCGTGATGGGCTGGAGATTCTTGGCGAAAATATTTCAGCTACCCGCAGTAGCTATTAACACTTAGGTCAGACTATTCCCCTAAGAGCTACAAGCAGTACGCCTGGCCCGGCGTGGACTCCTAACGCAGGTCCCAGCCTAGCTAACCTGATCCGCTCTTTAGGGAATATAGAACCCATGCGTCCAACTAAGGTTTGTGCTTCATCAGGTGTGGTGTTATAAACAATGGCCATATCCTGAATATCTACGGCATTTTTCACAAAGTCAACTAACCTGTTTATGCCCCTAGTGCGGCTGCGAACTCGCCCAGCCGGTACCAGTTCCCCGTCTTTTATTGTCAGCATCGGCTTCACGCTCAATACCGAGCCTAATAGTGCTTGCACCTTACCGATTCGCCCACCCAAAGCCAGGTATTTAAGGGTATCAAAAAGGGCAAGCAAATGGATACTGGGGATAGTCTGTTTTATCTCTTCTACTACCTGCTGAATATTTTTGCCAGACTTGGCAATGGTAGTAGCTGCTATAACTAGCAGGCCCAGACTCATTGTCAGTACTTGTGAGTCAATTACCTCAATAGGACACTTAGTGTCTACTAATTCTTTTCCCTGTAGTGCTGAGTTATATGTACCACTCAATTTACTGGAGAGGTGAATGGAAATAATCCCCTCAGCCTCCTGTGACAGCTTCTGGTAAACATCGGCAAAATCCTGCGGAGTCGGCTGTGTAGTGCTAGGATGGATAGGGTCATGCAACAACCTCTGGTAAAATTCATCTTCGCTGATGTCCACTCGATCACGATAGACCTGATCCCCAAAACGCACATAGACTGGCACAACGGTAACACCAAGGTCCCCAGCTAACCGGGGTGGTAGGTCGGCAGTACTGTCGGTAACAATCTTTAGTGTCATATCGCAGAATCTCGTCGAGCATCGGGGCTTAAGTGGATTTTAGGCTCATAGTATACCACCAACCTCTGGCCGTGTAAATAAGCCCATATTAGAGCCTGCAGTCCTAGTATCATATTTCCTTTCTACTGGCCTCTGGAGTAAAAGTCTAGCGGGGAAACTAGGTGCAAACAATCTAGTTTTTTGTTACCTGACAATAAGATGTTATGCGCAATCTGGGACGAGTTCAATGCTTATGCTCTATCTGACCGGCCGGTAAAGATGACCAGAGGTATAACCTTTCCTTATCCTTCTATCGTTGATATCTTGTTTGAGGATATTCCGGTATAACTCCGTGAAATAAGCGCCCTTGTTAGGCTTATCGATGAAAAATTGGCCGAATCCGGCGGCAGATAATTTCCGGATGTCATTGAACAGACCAAAGGGACGGCTGTTTAGAATCTGCCAGTAGCGGCCTTCTTTTCTCACCGGGAAAGCAAATCCTTTTTGGTCAGCTAATTTCCTATCATCGATGGCAATTAAAGTGTTCACCAGTACTATATCACCGTGGCATAAAATGACCACATCTTTGTTCTGAAGTTCCGTCATTTCCTTTAGAGAAAGCTCAGGCGAGAGTACGGGTATTACTTTATATCTCCGGAAAAAGAGCAAATCGATGTCATTGAAGCAGTTTGCTGTATAGTCGAGATACACAGGGGCATCAAACTCGGCCCGCTGTGTCAAGAACCCGAGGTTCCCGGTCAAAATGGCACCGGGTTTCTTCTTGCTTAATAGGGTCAGGGCATGGGATAGCTCTTCATCATTCATTATCCGCGGCAGATAGGCGCCAACGGACGAGCGCTCTTGTGGTTCTGCCTCTGGAAAGTCAGGGGAGAAGATATTGTAGAAGGCGGTGTCGGCGCCGGCTTGCAGAGATTCTCTTGCCTCCGCCAGCGAATATGCCTTAACCAGCAGTTTAGAAGCGCGGGCTTTCCGGGGAGCAATTTCCGGCAGAATAGCCTTGATTCTCTTTCTTTGGGGCGGCGCAATCGGCGGCCTCGTAATAGTGAAGTCAGGCTTAACACTGATACGGGTAGAAGAGGTCAGGTAGATTTGGGAGCCATCGCGGGCCGGAAGGCCAAGATTGACTCTCTGACCGGCAGCGGCCGAACTCGCCTTCTTACCGTCCCGCGTTATCTCGCTAACAATGGCGCCGCTTACGCCGTTCTCGCCCCAAATACCGACGCCATCGCCGGCAGCTACGGGACGTTGTAACGTGATTTCGCCACCTTCAATGACTCCCAGTAGAGCCCCGCGGTTCATTGGCTTTTCCGGCGAAACTAGATTCTTCTCGCCGAACATCAGTCCCTCAGTAAATTTCCGATTGAAAACGACCTCAATTTCCGCCATTTCCTTCTGAGGCATCGCAAATTCACCGGCCAAGAATGAATCGATGGCTTTGCGATATAGTCTGGTGGCAACCGCTACATATAGTGGAGAGCGCATTCTGCCCTCTATCTTGAATCCAGTTATGCCCGCCTGGATAAGCTCCGGAATTCTCCTGACAAGGCATAGCTCTCTGGTGCTCAGCGGGTACGTTCCGTTATACTTCTGACGGCACAGTTGAGCGCAGGAGCCACGATTGCCGCTGCGGTCGCCAACAAAACTGGAAAATAAGCATAAACCACTGTAACTGAAGCACAAAGCGCCGTGCACAAATACCTCGGCCCGTACGCCGGAGCTAATCACTTTTTTCACTTCGTCCAGAGTAAGCTCACGAGGCAGAATAATTCTATCGGCGGATTTCAATAGGGAGGCGCTGCGGGCATTTCCAATTGCCGCCTGAGTAGAGATAAAAACTTGCAAACCCGGGAAGTTGCTTTTGATTATTTCCAGAAAACTCACATGCTGGATAATTACGCCGTCAATCCCCAGTGAGTAGGCTTGAGAAAGGATATTGAAGAACCGCGCCACCTCATGGTTTTTCACCAGGATATTGGCCGTAAGATAGACTCGTGCACCCCGATTGTGGCTGTATTTGATGGCCCGGTCCAACTCCTCCATAGAAAAATTCCGGGCATTAACTCGGGCATTGAATTCCCTTGTCCCCAGGTAGACCGCATCGGCTCCATTGGCCACTGCGGCGAGCAAGCACTCCCAATCGCCCGCCGGTGACAGCAGTTCAGGTCTCGATAGCGAAATTATTTGTTCCGGTTTTGTCGGCATACGCTAAGTCAGCAGTCCTTGTTTCAATAGTGCGGGTAATATTTTATTTCGGGTAACCGGCGCTAGCTTTGTCCTGTCGTCGTTCCTGGAAAACCAGACCAGCCTTGTTACCTCGGCGCGGGGTTGCGGTTCTCCGGAAAAATCACCCAGATAGAGCTCAATGTGAACCCGGGCGTCTGGGTTGCCGGCGGCAACATCCTCAAACGAGCCCAGGTGGCGCAATGACCCGGTATCCAGGTCCACACCCAGTTCCTCCTTTATCTCCCGGACCAAAGTCTGCTCGCCGCTTTCCCCAGCTTCGGGCTTTCCACCGGGCATAAGATATAGCTCCTGGTCGGATTCCTCCAGTACCAGCAAACGGTTATCCCGGATAAGGCACAAAGCGTATTTGTAATAGGTCTTCAACTGCTCCCCGGTGTGAGGTAATGCATTATTACAATTCAACTCATTTCATCATACCAAAGAATCGTGACGGTGCCATAGAGACAATAATAGACAGTTGAATCCATGGAGTTCAGTTTTAGCGCGCAGACTCAGAGTCGAGATTCTGCTTCGCCTCCTCATATTCCAATCTCTTCCTCTCTGCTTCGCTGGATAGCCTCTCCCATTCCCCGGTAATCAGGCGGATAGTCTCCTTTAGCTCACGATGCTTCCTGGTAATCGCGATAATCTCCGCCGCATCTCCATAAGTTTTCGGATTGGAGAAGTAGTTCTCCAGCTCCCGAAACTGCGTCTCAAGCTCACTCAACTCAGCTTCGATTTCGCTAATCCGCTTTTTGATAGGTGAACTGGCCTGATAATAACTATTCCGCAGTTGCCCTTCGGCTACTTTGCGCTGGCGCAGTATATCCCGTGGCGAAGTATCTCGAATAGAACGTATTTCTTGCACTTGGGGGACTCCATTCCCCGCGGCTCCCTTCCAGGAGAGATATTCATCATAGTTCCCAGAATAGACTCTCGGCACACCACCTCTTATCTCAATAACCTTATTGGCAATCTGACGGATAAGGG
>JBGPRB010000151.1:0-7735 GCA_041489355.1 Dehalococcoidia bacterium
GTGGATATCCAGTCTAGAAGTGGCGAGGAAGGTTGCCGAGAAGGGCGAGGCACTGGTCGTCGATGGAGCCGCCAACAAGTCCACGGACAGCCTGAAAGCGTTTATCAGCGTACCTTTGAAGTCCAAAGAGCGGGTGGTCGGCGTGCTGAACATAGCCAGCCATACGCCGCGAGCTTTCACGCAACAGGAAGTCCAGCTTCTCACATCCCTCGGCCACCAGCTCGGTATTGCCGTGGAGAATGCCCAGCTGTACCAGGAGCTCCAGAGCAAAGAGAAGATGCTGGAACAACTACTGCGGCGCATCATCTCGGCCCAGGAGGACGAACGCCAGCGTGTCGCCAGGGAGCTACACGATGTGACCAGCCAGGCGCTGGCCACACTGGGCATAGGCCTGGAAGTCATGACGGCGGCGCCGCAATCGGATGTCAAGGAACGCGAGACCCAGATGGATGGAATAAAGTCGCTGCTAATCGCTACATCCAAGGATGTGCACCGCCTTATCTATGATTTAAGGCCCAGCCTGCTCGACGACCTGGGCCTGTCAGCGGCACTGCGTTCGTATGCCCATAACTCCCTGGATGCCGCCGGCGTGGAGGTATACGTCGAGGCTGCCGGCCAGGAAAAGAGGTCGCCGCCGGAGGTGGAGATAGCGCTTTTTCGTATCGCCCAGGAAGCCATCGCCAATATTGCCCGTCACGCCCACGCCGAAAGCGTCTACATCAGCCTGGAATTTAAAGAGAAGAGCATCGCCGTGCAGATAGAGGACGACGGCATCGGCTTCGACCACTCGCAAGGATTTTCCGCCGGAGCCGGCGGTAAAGGGGTGGGGTTGCTGGGAATGAAAGAGCGCGCCGAACTCCTGGGGGGAACGCTGGTAATCGATACCAGACCGGGCGGCGGCACCAGAGTCTCCGTGGAGGTCCCGGTGAATTTTAAGGAGGACGATGACTGAGATAAAGGTGCTGATAGTCGATGACCACGCCATGTTCCGGGAGGGCATACGGGCACTGCTCAAGAGTTATGACGATATCGTCATCGTCGGGGAGGCAACGCAGGGCATGGAAGCCATCGAGAAGGTGCACCAGCTGACGCCCCACGTGGTCCTCATGGATATCGCCATGCCGGTGATGGGCGGGCTGGAGGCGACGCGCCATATCCAGAAGGGGACGCCCATGGTAAAGGTGCTGGTGCTGACACAGTACCAGGACAGCGAATATATCCTTTCCCTCATCAGAGCCGGCGCCAAGGGCTACATCGCCAAGACAGCCACGGCATCGGAGCTGGTCACAGCCATCAGGACGGTATTCAAAGGGGAGTCCTATCTCTATCCCAACGCCGCCTCGACGCTCATCGAGGAATACCTCTCGCAAGCCGGGGACAAGAAGAGCGAGTACGAACGGCTCTCCGACCGCGAAAGGGAGGTACTCCAGCTCGTGGCGGAGGGACACACCAATCAGGAAATTGCGGACAAGCTCTTCATAAGCGTCAAAACAGTCCTGCGGCACCGCACCAGCGTCATGGAAAAACTGGGATTCCATAACCGCACCGAGCTGATAAAGTACGCCATCAGCAAAGGCCTGATAGAGATGCCCGGAAAAGTAGAATAGCCGGAGACCTCAGTAAAGAATACGGGCTTCCAAACAAAGGAAGCCTTTTTTGTTGTCCATAATGGCAGGGTTTCAGTCAACAATTGGGGCATTTTTCTCATAAAAATGGTATGTTGTTCCCTATTTCCAAATGCAAATTTGTAATTATATATAGGAAGGTTGATTATATTTTACGTTATATATCATCCGATATAGATATTCAGGACGACCCGGGATATTCCCCGGGGAATGGAGGTTATAGTATGGCATCAAAAGGGGAGAAGGTCTTTAACCTGACACGAGAAATGCTCGACCATTCCTTTGCCGACCTGGTAGCTCCAGACCGTGAGAAGCTATTGACCTGCATCCAGTGCGGGACCTGCACGGCTTCCTGCCAGACGGCATATGCCATGGATTATACACCCCGCCAGCTGTGGCGCTTGATTCAGCTCGGCCTGAAAGACGAAGTCCTCAACAGCAACAGCTTCTGGCTGTGTACCGCCTGCTACGCCTGCACACTGCGCTGCCTGCGCGGCATTGCCTGTACCGAGACCATGTCCGCGCTGAAACGGATGTCCGTGGCGGCAGGCACGGAGAAGCTCAGCTCCAGCGCCCGCTTCTATGAAGCCTTCAAGGAGTCCGTACGCCGACACGGGCGCATGCACGAAGTCGAGATGATGACCATCTTTTTCGGTAAGACCAAGCGCATCAAGGTGATGGACTTCAGCCGCCTGGGCTTTACGCTGTGGCGTAAAGGCAAGGTAACTTTCGATGCATCTCATGTCAATATCAAGAGGCTGGACCAGATTAAGGCTATCTACCGCAAGGTTGAAGAATTGGAGGCAAGGGCATGAATTATTCATATATGCCGGGGTGCACGCTGCTTTCTACGGCCAAAGGATATGACAAATCGGGGAGGGCCGTCATCAGCGCACTGGGTTCCGAGCTGGTGGAACTGGAGGACTGGAGCTGCTGCGGGGCTAACGCCATAGAGTCCGTGAGCTATCTGCTTTCGGTATCGCTGCCGGCCCGCAACCTGGCCCTGGCCGAGGCCGTCGGTTCGGAGCTGGTGACCAGCTGCAGCTCCTGTTTTTTAAATCTTTTCAAGGTGAACCACCGTCTCCAGAGGGAGCCGGATTTGCAGGGCAAGATAGATGAGATACTGGGGGCGGCGGGGCTGCATTACTCCGGGAAGACACGGGTACGCCACCTGCTCGACGTGATTGCCAATGACATCGGGGTAGAAGCCGTAGCGAAGAGAGTCGAAAAGAAGCTATCCGGTCTAAAGGTTGTTCCTTACTACGGGTGCCAGACAGTACGGCCCTACGGCGAATACGACGGCCCTTACCTGCCTACCTCCATGGACCGCCTTATCGAGGCCGTGGGCGCCGATACTTTCCCCTATCTATGGAAGACACGCTGCTGCGGCGGGGTCCTGATGACCACGGAAACAGAAATAGGAGTCAAACTCGTCGCCGAACTACTAACGGCCGCCCAGGGCGCCGACTGCATCGTAACAGTATGCCCGATGTGCCAGATGAACCTGGACGCCTATCAGGGAAAAATTTCCGCCAAACTAGGGATTAAGATACACATTCCGGTACTCTTTCTGACCCAGCTGCTAGGACTGGCCTTCGGGCTTCCGTCCGATGTACTGCTGCTGGACCAGAACGTCGTACCGGTAAACGGGAAGCTTCGCCAGCTTCAGATTGCTTAAGTGAGGTGGCAATAATGAGTCAGTCAGAAACAAAAGTCGGTGTTTATGTATGCCAGTGCGGTATAAATATTGCCGCTACCGTGGATGTCGAAGCGGTCAAAGACCTTGCCGCTACTCTACCTAACGTGGCGGTAGCGCGGCAGTACCAGTTCATGTGCTCCGAACCCGGGCAGGAGATGATTAAGAAAGACATCCGGGAACTGGGGATCAACCGCGTGGTAGTTGCCTCCTGCTCGCCGCGTATGCACGAACCGACATTCCAGGCAGTCCTCAAGGATGCCGGCCTTAACCCCTATTTCTTCGACATGGCCAACATCCGCGAGCACTGCTCCTGGGTCTCGACGGACAGGGCCCAGTCCACGGAGAAAGCCCAGAGGCTGGTCCGGGGCGCCGTAGCCCGTGTCATCTGGCAGGAACCGCTGGAAGCCCGCGAGGTGCCGGTAACGCCCAGCGCCCTGGTGGTGGGAGGGGGCATCGCCGGTATCCAGGCAGCCCTCAACATCGCCGATGCCGGCTATCACGTCTATATGGTGGAGCGCGATGCATCTATCGGCGGCAGAATGGCGCAACTGGATAAAACCTTCCCGACACTCGATTGTTCCGCCTGTATTTTAACGCCCAAGATGGTCCTGGTAGGGCGGCATCCCAATATCACCCTCCTGAGCTACAGCGAGGTGGCTGACGTCTCAGGATATGTGGGCAACTTCAAGGTCAAGGTCAAGAAAAAGCCGAGATATGTCGAGAAAGAGAAATGCACCGGCTGCAACGAATGCGCCAAGGTGTGTCCGGTGGAAGTACCCAGCGAATTCGATATGGCACTGAGCAAGCGCAAGGCCATCTACCGTCCATTCGCACAGGCGATACCCAGTGCTTTTACGATTGATAAAAAGAAATCACCCTGCAAAATCACCTGCCCGGCCCATATTCATGTCCAGGGCTACATCGCCCTAATCGCCGAGGGCAAGTTTACGGAATCCCTGGAACTCATTAAAGAGCAGATTCCCTTTGCCTCCGTTTGCGGGCGGGTCTGCACGCACCCCTGCGAAGATGAATGCAAGCGGCGAGAGGTAGATGAGCCTATTGCGATTGCGGCTCTCAAGCGGTTCGCCGCCGATAATGCCGAAGACAAACCCCCGGCACCGGTGGCGATAACCAGGAAAGAAAAGGTGGCTGTTATCGGTTCGGGGCCGGCGGGGCTTACGGCGGCCTACGACCTGGTGCGGATGGGATACGGGGTGACGGTTTTTGAAGCGATGCCGATGGCCGGCGGTATGCTGGCGGTAGGCATACCCGAGTACCGCCTGCCCAAGGGTATCCTCAATAAAGAGATTGACAACATTAAGAAACTCGGCGCGGAAATCAAGCTCAATTCAAGAGTCGATGACGCCGGGTCGCTACTGAAAAGCGGATATCAGGCGGTCTTCATGGCCGTCGGCGCCCACAAGGGCGGCAATATCGACGTTCCCGGGAAAGATTTGAAAGGCGTTTACGACGCTATAGACTTCCTGAGAGAAACCAACCTGGGAAGAAGGGTGGCCGTAGGCAAGAAGGTCGCCGTTATCGGCGGCGGCAACTCGGCGGTCGATGCCGCCAGAGTAGCTCAAAGAGAGGGAGCGGAGTCCGTCCAGATATTTTACAGACGCCAGAGGAAGGACATGCCCGCCATAGCCATTGAAGTAGCGGATGCCGAAGCAGAGGGAATCAAGCTTAACTTCCTGACGACGCCCACAAAGATAAGCGGCAAGCAGGGAAAGGTTACGGAGCTCGAGTGCATTCATATGGAGTTGAAAGAGCTTGACAGAAGCGGGAGAGGGACTCCCTACCCTGTCAAAGGCTCTGAATTTACGACAGAAATAGATACGGTTATCTTTGCCGTGGGGCAAAACCCCGACCTCAGCCTGATTTCCGGAGCTAAAGGTTACACGGTAACCAGACAGGGCACCGTTGCCGTAGACCAGATGACTCTCGAAACCGGAGCCAAGGGAATCTTCGCCGGAGGCGACATGATAGGGTCTGCCGGCACAGTAATCGAAGCCATCGCCGCCGGCAAGAGAGCGGCGGTGTCCATCGACAGATTCCTGCAGGGCCACGACCTGAAAGAGGGACGCGAGGAAGAGACGCTGAAAGCCAGCGATATTAAAGTAACCATACCGGAGGGAACCGAAAAGAGGCCGCGCATGGGCATGCCGGAGCTTGCGGTGGAGGAAAGGCGAAGCAACTTCAGGGAGGTTGCTCTGGGCTTCACCAGGGAGATGGCTATAGCCGAAGCCAAGCGCTGTCTCAACTGCGCCGTCTGCTCCGAATGCCGCCTGTGCGAAACCGTCTGCCTTCCCAAGTGTATCAACCACAATATGAAAGAGGAAGTGCTGGAACTGGATATCGGCGCCATTTTACTTGCCACCGGGCACGATTTCTTCCACGCACCGGCATTACCCCAGTATAACTACGGGCGCTTCCCGAATATTATCGAAAGCATGGAATTCGAACGGCTCTGCTCAGCCAGCGGGCCGACCGGAGGCAAGGTTACCATGGTCGACGGCAGGGTGCCGGAATCAGTAGCCATCATCCACTGCGTGGGCAGCCGCGATTCTCATGCCAATAGCTACTGCTCCAGGGTATGCTGTATGCATGCCATGAAGCAGGCGCATCTGGTCAAAGAGAAAACCGGCGCTCAGGTGTATGAGCTATATATAGACATCCGGGCATCCGGAAAAGGGTACGAGGAGTTCTACGAGCGCGTCCAGCGTGAAGGGGTGCTGTTCATCCGCGGGCGCGGCGCCGAGGTCGTACTGCAGGGCAACCAGCTGGTAGTCAAGGCCGAGGAGACCGGCCTGGGGCGACCCATCACGCTGCCCGTAGACATGGTGATACTGAGCACAGGCATGATAGCGCGGAAAGACAGCGCGACCGTGGCCAATGTCTTCCACATCACGCGCGACCAACACGGTTTCTTCATGGAATCTCACCCCAAGCTGAGGCCGTTCCATTCCAACACCGATGGTATTTTCCTGGGTGGGACGTGCCAGGCACCGCGCGATATCCCTGATACTGTCGCTCATGCCAGCGCCGCGGCGGCCGAGGTGCTGTCACTTCTAGCTCGAGGCAAGGTAACTATCGAGCCGCTGACTGCCCAGATTAATCCCGACCGGTGCTCCGCCTGTCGCGTTTGCATCTCTCTTTGCCCCTACCAGGCGATAAGTCTGGACGGCAAGGATGAGAAGAAAGTGGCAGAGGTCAACGAGGTGCTCTGTAAGGGATGCGGTGTCTGTGTCGCGGCTTGCCCCGCCGGTGCCATAACCACCAAACACTTTACCGACCAGCAAATCCTTGCGCAAATTGAGGGTGTATTAGCCAGATAGGCCAGGAGGGATAAAATATGTCCAGCAAGTTTGAGCCGAGAATTGTGGGATTTCTATGCAACTGGTGCTCCTACAGCGGAGCCGACCTGGCGGGAACCTCGCGTGTAAAATATCCACCTAATATAGATATCATTCGAGTGATGTGCAGCGGCCGGGTAGACCCCCAGTTCGTCATCAAGGCTTTCGAGAAGGGCGCCGACGGTGTCCTCGTCTGCGGGTGCCACCCCGGCGATTGTCACTACGCCGAGGGAAACTACAAGGCGGGCCGACGCATTCCGCTGCTGAAGAAGATGCTATCCCAACTGGGCATCGAGGAAGAACGCCTGCGTCTGGAATGGGTATCGGCGTCAGAGGGCGAGCGATTTGCGGCTGTCGTGAGAGACATGACCGAGCAAGTAAGAAAGCTCGGACCTTTAAATCGTAACGGAGGTGGCGAGAATGGCTAAACCGAAACTGGCGCTGTACTGGGCGGCGTCCTGCGGCGGCTGCGACGTGGCTGTGCTGGACACAAACGAGAAGATATTAGACATAGCCGCTCTGGCGGATATCGTATTCTGGCCCATAGCCCTGGATTTCAAATACCATCATGTTGAAACCATGCAGGACGGCGAGATAGACCTGTGCCTGTTCAACGGGGCTATCAGAAATTCGGAGCAGGAAAAAATCGCCAAACTCCTCCGCAGCAAGTCCAAGGTAATGGTTGCCTTCGGCACCTGCGCCTGCTTCGGCGGCATACCAGCGCTGGGAAACCTGACCAACCGCGCCGAGATATTCGAGAGGGTCTACCAGGAAGCGCCTTCAAACAGCAACGAACAAAAAACCGTGCCGCTCACCCAGACCAAAGTGGCGGAAGGCGAGCTTGAATTACCCGAGTTTTATGATACAGTAATGACCCTTGAACAGGTAGTGAAAGTAGAATACTTTATTCCCGGCTGTCCTCCCCCGGTTGACTTAATAATGACGGCCGTAAACGCTTTTGCCACGAACACATTACCTCCGGCAGGAGCGATAATCGCCTCGGAGAAGACGCTGTGCGATGAATGTGAGCGAATAAAAGAAGATAAGAAAATAAC